>JADZBZ010000190.1 GCA_020851835.1 Acidobacteriota bacterium
ACTTCCCGGGCGGCGCGGCCGGCCCGCGCTGGGGCTGGGCCGCCCACATGATCATGCCCGGAAACACCGTGGCGCCCTCGTAGCGCAGGTCCCAGGTGAACCGGTTCATCCCCTTCGAGACACCGACGCGGGCCGGTGCGGGCCGGACCGGGTTGTCGTCGTCGGATTCGGCCGCCTCACCCGGCGCCTTCGGCGTGCCAATGAAAGACCGTACGACCGCGCCCTGGGCGTCGAGGAACTCGATCTTCACCTCGTTGGCGTCCTTGCCGAGGTAGTAGTCGACGGTGACGTTGCGGTCGCGCCCGCGTACTGGATTGAACGTCTCGAAGACGAACAGGTCGTTGCTCGTGAGGCCGGGCCTGGCCTGCCGCAGCACCCCGATGTTGTCGAGGATGTAGAAACCGCGGCCGTGCGTGCCGATCACGAGGTCCCGCTCCTCCACCACGATGCCGTGCACCGGCGTCGTGGGCAGGTTCAGGGCCAGCGACTGCCAGCTGGCCCCGTCGTCGAACGACACGTAGAGGCCGTGCTCGGTGCCCATGTAGAGCAGGCCGCGGCGCTTGGGATCCTCGCGAATCGTGCGCGGAAAGTCGTGCGCGGGAATGCCGGTGACAATCGCGGTCCACGTCTTGCCGAAGTCAGCGGTCTTGTAGGCGTACGGGCGGCGATCGCCGAGTTGGTAGCGGTTCCCCACCACGTACGCCACGCCGTTCTGATGCGGCGAGGCTTCGATGAGGCTGATACGCGTGAAGTCGGGCAGGCCCGGCGGAGTGACCTGCTCCCAGGTCTTGCCGCCGTCGCGTGTGACGTGCACCCATCCATCGTCTGATCCCGTCCAGATGGTCGACGCGTCCTGGTGTGATGGCGCAATCGTGAAGATGACGGCATAAGTTTCGACGCCGGTCTGATCCCTGGTGATCGGTCCGCCCGAGGCCTGCATGGTCTTCGGATCCGAGCGGGCGAGGTTCGGGCTGATCTTCTCCCAGCTCTGACCACCGTTGGTGGTCCGCCACAGGTACTGAGACGAGGCGTACAGCGTCTGGCCGTCCACGGGCGAAAAAATGATGGGGAATGTCCACTGGAAGCGTTCCGTGATGTCGATGGACGAGTAGCCCATCGGGTTGTTCGGATAGATGTTCACGGCGCGTTGCTGGCCGGTTTCGCGGTCGAGCCGGCTGAGGAAGCCCCCGTAGCTGCCCGCGTAGAAGACGTTCACGTCGTTCGGGTCGGGCGCGATGTAGCCGCTCTCGCCGCCCCCAACCGCGTAGAAGACCGGCGGCAGACGGCCCTCGCCGGCGCCCGGGTTGGCCTGGCTGCCCACGCAGGCGGTAGAGTTGTCCTGCTGCGCCCCGCACACGTGATACGGCACGTGCCGGGTGGTGAACACGTTGTAGAACTGCCCGGTCGGAAAATCCTGGCTCGTCCACGTGCTCCCGCCGTTCACGCTGACGTTCGCACCGCCGTCGTTGGCCTGCACCATCCGCTGGTGGTCGGTCGTCGAAATCCAGAGGTCGTGATTATCACCGTGCGGCGGCCGGATGGTCGTGGTGGTCTTGCCGGCGTCGGTGGACTTGTGAAACTGCACGTTCAGGACGTAGACGGTGTCTTTCTCCCTGGGGTCGGCCACCACGCGGGTGTAGTAAAAGGCCCGCTGCCGCAGGCTGCGGTTGTCGTTGGCCAGCGTCCACGACGCGCCGGCGTCGTCGGACACGAACAGGCCACCCTTTTCGTTTTCGATGAGGGCGTAGATGCGGGTGCTGTCCACGGGTGACACCGACACGCCTACCTTGCCCCAGATGCCCGTGGGGAGCCCGGCCTGACGCGTCAGCTCGGTCCAGGTGTCGCCACCATCCGTGGACTTGAACAGCCCGCTGCCCGGGCCGCCGCTCGACATGCCCCAGGGGCTGCGGTTCGCTTCCCACAGGCCGGCGTAGATGACGTTCGGGTTCTTCTGGTCGATCGACAGGTCCACGGCCCCCGTCTTTTCGTCCCGATACAGCGTCTTCGTGAAACTCTGGCCGCCGTCGGTGGACTTGTACACGCCGCGCGTGGGGTGCTCGTCGTAGACGTGGCCCAATACCGCCGCGTACACGATGTCGCAGTTGGCCGGATGCAGCCGGATGCGCGCAATCGCCTGCGAGTCCCGCAAGTCGGGCAACTGCGTCCAGGTCTTGCCGCCATCCCCGGTCCGGTAGATGCCGTCGCCCTGGATGATGTTGCCCCGGAACTCGGTCTCGCCGGCGCCGATGTAGACGACGTCGGGGTTCGACTGGCAGACGGCCAGGGCTCCGATCGACGAGGTGGTGATCTTGCCGTCGGTCATCGGCTCCCACGTCGTGCCGCCGTCGACGGTCTTCCACGCGCCGCCGCCTGTGGCGCCGAACCAGTACTCGTACGGACGCTGCTCGCTCCCGCCCACCGCGATGGAGCGCCCGCCGCGGTTGGGTCCGATGCTGCGCCAGCGCATCCCGCTGTAAAGACCGGGATCGACCTCTGACGCCGACTGGGCCGCCGTCAGCGAAACAGAAGAGGCCGTGGCGGCGACGGCGATCGCCGTCGCGGCTGCCAGGGTCGTGAGCTTTCGGAGGGCGATCATCGGTGAACTCCAGGAGAAGGCGCGCAAGACCTGTCAATGGCTCAGTCTAGCGCACGGGGCCGCGGCGATCGTCGACGGAGGAACGGGCCGGGCGGCCGCGCGTGTCAGGCCGCCGCGCCGCGGGCGCGCTCGCGCGCCAGCAGCGCGATGCCCAGCGCATTGAGCAGGAGAATCCGCAAGCGCCGCACCAGAGCCAGCGTGACACCGGACGAGGTGCCCAGGCCAAGCAGTTGCGAGACCGAGCCGGAGCCCACCTCGTCGATGCCGAGGCGATACGGCACGAACTTGAACGCGACGGTGATGAATCGTCCAGTCGTCTCCATGACAAACGCGTCCACCAGCGTGGTCTGAGATCCGCCCGGCATGGTCCGCAGGATGAGCCAGACCTCGGCCACCGCCGCCGCGTGGAACAGCACCTCCCACGCCGCCACGTGCAACGAGCGGCGGGCCGGCCAGTGCGCGACGTCGTAGATACTGGTCTCGAGGGCGGTCAGGGCATCGGTCCGGGCGGGACGCCGTCGTATGCGCGCCACCAGGCCCTCGAACCTCGACAGCACGGCCGGCCGGGTACGAAACACCCACAGTCCCGCCAGGCCCGCAACCAGCGACGCGGCGACGATGGCCTCGCCGATGCGTTCGATCGCCGCGGGTGCGTCGGCCCGCTGCAACAGCACCCAGACGCCGCCCAGCAGCATCGCGATGACCGACACGGTGTAGAAGCCGTTTTCCACGGCCACCGACGAGAGGCTGGCGGCGGTCGGCACGTGGCGGCGGCCCATGATGACCTTGGTGGGCTCGCTGGCGAGTAGTCCGAGCGGGGTCAGGTTGCCGAGCGCATCGGCGGCGAGCGTGGCGGCGAACGCGGCCCCGAACGGGATGCCGCCCTGCTCGTCCACCCGCGAACAGATCGACCAGGCCCGCGCGCGGAACGCCATTCGCGCGGCCCCCAGCGCCAACACGGCCAGGAGCCAGGCGCCGACGCTCCTGAAACTGGCCACGATACTGTCGGTTCCGGCCCGGCGGATGCTGATGACGAGCAGCACGACGCCGAGCGCGAGAATCAGCGCCACGACCGGCGACCTGAACGATCGCGATGGCTGGTCCGAGTCGGTCACGAGAGGCCTCAGGATACCAACCTTCGGCCCCGGGCCGCGTCACGGACCTTGAAAGACGAAAGCCCGCGTTGCCGCGGGCTGTGTCGTGCGAAAAACAGTGGTCGGGGCGACTGGATTCGAACCAGCGACCTCTCGGTCCCGAACCGAGCGCTCTACCAAGCTGAGCCACGCCCCGGAGGCGACGAAGCCGAAGTGTAACACACTGGCGGTACCGAACCCAGGTTCCGGGGGGCAATCTCAGGGGGCGGTCTTCAGCAGCCGTTCCAGCCCCTCGATGGCCCCAAAGTCGGTCAGATCGGCCTGGAGCGGCGTCACGGAGACGAATCCTTCCATCACCGCCTCGTAGTCGGATCGGCCGCCGTCGGGATGCCACTCGTCGAGCGCTTCCTCGATCCAGTAGTAGGCCTGCCCGCGCGGGTCGACTCGCGAGTCGATTTGCGTCACGTGATTGCGGCGGGCCTGGGTGGTCACGCGAAACCCCTTGGGCAGCCCGGTGTTCACGTTGATGTTCAGAAAGGTTCGGGCCCTCCAGCGGTGCGCCAGCGCCGCCCTGGCGACGGTGACGGCCGCCTCCGCCGCGTACGAGAAGTCGAACTCCGGAGTCCGCCGCAGCGACACCGCAATAGCGGGGATGCCCAGCAGCGCGCCCTCCATGGCCCCGGCCACCGTCCCCGAGTACGTCACATCGTCCCCGAGGTTCCACCCCTTGTTGATGCCCGAGACCACAAGGTCCGGCTTGCGCTTGAGCACGACATCCACGCCGAGATTGACGCAGTCGGTCGGCGTGCCGTCCACGGTCCAGACGCCGGTGTCATGTGACTCGAGCCGGAGCGGGCGGCGCAGGGTCAGGGCGTGGCCGATGGCCGACGCTTCCTGTGTAGGGGTGACGACGGTGACCTCGCCCAGGGCTTTGAGGGCATCGGCCAGCACGTGGATTCCGGACGACGACACGCCGTCGTCGTTGGTGACGAGGATGACGGGCATAGGAACCACCGATCATATGCGAAGCGCCGCGTTCGCCTCTATAATGCGCGCAATGGATTGGTGGCTCTGGGTGGCCGGCGGGCTGGCGCTGATGGTGCTGGAACTGGTCACGCCCAGCGGGTTCTTCATCATGTTCTTTGGGCTGGGTGCCCTGTCGGTTGGCGCCCTCACGTGGATTGGCCTCGTGGCGTCGGGCTGGCTGCAGTGGCTGCTCTTCACGCTGCTCGCCCTGGGCTTCATCGCCGTGTTCCGCGGGCAGTTTCCGCAGCTCTTCCGGGCCGCGCCGCCCCCGACCGTCGACTCACTGGTGGGCGTGCTGGCCGTACCGCAAGCGGCCATCGAGCCCGGCGCGGTTGGCCGCGTCGAGGTACGCGGCTCCACGTGGAGCGCGCGCAACGCCGGCCAGGCTGGTCTTGCGATGGGCCAGCGCTGCACCGTCGTCAGCGTGGACGGCCTGCTGCTGACCGTCCGGCCCGAGTAGCGTCGCTCTCCCCTTTCCCAAGGAGTCGCCATGTTCGAAAGCGGTCTGTTCGTCATCGTCCTGCTCGCGGCGCTGGTCCTCATCGTGGTCGCCAAGACCGCCATCGTCGTTCCGCAGCAGAGCGCCTTCGTGGTCGAGCGGCTGGGACGCTACTCGGGAACGCTCGACGCGGGCTTCCATATCCTGGTGCCCTTCATCGACGTCATCCGCTACAAGCACTGGCTCAAGGAATCGGCCGTCGACATCCCGGCACAGGTCTGCATCACGCGCGACAACGTGCAGGTGCAGGTGGACGGGGTGCTCTACCTCAAGGTGCTGACTCCCGAGCGGACCTCGTACGGCATCTCCGACCACATGTTCGCCATCAGCCAACTCGCGCAGACGACGCTCCGGAGCGAGGTGGGCAAGATCGACCTCGACCGCACATTCGAGGAACGGACCAACATCAACACGTCGGTGGTGGCCGAACTCGACAAGGCCACCGAACCCTGGGGTGTGAAGGTGCTGCGTTACGAGATCAAGAACATCACGCCCCCGTCCGACGTGCTGGCGGCGATGGAGAAGCAGATGCGCGCCGAGCGCGAGAAGCGGGCCGTGATTCTCACGTCCGAGGGCCAGCGCGACGCCGCCATCAACACCGCCGAAGGTGACAAGCAGCAGGTGATCAAGGCGTCGGAGGCACGCAAGCAGCAGCAGATCAACGAGGCCGAGGGCGAGGCCGCGGCCATCCTCGCGGTGGCCGGCGCCACCGCCGAAGGCATCCGGCGGGTGGCCGAGGCCTCACAGATGGCGGGCGGCGCCGAAGCCATTCAGTTGCGCGTCGCCGAGCAGTACATCGGCGAGTTCGGCAAGGTCATCAACAACGCCGACACCGTGATTCTCCCCTCGAACCTTGCCGACATCGCCGGCGTCATTGCGACGGCCATGAACGTCGTCAACCAGGGCAAGCGCTGAGCATCGAGCGACAGCAATCCTAGTCCTCGATCGCTCGCGGGCCGATCAGGGCACGTAGGCGATGCAGTCGATCTCGACGCGCAGACCCTCTCCCGGCAGACCTGCGGCCTGAATCGTGGTGCGCGCCGGGCGGTGCTGGCCGAAGACGCGGGCATACGTGCCGTTCATCTGCTGGAATTCGGCCATGTCCAGCAGGAACACCCCGCAGCGCAGCACGTGCTGGAGATCGGAGCCGGCCGCCTGGAGAATGGCGCGTAGGTTCTCGAGGCATTGCTCGGTTTGGGTTTCGACGTCGGGCCCGGCCAGCTTGCCCGTGGCGGGGTCGGTCGCGCCCTGACCCGAGACGAAGATGAGACGCTCGAAGCCCATGCCCGGCGCATAGGGACCGACCGGCGTAGGAAGGTTGGCGGCGTGAACGGGTCGATGCATGGGGAGATTCTATCCACTCCCGCTATGATCTTCCCTCGTGTCCCGATACCGACTCACCATCGAATACGCCGGCACCCGCTACAGCGGCTGGCAGAAGCAAACCAACGCCCGCACGATCCAGGGCGAGCTCGAGCGGGCCATTGCCGAGGCGACCCGGCGCCGGGACTTCGAGTTCCAGGGGGCGGGCCGCACCGACGCCGGCGTCCACGCGCTGCATCAGGTCGCCCACCTCGGCCTTGGCGTGCGCGTGCCGCCGGAGTCGCTTCGCCGCCAGATCAACGACAACCTCCCGCACGATATCAACGTGCTCGGCATTGAGCCGGCGCCGGCGCGGTTCCATGCAAGGCACGCCGCGGTGGCCCGCACGTACCTGTACCAGGTGTCCCGCCGCCGGTCGGCCTTCGCCAAGCCGTATGTCTGGTGGGTGAAAGACGCGGTCGATGTGGCCGCCATGAGGGCCGCCGCCGCCGGCTTTGCCGGGATGCACGACTTCCGATCGTTCTCGGATGACGACCCGGACGACAAGTCCACCGACGTCCTGATCGAGGAGGTCACGATTGCCGAGGAGGGCGACCTCATCCTCATCCGCGTTGGCGGGTCGCACTTCATCTGGAAGATGGTGCGCCGGATGGCCGGAGTGCTCGTGGAGGCGGGCTGCGGGCGGCTGGCGCCCGATGCGGTGCCGCGGCTGCTGGTCCAGGACTCGGGCCTGCCGGCCCGTGTGACCGCGCCGGCAGCCGGCTTGTTCCTGGAGCGGGTGTTCTATGCCGGCGACGAGCGACGCCTGCCGCTCGTCGCCGCCTGCGCGGTTCCGGCTATCGCGCGTTCGCGAGCGCGTCCATGAGCGCTTCGGTCCGCTGGGTCGCTCGGTCGAGCCGCTCCTTCAGATTGTCGAAGACGAACTCATGACCGGCGTTGCGCGCCTCGATGACGGGCACTTCAGCCTGCCGCCAGGCCTCTTCGAACTTGGCGCGCACCGCCTTGTCGCGAATACGCCTGATGATGCTCTGCGCCTCGTTCAACCGGGTACGCGCCGAACGGACCTCGGCCATCAGCAGCCGCGCGTCTTCGGCCCGGCCCGGACGCGCCTGCGGACGGCCGGGGCCGTGGCACGCGTTGCACTGGTTTTCGAGGGAGGCCGGCGACAACAGGTGTGCGCCCACCTCGCCGTGACAGGTGGAACAGGTGGGTCCCCGATCGTCCCCAGAGAGGAGCAGCTTGTAGTGCGCGCTCTTCTGGAACGAGACAAAGGGGCCCGTGTGACACGTCCCGCAGGTCTTCGGCAGGTTCACCCGATTGACGGGACTCGCCGGGCTCCGCGCCGGCAGGATGTCGCGGTGCGCCTGGAACTTCTCGAACGTGGTGGCATCGCCGCCGTGGCACTTGTCGCACCCCACGCTATTGCGCGAGTGCGGCGAGAATTCCCATTCCTGCAGGTGCCGCAGGGCAAAACCGCTCCAGTTCGGAGCAGCCGCCTGCTGGTTCGCAATGTGACAGTCGGCGCACCGGCTCGACTGCGCCTGGACGCTCGCGACCAGACCCGTCAGGAGCGCCACGGTGAAGAGTGCTGTACCAATCCGAAGTTTGCGCATACCCGCAGAGTATACAAGGCGAGTGCCCCTACGGCATCAGGCGACGGCCGCTTCTTTTTGCCGCACGGGATCGGCCGGTGCCGGGATTTCGGCAACCAGCCTCGCCGCACGCAGTCGGTCGAGATGGCGACGATAGCAGCGGAAGCACAGCGCGTGGTACCGGTCCCACTTGACCACACCACGGTACCGGAAGAGCGCGCGCCGGGACTCGCACTGGAGACAGACATGCTTGACAGCCGACGCCCGCCGGGTGAACCGAAGTCGCAGCATCATGGAACCACCCTATCGCTGCCGGTGGACAGATGAGGTCACGATGGAACGACACGCCGAAATCGTCCGCCAGTGGCGGATTCTCCTCGCCCTCGAGGGCCGCGCACGAGGCCTCGATCTGTCGGCCCTGCGCGAGGCGGCCGGCGGCGCCGTGTCGGCGCGAACCATCCGGCGCGACCTGGAGGCCCTGGCCCAGGCGGGCTTCCCCATCGAGTCGGTTCGCCGGGACGGCCGGGCCGTTCACTCGCTCAACCGCGAGGTGTTCGGCGGCCTGGTGGCCGCGGGCTTTTCGTTGTCGGAACTCTGTGCCCTTTACCTGAGCCGCACCCTGCTGGCGGCGCTGGCCGGCGGACCGTTCCACGACAGCCTGGCGTCGGCCTTCGACAAGCTCGCCGAGGCCCTGCCGCCGGCGCTCTGGCGGTTCGTGGACCAGCTGCCGACGGCCCTGGCCGCGAAGGCCTCGGTCGTTCGCGGCGGGACCGCGACGCCGCGACTGGTCGATGCCCTGCTCACCGCGGTGCTCGGCCACCGCCGCGTCCGCATGCGCTACCACTCGTTTGCCAGCCAGCAGGTCAAGGACTACGAGGTGGAGCCCTACCGTGTCGCCTACGCGCACGGCACGCTCTACCTGTTTGCCTTCGTCCCGGCGTACGGCGAGATGCGGACCTTCGCCGTGCAGCGCATCGAAGCACTGGTGGTGCTCGAAGATGCATTCGATCCCAGGGAGGCCAGCGTTGGCGTATTCCCCGACTCGGTGTCGGCCTACTCGGGACCGCCCAGCCGCGTGGTGATCGACTTCTCGCCCGAGGAGGCGCCCTACATCCGCGAGCGCGACTGGCACCCGAGCCAGCGCCTCGACCCGCTGGCTTCGGGCGGCGTGCGCGTGACGCTGGACGTCAGCCTCGACTGGGGCCTGGAGGCCTGGAT
>JADZBZ010000191.1 GCA_020851835.1 Acidobacteriota bacterium
CCGGCAAACCGGAGTCCGTCCGGGCCGACCGTCTCCCCCACTCGCGCCAGCAGCGCACTGGCCACCACCTGTGGCAGGTGGCTGATCGCGGCGACGAGGCGATCGTGCGCGTCACCGTTGTCGTCCAGCAGGGCCGGCACGGCGCCCAGCCGCGTCACCAGCGCGGTGGCCCGCGCCACCGCCTCCTGCGCGGCGCCCTCGGTCACGAGACACCAGGTCCGGCCGTCGAACAGGGTGGGTCGCGCGCCGCGCGGACCGCTGGACGTGCCGCCAGCCATCGGGTGACCCGGCACGAACCGGTCGAGGCCGGCCCGGCGCGCGGCGGCGACGATGGCGAGCTTCGTGCTCCCGGTGTCGGTGATGAGCCGAGCGTCGGGTGCCAGGGCCGGCAGGCGCGGGATGAGCGCGACGATCGCGTCCACGGGTGCCGACAGGACGATGGTCGTAGCCTTGGCCAGCGCCGAGAGGTCGTCGCCGCGATCGATGCTGGCCACGGCCGCACCCGGGTGCTGCCTTTCCCAGGCCAGGCGGACGGATCGCCCGATGAGCCCGTCGCCGACGATCGCCAGCCGTTCGTCCACCGGAAGCGTCCGCCGCCTATCGAGCCCAGCCGCGCCTGGCAATCGGCTCGAGACAGATGCTGCGGCCGATGGCCGGCGCGATGATGCGCAACTCGGCCATCAGGCGATCGAACTGCGCCGGGTAGAGCGACTGCGCGCCGTCACTCATGGCGTGATCGGGATCGCAGTGCACCTCGATCAGGAGGCCGTCGGCGCCCGCGGCCACCGCGGCGCGCGCCATGGGCGCCACCTTGTCCCGGCGTCCCGTGCCGTGGCTCGGATCCACGAACACGGGCAGGTGGCTCAACTGCTTGACGATGGGAATGGCCGAGATGTCGAGGGTGTTTCGCGTGGCCGTTTCAAAGGTGCGGATACCGCGCTCGCACAGCACGACTTGCGTGTTGCCGCCGGCGAGGACGTACTCGGCCGACAGGAGCCACTCTTCGACGGTGGCCGAGATGCCCCGCTTCAGCAGCACGGGCTTACGCGTCCGCCCGAGCTCACGCAGCAACGTGAAGTTCTGCATGTTGCGGGCGCCCACCTGGAAGACGTCGGCGTAGCGGTCGATGACCTCGATCTGGCTGATGTCCATGACCTCGGTCACCAGCCTCAGGTCGTGCGTGTTGGCCGCGGCGTGTAGCAGCCGCAGCCCCTCTTCGCCGAGTCCCTGGAAGCTGTAGGGCGAGGAGCGGGGCTTGAACGCGCCGCCGCGCAGCATCTTCGCGCCGGCGCGTTTGACGGCAGCGGTCGTGGTGTCGACCTGGGCCTCGTTCTCGGCCGAGCAGGGGCCCGCGATGACGATCACCTCGTCGCCCCCGACGCGCACATCGCCCACCTGGAAGACCGTGTCTTCCGGCTTGAAGGTGCGGCTCGCCAGTTTGTACGGCTCGGTGATGCGCAGTACTTCGTGCACGCCCTCCATGAGTTCGATCAGCCGCGGATCGACCTTGCCGCTGCCGACCACGCCGAGCACCACCCGCGCCGCGCCGGTCGAGCGATGCACGTCCATGCCCAGCTCGACCAGGTGCGCGATCACGCGCTCCACCTGTTCGGTGGACACCCGCTCCTTCATGACGACGACCATGTTTCAGCTCTCAGTTTCCGGGGCCGAAGCCCCTCCGGTGTGACGCTCGATTTCCACCCGCTGGATCCGCCGCGCTTCATCCATGACACGCTCGTACAACCGCTCGATGGCCTCGGCGGTCAGGGGCCCGTCGAGGCCGGCGTTGACCGCCTTCACGTGCGCGATCACGACGGCCTCGCGCCCGGGTTCGTAGATCCGCATGCCGATTTCCCGCTTGAGCCGCCCGACCTCCGATGCACAGCGTGCCCGCTGGTCGAGCAGGCGCACGATCGCATCGTCGAGCCGGTCGATCTCGGCCCGCAGCGCATCGAGCGTCATGCCGTCATCAGCCATCGGACATACCGCTCGACCTCGTCGAGGAGGCGCGGCGTCCCGCCGTGCTCCGCAATCACCGAGACCAGGGCGCTGCCCACGACGGCGGCATCGGCCCACTGGCCGATGGCCCGCACGTGCTCGGGCTGGGACACCCCGAACCCGACGGCCAGGGGCATCGAGGTCACCTGCCGGATGCGCTCGGCGAGTGCCGGCGCCGAGTCGGCCACGTCCAGGCGGGCGCCCGTGACACCCAGCCGCGAAATCCCGTACAGGAAGCCACTGCCCATGGCTGCGGCGCGCCGGATCCGCTCGATCGTGGTGGTCGGACTCAGCAGGAAGATTGTATCAATGCCACGGGCCGAGAACGCGGTGCGCCACTGGTCGGCCTCCTCTGGAGGCACGTCGAGCGTGAGGACCCCGTCCACCCCGGCCTCGGCGGCCCGGCCGGCGAAGCTGTCCAGCCCCATTCGCAAAATCGGGTTGGCGTAGCTGAAGATCACGATGGGCGCCTCGAGTCGGGGGCGAACCGACGCCACCATGCCGAGCACGCCGCTGAGGTGCGCCCCTCCGGCAAGAGCGCGCTCGGTGGCCCGCTGAATGACAGGGCCGTCGGCCAGCGGATCCGAAAAGGGGACGCCCACTTCCAGAACGTCGGCGCCAGCGGCCTCGAGCCGTAGGAGGATCTCGGCCGTGGCCGCCAGGCTCGGATCACCGGCGGTCACGTAGGTGACCAGGCCCGTGCGCTCCCGGCCGCGGATGCGCTCGAACGCGGCTTCAATGCGCGACATCGCCGGCTCCTGTCAGCAGACCCTCGACGGTCTGCACGTCCTTGTCGCCGCGGCCCGAGAGGCTCACCAGCAGCACCGCGTCGGGCCCGAAGCGGGCGGCGGCCGTGCGTAGGTGGGCGATGGCGTGCGCCGACTCGAGGGCGGGAATGATGCCCTCGATCCGCGCGAGTTCCTGGAACGCCGCCAGCGCATCGGTGTCGGTGGCGAAGTGATATTCCGCCCGCCCGGTCGCCTGAAGGTGGGCATGCTCGGGACCGACGGCCGCGTAGTCGAGTCCGGCCGACACCGAGTGCGTAGCCTCGATGTTGCCGTGCTCGTCCTGGAGCACCCACGTCCGGGTGCCCTGGAGCACACCCGCGGCGCCGCCGGCAAACCGTGCCGCGTGACGTCCCGGGGCGATACGCTCGCCACCGGCTTCGACGCCGATCAGCGCCACCCCGGGGTCGGCGATGAAGGCGTCGAAAATGCCGATGGCGTTACTGCCACCGCCGACGCAGGCAATGACGGCCTCCGGCAGACGGCCCACCTGCTCGAGACACTGCGACCTGGCCTCCCGGCCGATCACCGACTGGAATTCGCGCACCATCAGCGGGTAGGGGTGAGGCCCCAGCGCCGAGCCGAGCAGGTAGTGTGTATCGTGCGGCCGCGCGACCCAGTCGCGCATAGCCTCGTTGATGGCATCCTTGAGCGTCCGGCTGCCCGAATCCACGCCCTCGACCGTGGCGCCGAGCAACCGCATGCGAAAGACGTTCAGCGCCTGACGTCGCATGTCTTCGGTCCCCATGTAGACCACGCACTCGAGTCCGAGCAACGCGCAGGCGGTGGCGCTCGCGACGCCGTGCTGCCCGGCGCCGGTCTCGGCGACGATGCGGGTCTTCCCCATCCGTTGCGCCAGCAGTGCCTGCCCCAGTGCGTTGTTGATCTTGTGCGCGCCGGTATGCGTCAGGTCCTCGCGTTTGAGCAGGATCCGCGCGCCACCGCACGCGGCGCTCAAACGGCGCGCCTCCCACAGCGGCGTCGGCCGTCCGACGTAGTGGCGCAGCAGCCGGTCGAGCTCGGCGCCGAAAGCCGCGTCCTCGCGCGCGGCCAGATACTCGCGCTCGAGCGCTTCGATGGGCGCCACCAGCGTCTCGGGCACAAAGCGGCCGCCAAACGCCCCGAAATACCCGCGCGCGTCCGGATCGCGGCGGCCAAACCAGTTGCTGCTCATGCGTGTGCTCTCACGGCCGCGACAAACGCGGCCAGCTTGTGAATGTCCTTCAGGCCGGGTGCGCTCTCCACACCCGACGACACGTCGACGCCGACAGGCCTGACCGTGGCTATTGCGGCGCCGACGTTGGCGGGCGTCAGCCCGCCGGCCAGAATCACGGGCCGCCGGGCGGCCACCTCCCCCGCGCGCATCCAATCGATGGTCTGCCCGGTGCCGCCGCGCCGGACGGCGTCGTGCGCGTCGAGCAGCACGATCGACATGCCGGGCACGTCCGGGTCGATCCCGGCGGTGTCGCTGGCCAGAGAGGCGGCCTGAATGAGCGGCATCCCCGCCGGCAGCGTAGGGGGCCGTCCGTGCACCTGCGCCACCTGGATTCCGGCGGCGCGCGCCTGCGCGACGTCGGCCTCGCTTGGATCGACAAAGACACCGACCGGGGTGACGAACGGGGATAGCTGCTCCAGGATAGCGGCCACCGTGTCGAGCGAAACGGCGCGCGGGCTCGAGGGCCAGAGCACGAAGCCCACGGCGTGGACGCCCAGTCGCGCCGCAGCCAGGGCATCTTCGACGCGAGTGATGCCGCAGACCTTGATCAGCGTCACACGGCCTCCACCAGCATTGCCCGCAGCGCGTCACCGGGATGTGGCGTCGTCATGAAACGCTCGCCCATCAGGAACGCCCGGTAACCGAGCGCGCCCAGGCGCCCGATATCGTCGGCGGACCGCAGTCCACTCTCGCTGACACCCGTAATCGATGGGAACAACCGGGGCGCGAGGCGCTCCGAGAGGCCGATGTCGACCTCCAGGGTTCGGAGGTTGCGGTTGTTGACACCGACCAGGGTGGCGCCGGCGTCGAGCGCCCGGGAGAACTCGTCCTCGGAATGCACCTCCACCAGCACGGCCAGGCCAAGCGCCGACGCCTCGCGTCGGAGCGCCCGGAGGGCCGCATCCTCGAGCGCAGCGACGATCAGCAGCACGGCATCCGCTCCGTGTGCCACCGCTTCGACGAGCTGATACGAGTCGACGATGAAGTCCTTGCGAAGCAGTGGCGTGTCCACGGCCGCTCGCACCGCGGTCAGGTGCGCCAGGGCGCCGTCGAAGAACATCGGCTCGGTGAGCACCGAGATGGCCGCGGCGCCGGAGGCGGCGTAGCCCGTGGCGATGGCCACCGGATCGTAGGCGGCCCGCAGAACGCCGCGCGACGGCGAGCGACGCTTGCACTCCGCGATGACGTTGACGCGACCAGCCTGTGCCAACGCATGGGCGAATGCCGCGGCGCGCGGCGCGCGGTCTTCCGCCCGGCGCTCGACGGCCGCCCGTCGATTTCGCGTGCCGGCGTTCTCGACCCGCACTCTCGTGGCGGCCACGATGGCTTCGAGCAGGTCGGGCAGCCCGCCGCTCATGTCTGGCGCTCCTGTCCACCGGAGACGGCCGCGAGCCGCGCGAGTGTCCGCCGCACGGCGCCGCTGTCGAGGGCCTCTTCGGCCCGCTCGACGCCCGATCGGACGGAGTCGGCCGTACCCGCCACCATCAAGGCCGCCCCGGCGTTGAGCAGCACGACGTCGCGCGCGGCCCCTGGTTCGCCGGCGAACACGCTCGCCACGATGGCCGCGTTCTCCGCGGCGTCGCCGCCGGCCAGCGCGCCCGCCACGGCCTTCGGCAATCCGTAGTCCGACGGGTGCACGTAGAAGGTGTGCACGGCGCCGTCCCTCACCTCGGACACCTTGGTGTGCCCGGTGGTCGAAAGCTCGTCCAGGCCGTCCGCGCCGTGAACGACCCAGGCCCGCTCGGCGCCCAGAGCCAGCAGCGTCCGGGCGATGAGCTCGGTCAGTTCCGGACGGGGCACGCCGACGATCTGGTGCGTGGGCCGCGCCGGGTTGGTGAGCGGACCGAGCAGATTGAAGGCGGTGCGGACGCCCAGGTCCTTGCGCGCCTGGGCGGCATGGCGCATGGCCGGATGGAACGTCGGCGCGAAGAGGAATGCGATTCCAGCCTCGTCGAGGCAGCGCGACGCGGCCTCGGGCGTCATCTGGACGTCGACGCCCAGGGCCTGCAGAACATCGGCGCTGCCGCACCGGCTCGAGACCGACCGGTTGCCGTGCTTGGCCACGCGAACCCCGCACGAGGCCACGACGAGGGCGGCGGCCGTCGAGATGTTGAAGCTGCCCGACCGGTCGCCGCCGGTGCCGCAGGTGTCGAAGACCGTACCGCGCGTACGCCGCAGGCTCACCGCATGCTCGCGCATCGTCGTGGCGAACCCGACGAGTTCGGCGGGCCGCTCGCCCTTCATCGCCAGGCCCACCAGCAGGCCCGCAATCTGGGCGGGCGCGGCCTCGCCCCGCATGATGGAACCCATGGCGGCGGCAGCCTGTGCTTCCGACAGGTCCTCGTGCCGCCCGAGCCGCTCGATCAAATCGGAGAACACGGCTATATCTCGAGGAAGTTGCGCAGGAGCCGGCGCCCTTCGGGCGTCAGCACCGACTCTGGGTGGAACTGCACGCCGTGCACCGGAAGGGTCCGGTGCCGCAGTCCCATGATGATGCCGTCGCCGCGCGTGCGCGAGGTGACCTCGAGCTCGTCGGGGACCTCGTCGGCGACGATCAGCGAGTGATACCGGCCCACTTCGAACGCCTGAGGGAGGCCGGCGAACACCCCGCGCGCGTCGTGTTCAATCACCGACGTCTTGCCGTGAATGGGCGCCGGTGCGCGCACGACGCGTCCGCCGAAGGCCATGCCGATGGCCTGGTGCCCCAGGCAGACGCCCAGCACCGGCCGCGTGGGGCCGATCGAACGAATCACCTCCAGCGAGACTCCCGCATCCTCGGGCCGCCCCGGGCCGGGCGAGATGACGATTCGATCTGGCGCCAGCGCCCGGACGTCGGCCACCGTGATCTCGTCGTTGCGGCGCACCGAAATATCCGCCCCCAGCTCGCCCAGGTACTGGACGAGGTTGTACGTGAACGAATCGTAGTTGTCGATCACCAGCACCATGCGGGCGACCCCTAGAGCCCCGCCTGCGCGAGCTCGAGCGCGCGGATCATCGCCCGGGCCTTGTCGCGCGTTTCTTCGTACTCGGCGGTCGGGTTCGAGTCGGCCACGATGCCCGCGCCGGCCTGCACGAGGGCTCGGCCGCCCTCGAGCACCACGGTGCGGATGGCGATGCAGAAATCGAGATTGCCCGCGAAGTCCAGGTACCCGACTGCGCCGGCGTACAGGCCGCGCCGCGAGGGTTCCAGCGCGTCGACGATCTGCATGGCCCGCACCTTCGGCGCACCCGAGACCGTGCCCGCCGGGAAACACGCCACCAGGGCGTCGAGGCGATCGCGATTGTCGGCCAGGGTACCCTCCACGACGGAGACCAGGTGCATGACGTGGGAGTAGCGCTCCAACGCCATGAACGTAGGAACCCGCACGGTGCCGTACTCGCACACCCGGCCAAGATCGTTGCGTCCCAGGTCCACGAGCATGACGTGCTCGGCCTTCTCCTTTTCGTTGCGCTTCAGCTCTTCCGCCAGCCGGCGGTCCTCTTCGTCGGTGCGACCGCGCGGGCGGGTGCCGGCAATCGGGTGCGTGACGGCGTGCCGCCCCTCGACACGCACGAGCATCTCGGGCGAGGAGCCGACGATCGAGCGACCGCCCATGCGGATGAAGAACATGTAGGGTGACGGGTTCACGTGGCGCAGCGCGCGAAACACGGTAAAAGCATCGGCGCCAATCTCCGCCTCGAAGCGCTGCGAGAGCACCACCTGGTAGATGTCGCCGGCGGCGATGTGCTCCTTGGCGGTGCGCACCATGCCTTCGAAGGCCTCCTGCGTCACGTTCGAAGTGAACGCGAGCGGCGGCGCCTCGACCGGGCGCGGCAGTGACAACGCCCGCTCGAGCTCGCGCTCGAGGAACTCGATCTTCGTGCAGGCGAACTGGTAGAGCGCTCGCAGATCCTCGTCGCCGGTGATGCGCGCGTTGGCGATGAGCAGAATCCGGTGCTGCACGTGGTCGAAAGCCAGCACCGTGTCGAAGAGCATGAAGCCGGCCTGATCGGTCTCGGCCGGCCCGGCCACGGCCGGCGCGACGGCCGGCTCGAACCAGGGGGCCGCGTCGTAGCCGAAATAGCCGACCGCTCCGCCCGTGAACCGCGGCAGCCCAGGGACGAAGGGTGACTGGAACCCGCTCATCAGCGACCGCAGCGTGTCGATGAGCGGCCGATCCGAGGCCGTCACGGTGCCGGCCTGTTCGATCGTCGTCTGGGCGTCCCGCCCGCGGAGGATGAGGAACGGATCCTTGCCGAGAAACGAATAGCGTCCCACGTGCTCGCCGCCTTCCACGCTCTCGAGCAGGAAGGCGTAGTCGGAGTGCTCGGCAATCTTGAGGAACGCCGACACCGGCGTCAGCAGATCGGCGACGATCTCTTTGCAGACCGGCACGAACGTACCGCGCTTGGCGAGATCGACGAACTCTTCGAACGAGGTCAGCTTCATACAGTGTTCATCTCGGAAAGCCGCGCGAGTGCCGCCTCGCGCAGGGTCTGATCGGGCGGCCGGGTACCGGTCCACCAGGCCGACTGGGCCTGGGCCTGCGCCACCAGCATGTCGAGGCCCCCCAGCGTGTCGCAGCCACGCGCGTCGGCATCGGCGAGCAGACGCGTGCGCGGCGGGTTGTACACCAGATCGTAAACGAGCCGGCCATCGAGGCTCTCGGCGGCCACGGGCGAGTGCGCCGTGTCGGGATAGGTGCCAACGGGCGTCGCATTGACCAGCACGTCCCATGACCCGGACGGCGGCGGCCATGCGCCGGCGGCCACGCCGGTCAGACGGGCCAGGGCCTCGGCCTGGGCGGTGCGGCGGGCGGCCACGGTCACCCGGGCGCCGGCGCTCGCCAGCCCGACGGCGATGGCGCGGGAGGCCCCCCCCGCACCGAGAAGCGTCACTCGCGCGCCCCGAAGCGTCGCCCGCGCGACCAGGGGCGACATGAAGCCCTCGAGGTCGGTATTGCGGCCCTCCCACGTCTCCCCTGTTCGACGAAGCGTGTTCACGGCTCGCGAGTCCTGGCCCACCTCGTCGACGGCCCCCGCCCAGTCGAACGCCTCGCCCTTGAAGGGCGCGGTCACGCTCGCGCCGCGAAGGCCGATCGCCTCGGCGAAGGCGGTGAAGTCCTCGAAGCTCTCGGCGGCCAGCGGAACGTACGCCGCGTCGATCCCGAGCGCCCGGAACGCCGCGTTGTGCATGGCGGGCGAGACCGAGTGGGATACGGGCCTGCCGAGCACGCCGTAGACGAGGGTCTCGGGACCGATCCGGTCGAAGCCGAACTCGCCCAGCATCCGGCGGACGGTGAGCTGCCCAGGCGCCACCCCCTCCTCGTCCCCGGCGTACGTCCAGCAGGAACCGAAACGGGCGGCCAGGACGCGGGTGGGCACGCCGGCCTCCCCCATGGCCAAGGCGATGGTGGGACGCTGCCGGCGCGCCGCGAGCCCCAGCAGCGGCAGGCAGTCCCTCAGGCGCCCGGCCATCACAGCGATCTTGACGATGCCTGCACCGCTCCGAGACATGGCATCCACGCGGGCGTCGAGGTCCGTCGGGATGCCCGAGAAGTCGTGCATCGACACCACGAGGCGATGGCGGCCGCCGCCCCCGAACGTTGGCGTCAGCGCCGCCCACTCGATGTCCACGTATTCGGCGCCCTGCGCCACCGCCTGCTCGAGCAGCGCCAGTCGCTCCTCCTCGCTGCCGTCGAAGCCGCCGCCCTCCCAGCGAGGCCGGCACGTGATCAGTACCGGCCGGCGCCGCCCTTCGAGCGCGCCGGCCACGTCCGGTCGATCCACCGCGTCTAGACGCAGCTCGACCAGCGTGTCGCCGGGAGCCTGGTCCCGGCGCCTTCGCAGTTCGGCCATCGTGGAGGCCGCGACGGTGACGCACAGTTGGGAGGTGGCCATAGATGCAAAAAGCGCCTCTTCAAGCGGGGACTGAAGAGGCGCTGCGGTCGAGCGTTAGGTGGTTGACCGGTTTGGACGCGAACCTAGGCTGCCTCTTCTGTTGAGCGCCAGTACCACCAGCCAGCGAACACACCGCAGGCGTAGTGGCCGTCGTGGCCAGAACGCGAGCGGGATGTGGGGTTGCAGACTCGAGCACGCATATGCGCGTCGAAACAGTAGCACATCGCGTAGTATGGGAACAAGAACAGGGCACGTCACCCTGCCTCGCACGACCATGATGAATGCCCGCGTCCCGGCTATTGGGTTCCTGCTCTCGATGCTCACGCTGGCGTCTGCGCCCTCGGGACAAACCCGCCTGATGCCAATCGGCGAGGTGAGGCCGGGCATGGTCGGCACGGGCCGCACGGTGTTCAGCGGCGCCACGGTCGAAGACTTCCAGGTCCATATCCTGGGGGTGCTGCACAACGTCATCGCGCCCAATCGTGACCTGATCCTGGCGCGCCTCGAGGGTGGGCCGCTGGCCCGGACCGGCGTCATTGCGGGCATGAGCGGCAGCCCGGTCTACATAGACGGCCGTCTCGTTGGAGCCGTCTCGTACTCTCTCGGGCAGTTCGCCACCGAGCCCATCGCAGGCATCACCCCGATAGCCGAGATGACCGACGCCGCGGCGATGGCCATCGCCCCGCCGGCAACACGGCCGGTGGCACTGTCCTGGCCGCCGCGGCCGGCCGAACTGGTCGCGGTGTGGACACGGGATTTGCGCCGCTTCCAGCCCAGTGCGGCGCTGCCGGGAGGCGCCATGGCGGGCCTGTCGGTGGCCTCGACCGCAATACTGCGGCCCATCACCGTGCCGCTGCTGGCTGGCGGATTCGAGCCTGGCGTCATCGACGCCCTGTCTGGCACGCTGAGCGCCGCTGGCTTTCTCCCGATGTCCTCTCAGGCGCCGGCCGCGAACCGTCCGCAGCCGCCGGCTCGCCGGACGCTCGCGCCCGGCGACGCGGTCGGGGTTTCGCTGCTGTCGGGCGATTTCGAGATGGGCGCCACGGGCACGGTCACCCACGTCGACGGCGATCGGGTCTATGCGTTTGGCCACCCGCTCTACAACCTCGGTCCCACCGAGTTCCCGATGACGGCCGCCGACGTGCACGTGGTGCTGCCCAGCCTCATGCAATCGAGCAAGCTGGCCAGTTTGGGTCCCGTTCTCGGCACGCTGCAGCAGGACCGCGCCACCGCTATCGCGGGGCGGCTCGGTCCCGGGCCCTCGCTCATCCCGATGGCGGTCACGCTCGACTCCGATCGCCTGGGCCAGCGCACCTTCTCGTTCGGCGTCGTGCGAGACACCACGTTCACGCCGTTGCTGGCGTACCTGGCCGTCGCCAACGTGCTGACGGCCTACGAGCGCGCGACGGGGCCGGCCTCGTTCACCATTCGCGGCACCGCCAGTATTCGAGCCCACGCACCGCTCGATTTCGAGGAGATCTTCACTGGCGATCAACCCGTCGGCACCGCCGCAGCGTACGTGGCGGCACCACTGACACTTCTCTTCAAGAACACCTCGGAACCCGTGGATGTCGAGCGGATCTCGCTCACCATCGAGGCGTCCGAGGAATCCCGCACCGCACGCATCGAGCGCGTGTGGCTCGACACGACACGTCCACGCGCCGGGGCTACGGCCACCGTCTCGGTGGCGCTGCGCGGCGCCAGGGGCGAGGAGAGGGTCGAACGCGTGCCGATCACCTTCCCCGCCAACACGCACGGGCCCGTCCAGTTGCTGGTGGCCGACGCGGAGCGGGCAAGCGCCGACGATCGCCGGGATCTGCGGAGCGCCGAAATCGAGCGGCCGTCGCAGATCATCCGCACGTTCAACCGCGCGCGTCGCAGCAATCGCATTTACGTCCGCCTCACCACCACGGACCCGGGTGCGGTCGTGAGCGGCGAACCGATGCGCGCGCTGCCACCGTCGGTGCTGAGCGTGCTCGAATCGGATCGCAGCACGGGCAGCGTGTCGACGATGCGGTCGGCACTGCGTGGCGAGTGGGAGATCCCACTCGACCTGGCCGTGTCCGGATCACGGCAACTCTCTGTCTCCCTCGACCAACCCGAATGACTCCCACACCTCTGCGAGGCGGCCTGTTCGCCGGCCTTGCTCTACTGGTTTGTACGGCCGTCGCGACGGCCGCGCCCGGCTTCTGGCAGGTCGTCACCCAGGCCGATTTCCTGCGCGGCGACGTCGATCAGCTTTCGATCGACGAACACGGGCGGCTCACCCTGGGCCCCGAACTGACACGCGTGTTCGACGGGTCGGTATCCGTCGTCTGGACCCTGCTCGGTCAATCCGACGGCACGACCTATTTGGGAACGGGCAACGATGGCAAGGTGTTCAGGGTGACGCCCCAGGGCGAGGGCAGCCTGTTCTTCGACAGCCAGGAACTCGAGGTGCACGCGCTGGCGTCCGCGCCGGACGGCGGGCTCTATGTCGCCACGTCGCCCGATGGCCGCATCTACCGGGTGAACCAGAACGGCGAGGCCACGACGTTCTTCGATCCAGACGACACCTACATCTGGTCTCTCGCCGTCGATCCGTCCGGCGTGGTCTTCGCCGGGACCGGCGATGCCGGCACGGTCTACCGCATCACGCCCGATGGTCAGGCGACGAAGTTCTTCGAAACCAAGGCCGCTCACGCCATCGCCTTGCACGTCGATCCTGCTGGCACGCTCCTGGTTGGCACGGGCGGTCCCGGTCGTGTGTTTCGCGTGGATCGCACCGGGAAGGGCTTCCTCGTGCTCGACACGCCCTACCAGGAGGTGCGTGGCCTGACGATCGGTCCCCGTGGCACGGTGTACGCGGCGGCGCTCAGCAGCCGCGGGAGCGGCGGCGAGGCGGCCGAACCCACACCCACACCCGCGCCGCCACCGACGCCCAGCGTGTCGACCGAGATCATGTCGTTTGCCATCATCGACACCTCCGTGACGGCCCAGGCGACGCCGGCCGGTGGCAGCGCTCGAGAGGCGCGGGGCGCCTCGGCCGGCGCCGTGTACCGGATTCAAGCCGATGGTCTCTGGGATCTCGTCTGGGATTCGAAAGACGATTCGCCCTACGACCTGAGCGTCGAGCCCGATGGCGCCCTGATCGTGGCCACCGGCACCAAGGGCAAGGTCTTCCGGTTGAGCGGCGAGCCGGTACAGGCGGTGCTGATGACCCGCGTCCCGGCCCAGCAGGCCACGACACTGTGGCGCGTCGGCGCGCGCACGTTGCTGGCCACCGCCAATCCGGGCTTGCTGGTCGCCATGTCCAACAGTCGCGCCTCGAAGGGCACCTATGAGTCGGAGGTCAGGGACGCGGGCATGGTGGCCTCGTGGGGTGCCTTGTCGTGGCGGGCGCTCACGCCGGCCGGGACCACGGTGGAACTGTTCACCCGGTCCGGGAACACGGCAACGCCCGACCAGGCGTGGAGCGACTGGACGGGTCCCTACGGCGACGCCGACGGCTCCCCCATCACCAGTCCGAAGGCTCGGTATCTGCAGTGGCGGGCGGTGCTCGCCGGCTCGGCCTCGACCACGCCGGTGCTGACGTCGGTTTCGGCCGCCTACCTGCAGCGCAACATTCGCCCGCGTCTCGAATCCATCACGGTGCATTCGCCCGGCGTGGCCTTCCAGAAGCCGTTCTCAACCGGCGAGGCCGAGATTGCCGGGTTCGACGAGGAACCGCAGGAGCGCCGGCTGGCCAACCAGGGTGGCGGTGGCGGGTCGGCGGCTGGTCCGGCGCTCGGGCGACGCATCTACCAGCGGGGCCTCCAGACATTTGCCTGGAAGGCCGACGACGAGAACGGAGACGAACTCTCCTTCGACGTGCTCTATCGGCGCGAGGGTGAAACCACGTGGCAC
>JADZBZ010000192.1 GCA_020851835.1 Acidobacteriota bacterium
GCTTCTCGCTGACGCTGAACATCAGCTACCAGGGGCGGGTACCGCGTCAGGGGATCAACGACGACTCCATCGACGTCGAGTCGGACGATCAGCGCGCGGACCGTGCACGTTCGCAGGACCGCCAGAGTGACCTGCTGCCGGTGCCATCCGAGCCCAATTGGCTGTTCAGCAACCGCGCCCAGTGGTACCCACAGGCTCAGGTCACCGACTACGCGACGGCCAATCTGCGCATCACCGTGCCCGCGGAGTACACGGTGGTGGCTTCGGGCGTGCAGTCCCTCGACTCGCCCGTGTTCGCCGGCACGCCGTCCAACGGCCAGGGCAGCACGGCGCAGTTCACCTTCGTCGCCAACCAGCCCGTGCGCTACCTGAGCATGGTGGTGAGCCGAATGACCCGCGCCGATGCGGCCACCGTGGGGCTCGACATCGTTCCGCCCCTCAACCTAACAGTCAGCCGGGGGCCGTCGATTCGGATCGGCGGCAATCGCCTCGTGGCCGTGCGCCCGCCGGTGCCGCCGGTCGGGTCGCGCAACAGCATCCTGCTCAGCATCGAGGCGAACCGGCGGCAGGAAGGGCGCGGGCGGGAAGCACTGGAGACGATCGCCGAAGTCCTGCGCCTCTACGCGTCGATCCTCGGCGACGTCCCGTATGACGCGCTCAACGTGGCCATGGTCGAGAACGACCTGCCCGGCGGCCACGCACCGGGCTACGTGGCCGTCATAAATAGCCCGCTGCCAGCCTCCCCGTTCACGTGGCGAAACGACCCGGCCGCCTTCAGCAATTTCCCCGAGTTCTTCCTGGCGCACGAGGTGGCCCATCAGTGGTTTGGGCAGGCCGTCGGCTGGAAGAACTACCACGAGCAGTGGCTGAGCGAGGGCTTCGCGCAGTATCTGGCGGCGCTCTATGCCAGGGAGCGGCGCGGGGAAGGGGTGTTTCGCGATCTCCTCAAGCAGTTCCGCCGCTGGAGCCTCCAGGAGTCCTCCGAAGGGCCCGTCTACCTGGGCTATCGCCTCGGCCACATCAAGGGCGAGGGTCGCGTGTTTCGCGCCCTGGTCTACAACAAGGGCGCGGCCGTGCTGCACATGCTTCGCCGCTTCGTCGGCGACGAGGCGTTCTTCAACGGCGTCCGGCGGTTCTACCGCGACAACCGCTTCCAGAAGGCGGGGACCGAAGACCTGCAGCGCGCGATGGAAGCCGAGTCCCACTTGGACCTGGCGCGATTCTTCGAGCGATGGATCTACGACTCGGGCATCCCGCGGCTGCGCTACTCCACCAGCATCGGAGCGGGCGAAGTGACCGTCCATATCGAGCAGGCAGGCGAGATCTACGACATCCCGGTCACCGTCACCATCCAGTACGCGGACGGGAGCGTGGACGAGCAGGTCGTGCGCGTCACCGAACTGGTGACCGACGCCCGGCTTCCCGTGCAGAAGCCGGTCCGGAACGTGGATCTCAACCAGGACAACGCGGCCCTGGCGCAGATCGACAAGGCCCGCTAGTACGGCGCGGCGGGGTGCCGCCCTCAGCGGACGTAGATCGCCGTCACCTGGCGTTCCCGGTTCTGCGCGATCCGGTCCAGGACCACCCAGACCGATGTGTGTCCTGCCCGGAACGGCAGGACGAGGCGGTCGCCGATGATCCCCTTCTCGACCACGGGCGGGCCGGCCGTCCAGCGCGACAACGGTTCGCGCCGCAGTTCCGGCTCGGTCATGCCGAGACGCACTTCGGTCCCGTCAACCAGGATCACCAGGGGCGTGCTGGCGGCGCCGGCGGGCACGCCCGTGGGCAGGGCCGGCAGGTCCGACTCGACCAGGACGACGGTTCCGGACGAGGTGGGAATCAGCCGCCGCACCATGGGACCGCTGGCCCACACGACGCCCGCGAGAACGCCGAGCGCGAGCAGCCATTCAGTCAGGGAACGCATCCGTGTACCCGGTCAGTGAAGTATCATTTCCACGTGGAGAATGTTACGCTGACCATCGACGGGCGCCAACTCTCGGTGCCCAGGGGCACGACGGTCCTTCAGGCTGCCCTCGGCGCCGGCATCGAAGTCCCCTACTACTGCTACCACCCCGGTCTCGGCATCGACGCGTCGTGCCGCGTCTGCCTGGTGAAGATCGAGAAGATGCCCAAGCTGCAGACGTCGTGCTCGACGCCGGTGGCCGAAGGCATGGTGGTGCACACGCAGGACCCCGAGGCCGCCGAGGGCCGCGCCGGGGCCTTCGAGTTCCTGCTGATCAATCACCCGCTCGATTGTCCCGTCTGCGACAAGGGCGGCGAGTGCCCGCTGCAGGACTTTTCCTATACGTTCGGCAACACCCAGAGCCGCATGGACTTTCCGCGGCGCACCTTCGACGGCGACGGCGTGAAGGCCGATGTGGACTTCGGCCCGACGCTCATGCTGAACCGCAACCGCTGCATCATGTGCACCCGGTGCGTACGGTTCATGCGCGAGGTGGACGGCGACGCGCAGATCGGCGTCATCAACCGCGGCAACGGCAGCGAGATCGCCACGTTCAACGACCAGGGCGTCCACTCCCTGTTGTCGGGCAACCTCGTCGATGTCTGCCCGGTCGGCGCCATCACCACCAAGCACTACCGCTTCCGCTCGCGCCCGTGGGACAACCCGCAGGCCGTCGACACCATCTGCACGCTCTGCTCGAAGGGCTGCAGCACCACCGCCTGGCTCAAGGCCAAGCCCGAGTGGGCCAAGGGGTCTCGCCTCATCCGCATCACGCCGCGCTACAACGCGGCGGTGAACGAGTTCTGGATGTGCGACATCGGCCGGTTGCAGTACCGCTGGGTCGAGAGCGAGCAGCGGCTTCGCCGCCCGCAGATTGCGACCAGGGATGGCGCGCAGCAGGCGGTGACCTGGAAGGATGCCCTCCTCAAGGTGCGCGATCTGCTCAATGCCGCCGGCCGCCAGGATCCGGCCTCGGTGCGCATGCTCACCTCGGCGCACGCGGCGCACGAAGAGCTCTTCCTGCTGAAGCGCCTCGCCGAGGACATGAAGGGCGACGGCGGCGCCGCGCACGTGCACGTAACCTGGAAGCGCACCGAGAAGCAGCAGCCGGCCGCGACGAAGTTCCATGTACCTCCCACCGACGCGCCGAACGTGTCGGGCGCCCAGGCGCTCGGCCTCATCGTCGGCGCCGGGCTCACCGGCGAGCCCGACCTTTCGGATCTGCGCACCGCCATGGACCAGGGCCGCGTCGGCGTGCTCTACGTGGTGGACCCGGGACCCGAAGGGTCTCTCGGCGACACCGAGTGGATCATCGAGGCCCGGCGCAGCGGGCGGCTGCCCGTCCTGATTTATCAAGGGGTGCTGGCCACGCTGTTGTCGAAGGCTGCCGACGTGGTTCTGCCCGGTGCCGCCTGGGTGGAGAAGGATGCCACCTATACCAACGACCAGGGTCACGTGCAGGCCGCCTCCCGGGCGCTCGACCCGCCGGGTGAGGCCGTGGACGATTGGCAGATCCTGACCAGCGTCGCCGCGGCGCTGGGACTGCCCTACGCCTACACGTCGTCCCAGCAGGTGCGCGCCGACGTCGGCCTGGCGCTCCAGGCCAATGCGGCCTACGTGGACCTCGCCGAACGCGTCTTCAACCGGCCCGTGAGAGCGCACGAGTGGCTCGAGACCAGCAATCCCATGGGGCGGATGAAGTGGAACGACATGTTCGAGGACTTGCCGCCGGTGAAAGGCCACAACGTGCAGATGGAGCACTCGCCGGGCGCCACGGTCATCCCGCTGCGCATGGTCATCGAAGACATCTCTCGCGGCGCCGAGTAGGGGACGCCCCGCAGTCGTAAACCCCATGCGACGACGCTCGCTCCGCGTGTTGGTGCTGCTGGTGACCGTTGCGGTCACGGCGGCGGCCGTGTGGCGGGCGACCACGACCGAACAGGCCCGGGGCCGCGCGCGGCTGGCCGACCAGCAGGTCGACGCCAGAGCCGCCGATGCGGTCCA
>JADZBZ010000193.1 GCA_020851835.1 Acidobacteriota bacterium
CGGTGGGGCAGCCATAGCTCTGGAGCTGCGCTTCAATCCAGTCCACGGCCTTGCGATTGCGCTCGGTCCCCTGCCGGCGGTCGCCAAACTGCGTGAGGCTCTTGATGGTGGCCTTGTAGCTGTCGAGGTTCAGCCGCGAGACGAGGGCCGTGACGTCGGGCACGGGCTTCTGAGGCGGCACCGCGGGGCCGGATTGGGCCGACATCGACAGGGTAACGACGAAGACGAGGGCGACGGTGGACAGGGCAACGCGCATGGCAGCCTCCAAAGGGGATTCTATCGGAGGCCGGCTCGATCCACGACTGGCACTACCGCAGCGCTCCCATCGCTTCCTGCGCGCCGACGGCCACAAACAGCGCCAGAATCGCGACCAGCAGCACGTTGGTGGTCCAGTGATTGCGCGGCACGTCCTCGCTCCATTGCACCTTGTTGTTCAGATAGAGCAGCGTCGCCGCCAGGAACGGTACGAACAGGCTGCCGACGACGGTGTAGGTGACGATGACGAGAATGGGGCGGCCGGTGAACGCGAGCGGAATCGGTACGAGCGTGATGAAGACCAGCGCCAGCCGGTACGGGGTGCTCGTCACCTGCGTCACCGCCTGGCGACCCCCGGCCGGCAATTTCCTGGCGATGCCGTAAAGATCGGCGTACAGGTACGGCACGCTCTGCCACACGCCGAGAAGCGATGCGAACACCGCCGCCCAGAAGCCCACCGAGTAGGCGTACTCGCCGAAGGTGCCGAGGATGGATCCCAGCATTTCGGCCATCTTCGGCACGGCCTGCGCGTCGGTGATGGTGACGCCCGGCAGGAAGAACGTGCGATGGGCGATCAACATGATCGAGAATCCGAAGATCGCGGTGAATACGTAGGCGATGCCCACGTCTCCGCGCACGTAGCCGAGGTATCCGGCGCCGCGCATCCCTTCTTCGCGCATCCAGTAGTTGTAGGAGAGCATGGTGATCGATCCACCGATGCCGCCAATCAGCGACAGGACGTAGGCGCCGCTCCCGACCGGAATGGTGGGGACCAGCAGTCCCTCCACGGCGGGACCCGGGTTGGTCATCGTCAGGGCCGCGCACGCCAGGATGCTGAAACCCATGACGCCGACGAGCGTCTTCATCAGCTTCTCGAACCTGCCGTAGCCGCCCAGCCAGACGAAGACGAAGCCGACCAGGCTGTGGGCCACCGCGCCCCAGGCCTGGGGCACGGCTCCACTGGTGAGGTTCGACAGGCCGAGGCCCGTGGCGTTGGTCAGCGCAGCGCTCACGGCCACGGTCCACAGCACGAGGTAGATGGCGAAGTAGAGCTTCACCCAGGCGGGCAGGTGCGCCGCCCACCCTTCCACCACGGTCGTGCCCGTGCCCAGTTGCCAGCGCGCGATGCCCTCGCTCAGGACGAACTTGAAGAAGGCGCCGATGGCGATGGCCCACAGCAGCACCACGCCGTACTTGGCGCCGCCCACCGTCGCCGAGATGACATCGCCGGATCCGATGCCAGTGGCGGCGACAACGAGGCCTGGGCCGGCCAGTTTGAGAAAGCTGAACCTCGCGGGGGACGTCGGCTCGGGCAACTGGGCTCCTCCGGGCGAGGAGGGTATCAGAAGCGCGGGATTGGCTGCCTCGACCATTTTGCGGCAGCTTCTGCTGAGACGTTGCAGAAGCTGCCGCGTATCGGCGGGTATCGTGCCGGACGCCCCGGCCGATAATCAGAACGCCGTGACTCTGTTCCGTCCCCTGCCCCGTCGGGTCACCCGACCTCTCTCGTGGCTGGTTCTCGGCGCGTGGATCGCCTCCATGGCGGCACTGATCGACCGGTCCTACCTGACGGCCTCCGCCCCCAACCTCGCCACAGACCTCGCCCGGTACGGCTCGGCCGCCCAGTGGCGGGGGGTGTATTACCGGGGCGAAAAAATCGGGTTCACGGTCTCGCAGACCGTGCCCACCGACAATGGCTACGAACTGCAGGAGGATGGCCGGCTGCAGATGTCGCTTCTCGGCGCCACCACACCGGCAGCCATCCGCACCCGGGCTCGGGTGGACCGGGCGTTCGCCCTCGTGTCGTTCGATTTCTCCCTGGATCCGGGCACAGGTCCCGTCAGCGTGTCTGGCGCGCTCGATGGCCTCACGCTCACCTTGTCCGTCACGAGCGGCGGCAGCACCCGCACCGAAACTCGCACGCTGACCGAGCCCCCGTCTCTCATGCTCAGCCTCGCCAGGCGCCTCGCGAGCGAGGGGCTCGAGGCGGGAGCGCGCCATCGCTGGTTGATGTTCGACCCGGCCACGATGCGCAACGAGCCGGTGACCGTCGAGGTAGGCGGCCGCGAGGTCGTGCGCATCAACGACCGTCCGCTGCCGGCGTTTCGCGTAGAGCTGTCCTTTGGCGGCCTGCAGACGACGTCGTGGGTGACCGACACGGGCGAGGTCGTGCGCGAAGAGAGCCCCCTGGGCCTGCTCACGGTCGCCGAACCCTCCGAGCGGGCCGTCGCCCTGGCCGTGCCTCGTAACGTACAGCTCGACCTGCTCGAAGCCTCGGCCGTCGTCCCGCGCTCGAAGTACCGCATCGAGGAACCGCGCGACGTCAAGCGGTTGCGCGTGCGGCTCGAGGGCGCGGACCTGTCGGATCCGGCGCTTCAGGGCGTCGGCCAGCGCGTGGAAGGCGACATCGTCGAACTGGTGGACACGCGGGATCTGCCGGCAGAGACGGGCACACCGGACCTGTCGGCATTCCTTCTGCCCGAGCCGCTGCTCGAAAGCGACGCACCCGAGATCGTGGCGGAGGCCGCGCGTGTGCTCGAGGGCATCACCAGCCCGCGGGCGCGGGCCGAGCGTCTCACGCGCCACGTCAACGCCCTACTCGAAAAGAAGCCTACGGTGAGCATTCCCTCCGCCCTCGAGGTGCTGCGCACCGGCGTGGGCGACTGCAACGAGCACACGGCGCTCTTCGTGGCGTTGGCTCGTGCGGCGGGCATTCCCGCGCGCATCTCGGTCGGTCTGGTGGCCGTCCGCAACGCCTTCTATTACCACGCGTGGCCCGAGGTGTACCTGGCCGAGGGCCGCGGCCGCGGCCGTTGGCTCCCGGTGGACCCGACGTTCAACCAGTTTCCGGCCGATGCCACCCACCTGCGGCTGGCGCGCGGCGGGCTCGACAAACAGGTCGCCATTCTGCCGCTCATCGGCCGCGTCAGGATGACCATCCTCGACCTCGAACTCGCCGCCGGCGCCTCCCCGCTGCTGGTCGGGCGCGATCCCGTCCGGCCGGCAGCGCCCACGACTCCGCCGTCTTCCGCTCCGGGCAGCGACGGCAGGTGCCGGGGGTGTTCGTGATCGCGGTCTCGGATCTCGTCAAGCAGTACGGGCGCTTCACGGCAGTCGACCTCATCAGCCTGGAGGTGAAGCCAGGGCAGATTCACGGCTTCCTCGGCCCGAACGGCGCCGGCAAGACCACGACCATCCGGATGATCGCCGGCCTGCTCAAACCCACCGCTGGCCGCATCGTCGTGAACGGGCACGACCTGGCCACCGAACCCGAGGCGGCAAAGGGTTCGCTGGGCTTCATTCCCGACCGGCCGTTCATCTACGAGAAGCTCACGGCGGCCGAGTTCCTGCGCTTTCATGGCGGCCTGTATGGCATCGGCGAGTCCGCCGTGGAGGAGCGCATCCGCGAAATGCTGGACCTCTTCGAACTGGCCCGCTGGCGTGACGAGCTGGTCGAAAGCTTCTCGCACGGCATGAAGCAGCGGCTCGTGATGGCCGGTGCCTTCCTCCACCGCCCGCAGGCCGTGCTCGTCGATGAGCCCATGGTGGGTCTCGATCCGCGCGGGGCGCGCCTCATCAAGACGGTGTTCCGCAAGATGGCCGACCGCGGTGTCGCCATCCTGATGAGCACGCACACGCTGGAGGTGGCGCAGGAAATGTGCGACCTGATCAGCATCATCCTCGAGGGACAGATCATCGCGAGCGGCACGGTGGAAGATCTGCGCCGCCTCGCGGGCAGCGCCGACGATCAACTCACGCCGCTCTTCCTGAAGCTGACCGGCGGCAGCGGGCTGCAGGAGATCGACGAGGTCCTCTGATGACGACGCTCGCGCGCCGGTCGCCACCGGCGTTTCCATACCTGCTGCGGCCATCGCTCTGGTCCAGCCGGAACCGCGCCCGGCGCCGCGAACGCGGCGACCTGCCGCGTGCCGTCCTGTTCGGCGGCGTGGCCCTGCTGGTGGCCGGCACGATCTTCTGGGGCGCGTACTGGGTCACCCTCCAGCTGGCCGACTACGCAGAACTCGGCGATTACCTCATTCGCCTCGGGCTCTCGTGGCTGTTCCTCACGTTTCTCTCGTTCCTCGCCTTCAGCAGCATCGTCACGTCGCTGTCGACGTTCTTTCTGTCCGACGATCTCCGGCTGCTGGTAGCGGCGCCGGTTGCCTCGCGGCGGCTGTTCCACGCGCGGTTCGCGCGCACGGTGGGCCACGCGTCGTGGATGGTGGTGGTCTTCATCACGCCGGTCCTGGCCGGCCTCGGCGTGGCGCGGGGTGCGCCGGCAGCGTTCTACGCCACGGCCCTGCTGACCCTGGTGCCCTTCGTGACCATTCCCGCGGCGCTCGGCTCGATGATCACCCTGGGTCTCGTGAACGTGTTCCCCGCTCGACGCGCGCGCGACATCCTGATGCTCATGGGCCTGGTTTTCGCCACCAGCATCGTCGTGCTGCTCCGCTTCATCCAGCCCGAGCGGCTGCTCCGCGTCGAATCGATGCCGGAAGTGACCGATTTCTTCGCGACGCTCCAGTCGCCCGTCACGCCGCTCCTGCCGTCGTTCTGGGCGGGCGAGACGCTCTTTGCCAGCCTTCAGGGCACCTGGGACGGGCTCCACGCTTCGGCGCTGTGGACCACGGCGCTGGCCATGGTGGTGTTGGCGGCCAGCCTCTTCGACCGCTGGCACTTCGCCGGCTTCAGCAAGGCGCAGGAAGCGCGCAAGACACGCGTCGTCCGGTGGCGGCTGCTCGATCGGGCGGTGGCGCGCCTGCCTCTCTCGGCCATGCGGCGCCAGCTGCTGATCAAGGACCTGAAAGTGTTCCTGCGCGACGTCAGCCAGTGGTCGCAGCTCCTGCTGCTGCTGGCGCTCGTCCTCGTGTATCTCTACAACTTCCGCGTGCTCGACCTGGAGCGGATCCCGA
>JADZBZ010000194.1 GCA_020851835.1 Acidobacteriota bacterium
CGGCGTTCGCGTTGAGTGGATCGCGGTACCAGAAGCCGATGAGCAGGTAGCTGCACAGGCCCACCCCTTCCCAGCCGAGATAGAGGAACAGGAGGTCGTCGGCCAGCACCAGGACGAGCATCGATCCTACGAACAGGTTCATGTAGGCGAAGAACCTGGCGTAGCCCTCGTCGCCCTCCATGAAGGCCGACGAGTAGAGGTGGATCAGGACGCTGACTCCGGTCACGACCAGCATCATCACGAGCGACAGCGCGTCGAGACGGAACGCAATCGCGGGTGCGAAGTCACCGATTCGCACCCAGGTCCAGAGCGTTTGCGTGAAGACGCGGTCGGCGGAAGGCAGGCTCACGAGACGTGCGCCGACGAGGAAGGCGATCGCGGTGGCGATCGCAATCGAACCGACACCGACCGTCGCCACCGCCCGCCGGTGCAACCGTGCGCCAACGACGGCAAGGATCAGGAAGCCGGCGACGGGCACCGCCGGAACGAGCCAAAGCCAATCGAGCACATCAGCCTCGCAGTGTGGCCGCACCGTCGGCGTCGAGCGTGCCGAGGCGGTGATAGAACTGGAGCGCCAGCGCGAGGCCGACGGCGACCTCGGCGGCCGCCATCGCCAGGATGAACAGGAACATAATCTGGCCCTCCGTCTGGCCCCACCGTGAGCCGGCCACGACGAAGGCGAGGCCGGCGGCGTTGAGCATCACTTCGATCGACATGAGGATGAAGATGACATTGCGCCGCACCAGCACGCCGAGTAGCCCGAGGCCGAACAGCAGGCCGGCAACAACGAGGCCGTGCGTGAGCGGTACCGCAGCCATACTCAACTCCTTCCCGGCCGACGTCGTCCGAGGTGATAGGCGCCGATGAGGCCCGACAGCAGCAGCATCGACGCGATCTCGACGCCGAGTGCGTAGGGGCCGAACAGGTCGATACCGACCTGCCGAGAATCGACGAGAGGCCCGGTGGTCGCAGGGCCGCGCGATCCGACCGCATAGAGCAGCTCGCCGATCAAGACGACCGTCAGGACGAGAGGGCCGATCCAGGTGCGAGGCGTCAGCCAGCCCCGTTCCTGCTCGATGCTGTGGGGGCCGAGGTTCAGGAGCATCATGACGAACACGAAGAGCACCATGATGGCGCCGGCGTAGACGATCACTTCGAGCGCCGCGACAAACGGTGCGCCGACCACGAAGAAGATCAGCGCTACCGCCAGTAGTGACACGAGCAGGTACAGCAGCGCGTGCACCGCGTTCTTCCGGCTGATGGCGAGCGCGGTGGCCACGATCGCGATGACGGCGGCAGTGTAGAAGGTCATCACCATGACCTACGGCATGACCATCCGGACGTCAGCGGGCGGTGCTTCGCGCTCCGCCTCACCCTTGTCCTTGCCCCCGATCGCCACACCGGCGACGCGGTAGTAGTTGTAGCCGGGATACTTGCCTTCGCCGTCGATCAGCAGATCCTCCTTCTCGTAGACGAGGTTCGGCCGCTGGTACTCGCTCATCTCGTAATCCGGCGTGAGCTGGATCGCGTAGGTCGGGCAGGCGTCCTCGCAGAAGCCACAGTAGATGCAGCGGGAAAAATTGATCCGGAAGAAGTCCGGGAAGCGCCGGCCATGCTCGTCTTCGGTCGCCTGGAGCGCGATGCACTCGACCGGACACACGGCGGCGCACAGGTAGCAGCCCACGCAGCGCTCACCGCCGTCGGGATCGCGTGACAGGATGATCCTCCCGCGCCAGCGCGGCGGCAAGTACGCCTTCTGTTCCGGGTATTGAATCGTCACCGGCCGGTGGAACATGTGCCGGAAGACGACCCACAGGCTCTTCAACACGCTCAGCATCGTTTACTCCGGGTTCAGCCGCGCGCGAGCACAATCGCACCGGTCACGACGAGATTCACGAGCGCGAGCGGCAGCATCACCGTCCATCCGTACGCCATCAGTTGATCGAACCGCGGCCGCGGCAGCGTGGCGCGCAGCAGGATGAAGCCGCACACGAGAACGAAGGTCTTCAGCGCGAACCACACGACGGGCGGGAGCCACGGCCCACGCCAGCCGCCGAAGAACAGCGTCACGACCATCGCCGAAATGAGCGTGACGCCAAGGTATTCGCCGATGAAGAACATGCCGAACTTCATCCCCGAGTACTCTGAGTGGTAGCCGGCCACGATCTCGCTCTCCGCCTCTGGCAGATCGAAGGGCAGCCGCCGTGTTTCGGCGAGGCCGGCGTTCGCGAAGACGATGAGACCGAGAATCTGCGGAACGCAGAACCAGAGCCCTCGCTGGGCGTCGACAATGCGCACGAGGCTGAACGAGCCGGCGAGGATCACGACGCCCATCAGCGACAGCCCCATGAACACTTCGTAGGCGAGCATCTGTGCCGCCGCGCGCAGGCTGCCGATGAGCGCGTACTTGTTGTCGGATGACCAGCCCGCCAGGACGACGCTGTAGACACCGAGCGACGACATGCCCAGAAAGAACAGGACGCCGATGTTCAGGTCGACCACCTGCAGGCCCGGCGCGAAGGGCACAATCGCAAACGCCATCAGGACTGTCACCATGATCACGGCCGGCGCGATGACGAAGACCGGCTTGTCCGCGAATGGCGGAACCCAGTCTTCCTTGGTCAGCAGCTTGATCGTGTCGGCCACCGTCTGAAACAGGCCGAACGGGCCAAGACGGTTGGGGCCGTAGCGTTCCTGCCAGCGTCCGAGCAGCCGCCGCTCCAGCCACACCAGGAGCGCCGCGACCGTCAACAGCCCGAAAAGGACGAGGAGGATCACCGCGATCGAACGCAGGGGCTCCGTCATGGCGCCGTGACCTTGTGAATGGCGCCCTTTGCCGGAATCGGCAGCCACCGTAGCGACGGCAGCCCCGCCGGAAGGCCGGCAATCCCGGCGGGGACCGAGGGCACGGCGTGGGCCACGAGACGGTGTGATTCGTCGCCGATCCGGACGAGTACCTCGTCCCCGTCCCCGAAGCCGGCTCGCGCGAGATCGTCCGGATTGAGCGCCACGTACCGGCGCGGCATGCGCTGGGCGATACCAGGCGCCACCACGCTCAACTCTTCCGAGCCGAAGATATGGTGCAGTGGGACGCACAGCCATTCGGTGGTACTGCGGTTGAATCGCGCTGGGGCCTCATCGAAGTATGCCGCGGCCGAACGGCTCGCCGGCTCGATCAACCGCCGACCCGGATCGCCGCCGCGCAGCGGGCCGCCGACCTCGGTCTGGTAGTGGTTGACGGCCTGCACCGAATTCCAGCCCGGCGCCCAGAAACGCAGGGTCAGCGCCGAGGGCGGCTGGCGCTGGTCGCCTTCCATCGTGAAACTCAGCGCCGAGTCAGGGTCTTCGGGCGGCTTCGGCTCGTGCACGGTGACGTCGGCGTCCACCGCGGTGCGGCCGCTGTAGCGATGCGGCTCGCGTGCGATCTTCAGACCGGCGATGCGGAAAGTCGCCGGCGGCGCAACGTCGCGGACCGCCGCGAGGGCGGGCAGCGCCAACGCCAGCGCCGCGGTGATGTCGTCGAGCGTCCGCCAGGTGTCGGCCTCCTTCCGGCCCGCGGCGATCATCAGATCGCGAATCCAGCGCCAGCTCTCGCGCACCTCGCCCGTCGGGGCGAACACCTGAAAGAACCGCTGCGCGCGTCCCTCGTTGTTGACGAGCGTGCCGTCGCTCTCGGCGAAGGTCCCGGCCGGCAGCACGACGTCGGCCCGGGCGGTCGTCTCGGTAGTGCCATGGTCGATGGCGATGACGTGCGCCGCGCGATCGAGCATGCGGCTGACGGCCGTGGAGCTGCCGCGCCGAAACAGATCGTTCTCGAGGATGACGACGGTGTCCGCGTCGGCGCGCTCGATGGCGTCGAACGCCGCATCCAGCCGGCCACCACCCGTCAGCCCGGCACCGAGGCTGTTGCACTCGGGGACGACGAACGCGAGAGCCGCTGGCCGGCCCGAGCGGTGAAGCGCCCACGCGACGTTGGCCGCCGCACGAATCACGGCGGCGTTGCCGCAGCCGGTCCCCGAGACAACCAGCGGCCGCCGAGCGTTGCACAGTGACCGCGCGATGCGGGCGGCGCGGTCCCCTTCGTCAGGAGCGGCCGGCGCGGCCGCACTCGAATCGATGGCGTGGGCCACGGCGAACCCGAGCCGTGCCAGATCGTCGGGCGCGCCATGAACGGTGGCCGTCGCGACGTCGTCCAGGGGCGTGGCCGCCACGGAGGCGATGAACAGCGGCCCCTTAGCGTCCTGCACCGCCTCTCGTACCGCCGTATCGTCCCACTCCGGAATGCGCAGCGTGGCGGCGATGTCCATGGGCTGGCGTCGGATCGACTGGCGGAGCGCCAGGGCGAGCATCGGGGCCGTGTTGGTGACATCTTCGCCGAGGACGAGCACGGCGTCCGCCTGCTCGGCGTCGTGAAGCGACGCCGACCGCACGGGACCGTCGCGGAGAATCTGGAGGATCGACGTGACGAGCGGCTGGTCGTTTGCCGCCATGCCGGAGAAGAACCGATCCGGACCGACGAGCGCGCGTAGCGCGAAGTTCGCTTCGAGCGATGCGCGCGGCGACCCGATGCCGATGGCGCGCGCGCCGGCCATGATGGACGCGATGCGTTCGACCGCCTCGGCCGGCGCGGCCTCCGCCTGCCCGGAACCCCGGCCCAGCCGCGGGAGCCGGAGGCGCCGGCCGTCGTTGACGAACTCGTACCCGTAGCGGCCGCGGTCGCACAGGAAGTACCCGTTGACCGCGCCGTTGAAGCGCGCCCGGATCCGCCGCAGCAACCCGTAGCGTTCCCCGGGAATCGTGTTGCATCCGACGGCGCAGTGCACGCAGACGGACGGCGCCGTCCGCTCGTCCCACTTGCGGGTGAAGTGGCGCTTGAGCGTCTTGTCAGTGAAGACACCGGTCGGGCAGACCTCGACGAGGTTACCGCTGAACGGGCTCTCGAGCATGCCGTCGTCGTGGCGCCCGAAGAAGACGCGGTCGCGCAGGAACTGCACGTCGAAATCGCGTCCACCGGCGTAGTCGCGATAGAACCGGACGCACCGGTAGCACTGGATGCACCGGTTCATCTCCTGGTTCACGAAGGGTCCGAGATTCTGGTTGCGGAACGTCCGCTTGGAGCCGCGGTACCGCCGGTACGTGTGGCCGTCCATCACCGTCATGTCCTGCAGATGGCATTCGCCGCCCTCATCGCACACCGGACAGTCGTGCGGGTGGTGCACCATGAGGCACTCGCCGATGCTCGTTCGGAACTCGTGCGCGTCCGGGTCCTCAATCGAGATGCGGGTGCCCTTCGCCGCGGGTGTCATGCACGCCATCACGAGGCGGCCGTGCGTGTCCGTCTCGTCGCGGAACTGCTTTACGGCGCATTGGCGGCAGGCGCCGACGGATCCCATGGCGGGATGCCAGCAGAAGTACGGCAGGTTGAAGCCGAGGGTCAGGCACGCCTCCAGCAGGTTGATGCCATCCCGGACTTCATGGCTGACGTTGTCGATGAAGATGGTCGGCATGTCAGTGCCAGGGACAGCGATGTTCGCGGATGTGCCGCACGAAGTCGTCGTGGAAGTACTTGAGCGCGCTTTGCAGCGGCTCAGCCGCTCCTGGCGCGAGCGCGCAGTAGGTGTGCCCGGGGGCCAACAGACGCGCATGAGCCGACAGCCGATCGAGGTCGGCGGGCTCACCTCGGCCTTCCTCGAGATCCCGCAAGAGGCCGGCGACCCAGTGCAGTCCCGCCCAGCAGGGCGTACACCACCCGCACGACTCCTGCGCGAAAAACTCTTCGAGGTTGCGCACCAAGCCGACCGGGCACGTGCGATCGTCGAGCACGATCATCGTGCCCGTGCCCAGTCGGCTGCCAGCGTTCTGAACCGACTCGTAATCCATCGGCACGTCGAGGTGATCGCTGACGAGGAAGTCGGTCGACGCGCCGCCCGGCAGCGCGCCCCGAAACTGCACCTCGTCCCGCATGCCGCCGGCGTGTTCGTCGAGGATCTCGCGCAACGGCGTGCCGAGCGGCAGCTCCCAGAGACCAGGACGCTTCACCCGGCCGCTCACGCCGTACAGCTTCGTGCCGCCCTCACCGGTCAAGCTCGCCTTCTTGAACCAGTCGACGCCCTTGCCGACGATGTGCGGGACGTTGCAGATGGTTTCGACGTTGTTGACGACGGTGGGCCTGCCCCAGAGACCGGAGACGGCCGGGAAGGGCGGCTTCGACCGAGGAGTCCC
>JADZBZ010000195.1 GCA_020851835.1 Acidobacteriota bacterium
CTCGAGGCCGAGGCCCGGGCGTTCACGCCGGTCGAGATCGACGAGGGCGATCTCATCACGATCAACTACACGAGCGGGACGACGGCCCACCCCAAGGGCGTGATGATCACCCACCGTAACGCGTACATGAACATCGTCGGCACCTTGCTGCATCTGCCGATGCAGATGTCCGACCGCTTCTTGTGGACGCTACCGATGTTCCACGCGAACGGATGGACGTACGTGTGGATCACGACGGCGGTCGGGGCGACGCACGTCTGCCTGCGGAAGGTGGATCCGGTGAAGGTCTTCGAGCTCGTGAAGGCCGAGTCGATCACGTTGCTGTGCGCGGCGCCGACGGTGCTCATCGGCATTGCGAACGCGCCGGCGGACGCACGCGCGGGCGCGCCGAAGGGCGTGCGCGTGGCCACGGCCGGCGCGCCGCCAGCGGCCGCGACGATCGAGCGGGTCGAGGACGAGCTCGGCTGGACCATCACCCATGTCTACGGTCTGACCGAAACGGCGCCGTTCATCACGGTGTGCGAGCCACGGCCGGAGCAGGCCGGGCTGACGGCGACCGAGCGGGCCGTGATCAAGGCGCGGCAAGGCGTGGAGCTCCTTACCTCCGGCGAGCTCCGGGTCGTGGACGATGAGGGGAGGGAGGTGCCGAGGGACGGCGCCACGGTCGGGGAAATCGTCGTCCGCGGGAACGTCGTGATGAAGGGCTACTTCAACGATCCTGACGCGACCGCGCAGGCGATCCGCGGCGGATGGTTCCACACCGGCGACGCGGCGGTCGTGCATCCGGACGGCTACGCGGAGATCCGGGATCGCCTGAAGGACGTCATCATCAGCGGCGGCGAGAACATCTCGTCGGTCGAAGTGGAGGGCGTGCTGCTGCGTCATCCCGCCGTGCAGGAGGTGGCGGTCGTCGGCTTGCCCGACCCGCGGTGGGGCGAGGCGCCTCATGCCTTCGTCGTGTTGAAGCCGGGCGCGACGGTGGACGAGGGCGAGCTGCGGGCATTCGTCCGCGATCGGCTCGCGCATTTCAAGGCGCCGCACTCCTGTACGGTCGTCGCCGAGTTGCCGAAGACGGCGACCGGCAAGATCCAGAAGTTCGTGCTGCGCGGTCGGCGCGCGGGAATCTCGACGCAGTGAAGGCGCGATGGCGCGGCGGCGGTGCCGCCGGCACGCTCGAGCTGGCGTCCCAGCGCGGAACATGGCAGCCCGCGTTGACATAATTCCCATGACTGGTTGCCTTCAAGGCGGTCGTGAGTGTAGACTCCGGCCTCACGCAAGCGTTTACTGAGCCCATCGTCTCCGGTTGTCGGTGTGTGCTTTCCGAGGATCGTTTGGGTGGTCGCGGGATCGCTCCGGTGAAGTGCCCGATCCTGTCATCCCGCCCGTCCCCTTCCAGCTCGTCGCCTTTTGGAAGGATTATGGAGGTCCGGTCACATGGTCAGAGTCAGGATCCAGCGGTTCGGTGTCTTTCTGGCATTCTTGCTCGCGTGCGCACCCGCGTTCGCGCAACAGCAAGCGTCGGTAACCGGCACGGTCACGGACGAGAGCAAGGCGGTGCTGCCGGGCGTCACGGTCACGGCGACCAATCTCGAGACCGGCGGCCTGGCGGCGGCGGTCTCCGATGGCCAGGGGCAGTATCGGCTGCTGCAGCTTCCGCCGGGCAATTACAAGCTCCAGGCAGAACTCCCGAGCTTCGCGACCGTCGTGATCCCGAAGGTCGAGCTGCTCGTCGGGCAGAACGCGACCGTGCCCTTCACGATGACGCTTGCCCAGCTCAGTGAAACGCTCACCGTCACGGCGGAAGCGCCGCTCGTCGACATCTCCTCGTCGCAGGTCGCCGGTAACGTCGATCGGCGCCAAATGGAGCAGCTGCCGATCCAGGGGCGGAATTGGATGGAGCTGTCGAAGATGGTGAAAGGCATCACGGCGAACGACGTGGACAACAACCGTCCCGGCGTGGCGACCGACGATCAGTTCCAGCTGAATCTCGACGGCCAGCAGATCACGCAGAAGGTGGCCGGCTCGGGCTTCGGCCAGCCGAAGTTCAGCCGCGAAGCGATCGCCGAGTTCCAGATCGTCACCAACATGTTCGACATCACGCAGGGGCGCTCGACCGGCATCCAGGTGCAGGCCATCTCGAAGTCGGGCACCAACACCATGTCGGGCAGCTTCTACGGCTACTTCCGCAGCGACAAGTTCAACGCGCCCGATGCGGTCGCACGGACGGTGCTGCCGTATTCGAACCAGCAGATCGGCGGATCGCTGGGCGGCCCGATCGTCGAGGACAAGCTGCACTATTTCGCCTCGTACGAGTACGAGCGCCAGCCGGGCACCTACTTCAGCAGCCCGTCCCAGCTGCCCGGGCAGAGCTTTACGGTGGACTACAAGACCGGCCAGAAGTCGTTCCTGAGCCGCGTCGACGCGCAGCTGTCCCTGTCGGATCGCCTGTCGTTCCGCGGATCGCAGTGGAACTGGGAGAACCCGTTCGTGCTCGGCGCCGGTGCGCACCCGTCGAACTCCTCGGTGCAGACCAAAACGGCGACCAACATCCTCGCGAGCTGGTCGCACGTGTTCGGCGGCGGCACGAAAGTCCAGGAACTCAAGATCGGCTACGACCGGTTCAACTGGACGAATTCGCCGCAGGAATCGATGATCGGCACGCCGCAGTACGACTTTCCCGGCCTCACGATCGGCGCCCCGTACAACTACCCGCAGTCGCCCGAGCAGAACGACTGGCAGGCGCGCTACGACCTGAACTGGCACAAGGCATCGCACGACATCAAAATCGGCGGCGAGTTCATCTATCACCACGACACGGGCAGGTGGTTCATCCAGGCGGCGGGCCGGTACACGATGAACGGCGTGCCCTCGAACATGGCGGCACTGGTGCCCGAGGGGGCGGCGCTCGATCCGTCGCAGTGGCAGCTCGACGGCCTCAGCTCGTACGTCACGCGCCTGAGCAAGAACTACTCGTACAACGGCTGGGAGAACATCATCGACACGCCGCGTCCGATGGCGGCCCTCTGGTTCGGCGACAACTGGCGCGTCTCGTCCCGGCTGACGATCAACTACGGCGTGCGGTGGGATGTCGATCCGAACACCACGGCGGCGCCGAACATCCGCACGAACTCGATTCTGATCGATCCCGGCTTCAACTACGGCGCGTACACCGCGGGCGTCACCGACTACGGCTACAAGGACGGGATCCGCGACTGGAAGGACGTGGCGCCGCGCGCCGGCTTCACCTACAACGTCGGCGGCAACAACACGCTGGTCATTCGCGGCGGCACCGGCCTCTTCTTCGGCTCGCCGGTGTCGAACATCACCTTCAGTCCACCGGTCTACAGCAACTTGATCACGGCAGAGTTCCCGAACGACGGCCGCGCGAACTTCATCACGGACCCGACCAATGGCATCACCGAAGAACAGATACTCAGCGGCTCGGTGCCGCTCCCGGTGCAGTCGCCGCGCACGATCTCGCCCGACTTCAAGAACCCGTACACCTGGCAGAGCAGCATCGGGTTCCAGAAGCAGATCAACGAGTCGACCGGGTTCGAAGCCGATCTGACGCACTGGAACCTGTATCGCGACTCGCGCAGTATCGACGCGAACCTGACGTACAACCCGGCCACCGGCTACAACGTGCCGGTCACCAACCGTCCGAACAGGGAGTGGGGCCAGGTGCTGATGTTCACGTCCGACGGGCGCGCGGATCAGACGCAGATCTCGATGGCCTTGAACCGCCGGATGCGGAAGAACTTCCAGGGCGGAGTCACCTACACGCTGATGCTCTCGATGAACGACGACGGCGGCGCCGGCTACACCAACCCGAGTTCGAACAACCCATTCGACTACCTTGAAGGGATGTACGGGCCGTCCACCGCGTTCCAGCGCAACACGGTTCGGGCGTGGTTGCTCTATCAGCTCCCGTGGGGCTTCTCGACGAGTGTCTCGTATGCGTATGGCTCGGGCAATCGTTACAACGCGACCATCTCGACGGCCCCGTACGGCAAGACCGGCAGCAACCGCCTGAATCTCACCAACAGCGGGGGGCGGTCGAATGCGATCGAGATCCCCGCCTCGGTACTCAGCCGGTGGGATGGTCCGGCGGTTATCGAGTCGGGCGTCGTGATCCCGCGCAATGCCTTGTTCGGCACGGCGCTGCACAAGGTTGACGTGCACATCACGAAGGACATCCGCCTGGGCGGCAGCGCCCGGATCTCGCTCGTGGCTGAAGTGTTCAATCTCTTCAACCACGATAACTTCGGCAGCTTCAATACATCGCTCAGCCCGACCAGCGCGGCGACGACGGCGCGGTTCGGTACGCCGCAGGCCAACTCGGGCAACGCCTACGTGCCGCGCTCGGCACAGTTCGGGTTCCGGCTGGGGTTCTAAGGGTTTGCGGAATGGCGGGTGGGCGGAGGCCGCATCGCGACCGGCAACGGGGCGATGCGGCCCCGCCGCCCGACGCTGCGCGCGGACCGATGGAATCCACGAGTCGTTGTCGGATTGCGCTCAAGTGACATCCCAATCGCTCTGAGGGAGAGGCCCGGATCATGCGCCGTTGCCGTACGCAAGTGCACGCAATACCGGTCGCGCTCGTCGCCCTGGCCGGTGTGCTGACGGGGTGCACGACGCCTCCGCCGGCCGCGGCGCAGGGAGCGGGCGGCAGCGCCGGAGAGCGGATCGCCGTGACCGTGCACGAGGGCACCGAGATGGCCGCCGCTCTGTCGCCCGACAAGCGAACGATCGTCATCGATTTGCAGGGAACCCTGTTCACGCTGCCCGCCGCCGGCGGCGCCGCGACGCGGATCACCGACGAGTACAACGATGCACGGCAGCCGTCGTGGTCGCCCGACGGCCGCACGATCGCCTTCCAGGGATATCGCGACGGCACCTGGCGCGTCTGGACCGTCGCGCCGGACGGGTCGGGGCTGAAGTCGATCACGAGCGGGCCGTTCGACGATCGCGAACCGATCTGGTCGCCCGACGGCCGCACGATCGCGTTCTCGTCCGACCGCAGCGGCAACTACGACATCTGGACGCTCGACGTGGCAAGCGGCCAGGTGCGGCAGCTCACCACCAATCCCGCGAATGAGTTCTTTCCGACGTGGTCGCCAGACGGCCGCGAGATTGCGTTCGTGTCGAACCGCACGCCGTCGCCCGGCGTCTATGCGACGACGCTCGACGGGCACGAGCGGCTCCTCGCTGAAGAGCGCGGCAGCGTTGGCGCGCCGTCGTGGCGTCCCGACGGCCAACAGGTGCTCTACAGCGTGATCCCGGGCAGCGGTGTCGCGCCGGCAGGCGAGCCCGCGCTGATGCTCGGATCCATTCGGCTCGCGTCTGGCGAGGATTACTTCCCCTTCCGCGCGCAGTGGCTCTCGCCGACTGAGTTCCTCTACACGGCGGACGGCAAGATCAAGCGGCGCTCGGTGGACGGAGGTGCGGCGCCGGCGACAATCGACTTCTCAGCGACGCTCGACGTAACCGTGCCGCACTACCCGCGGAAGGCGCGCGACTTCGACTCCACCGCGCCGCAGCTCGTGAAAGGCCTCATCCGGCCGACGATGACGGGCGATCAGAAGCAGTTGGCGTTTGCCGCGCTCGGCGACGTCTACACGATGCCGGTCGGCGGCAAGCCGGTGCAGGTGACCAATGATGCCGCCGTCGACCTCGATCCGGCCTGGTCGCCAGACGGGACGAAACTGGCGTTCAGCTCCGACCGCGCGGGCAGCGAGGACATCTATATTCGCGACCTGAAGGCCGGAACGGATCGCCGGTTGACGTCGATGCCCGATTCGGAGCGCTCCGCGGTGTGGTCGCCCGACGGCCAGTCGATTGCCTTCGTCAGCTACCTCGACTTCTACCAGGGCGAGGTGTACGTCGTGGCCGCCGCCGGCGGCACGCCGCGCAAGGTGGTCGATCGCAGCTTCGGGCCGGGAATCCCTTCGTGGACCGGGGACGGCCGGTCGATCGTGGCCGCCACGCTGAAGCACTACTCGTCGCGCTTCCGCGAAGGCATGAACTACTACCTGATCGTGCCGATTGCCGGCGGCGAGCCGAAGCTCGTGATGCCGAACGAACATGAGCCGACCGGCAACCGCTCGACGTCCGGGCCGGTGCTGTCACCCGACGGCCGCCAGCTGGCGTTCGTGCGCAACGGTCGTCTCTTCGTGATGCCGACGACCGCGGCGGGGGAGCCCGCGGGCGCGGCGCGGCCGCTCACGAGCGAGTTGGCCGACGAGATCAGCTGGGCCGGACCGAATCACCTCCTGTACATCGCGACGGATCGGCTGAAGCTGGTGTCGACCGCCGACGGGTCGGCACGCGACGTGCCGGTCGATCTCATGTTTCGGCGGCACAATCCTTCCGGGCGCATCGTGGTTCACGCGGGGCGTCTGGTGGACGGCCGCTCCGAGACGGCACGCACCGATGTGGACATCGTCATCGAAGGCCACCGGATTCGATCCGTCGAGCCGCACAGTGCGTCGCTGCACGCGGGGCGCGTCGTGGACGCAACCGGTCTGTCGGTGATGCCCGGCCTCATCGAGGCGCACGGACACGTGTTGAAGGACCAGGGGACACTGTTCGGGCGCGCGCTGCTCGCGTACGGCGTGACGGCGGTGCGGAGCCCGGGCAACGTGCCGTACGACGCGCTCGAGGAGCGGGAAGCCGTGGAGTCGGGACGGCGGCCGGGTCCGCGGCTGTTCATGGCCGGCTACCTGACCGACGGCTGGCGGCCGTACTATCCGATTGCGTCGCCGATGATCGACGAGTCGACCGTCGATGCGGAGCTCGACCGCGCGAAGCGACTCGACTACGACCTGCTGAAGACCTACGTGCGGCTGCCCGACCTGCTGCAGAAGCACGCGATTGAAGGCGCGCATCGGATCGGCATTCCGGTGACGTCGCACGAGATTTATCCCGCGGCGCTATCGGGCGTGGACAGCGTCGAACACACCGGCGCGACGAGCCGGCGCGGATACTCGCCGAAGCAGTCGGGCACCGGCCGCGCGTACGAAGACCTGATTCAGATCATCGCGCGCTCCGGGATGACGATCACGCCGACGGCGGCGCTTGGCGGCTATCAGGCGGCCGTCGCTGTGGACGCGTCACTGCTCGCCGATCCCCGCTTCCAGAAGCTGCAGCCATCGTGGGTCCGCAACCCGGCGAACGGACGACGGGGCGCCGCGCCCGGCAGCGATCCGCAGGCGCTTGCCCAATTCGCCCGGCGCGCCGGGCCTACGCTCATGGCGCTGCTGCGGGCGGGCGTGCCGGTTCTGGCCGGTACCGACACGCCGCTCGTCCCCTACGGGCTCTCGCTTCACGCGGAACTCGCCGCGGACGTCGCCGCCGGCTACACGCCGTTCCAGGCGTTGCAGACGGCGACGGTGCACACGGCGAAGCTGCTCAACGCCGATCGCGACCTCGGCACCATCGAGCCGGGGAAGCTCGCTGATCTCGTCATTGTCGAAGGCAACCCGCTGGCGAACATTGCCGACGCGATGAAGGTGCGGGCGGTGATCAAGAACGGCGAGATGTTCCCGATGGAGGTGCTGCTCGACGGGACGGGCGCGGAGAATCCGTCGACCGCCCGGTAAGGCCGCTGTCACGCGGCCGGCTGTAACGCACTACTCGCTCATCCTGTATGGAGCCTCATATGTTC
>JADZBZ010000196.1 GCA_020851835.1 Acidobacteriota bacterium
CGGCGGGTCGGCGCGTCCTGCGCGGCGGCGACGGCGGCGCCGGGCAGGGTCGCCACGACCAGCGTGGCCACGAGGGCGAAGGAACGGATCAACATGCGCGCACACCTCCTGGAACGTTCGTGAGCGACGAGTATAGCCCACCGATCTCGAGCCGCCGATGGACGACCGGTGCGGTCGTGCTGGTGATCGCGGCGCTCGCCATCGCCCTGATGCTCACCGCCACTCCGGCATGGCACCACCTGCACGAGCCGGCGCCGCCGACTCCGGCGCCGGTGCGCGCGAGGTGGGCGCTGCCGGACGAGCTGGCCCCCGGCGCGGGAGCGAGCGTCCCGTTCGACGCAGCCCTGGCCCTCGATGGCCGGCGCGTCGCGTTCTCCGCCGCCCGGGACGGCCGGGTCGCGCTCTGGCTGCAGGATCTCCGCACGGGCGAGACCAATCTCCTGCCGGGCACCGACGCGGCGGCGCTGCCGTTCTGGGCGCCCGACGGCTCACGAATTGGCTTCTTCGCCGGCGCGTCAGTCCGTGCCTTCGACGTGGCCACGGCCGAGGTTACCGAACTCATGCCGGTCGAGGCGGCCGGCGGCGCCAGTTGGAACCGTCGCGGCGACCTCGTCGTCAGCGCATCCGACGCCGGCGGTCTCATCGTCCGATCCGTCGACGGCACGCTGCGCACGCTCACCACCGTGGACGTGCAGGCCGGCGAGCGGGCCCATCGGTTCCCCGTGTTCCTGCCGGACGGCGATCACGTCGTGTACTTCGTCGCGGCCGAGTCGGCCGCTCGCGGAGGCGTGTGGATCACGGCGCTCGGCGCCGGCGCCCGTCCGGCGCGGATTGCCGGCAGCGCCTCCCACGCCATCGCCGCCGGCGGCGGGCTGCTGTTCTCGGTTGACGGCGCGCTCGTGGCGCAACGCCTGGATCCGGCGGCGGCGCGACTCACGGGACCGGTGACGCTGCTGAGTGCGCGCGTGGGTCACGGTCCACTGGGCCAACTGCTGGCAACCGCCTCCGACGACGTGCTGATTGCCGCTCCGCCCGCGTCGTCGCTTCGCGAGCTCGTCTGGATGACCCGCGGGGGCGTGCGGGCCGGCACGGTGGGCGCGCCCTCCGACACGTGGCGCGTGCGGATTGGACCTGATGGGCGGCGCGTGCTGGCGACGGTGCTCGACCCGTTGCTGCGTACGCTTGACGTCGTGCTCTTCGACGGCCTGCGGCCGGTGCCGGCGCGCGTGTCGCTGTCGATCGACGCGGACGACACGCCGGTGTGGTCGCCCGACGGGACGCGCGTGGCCTGGGTGTCGGCGGGGCGCACGATCATGGTACGCGGCGCGGGGGCGGTGCTGCCGGCCGACGCCATCAGGCGCTTCGACGAAATCGTTCAGGTGACCGACTGGACAAGAGATGGGCGGTGGCTGGTCGTGTCGCGCCGCATGGCGGCGACCAGGGAGGATCTGTGGCTCGTGCCCGTCGGGAATGGGGCCTCCCCGCGCCTCCTGCTCGCCACCCCATTCGCCGACGTGCAGGGCGTCGTCTCGCCCGACGGACGCTGGGTCGCGTACGCGTCGGATGAGGCGGGCCGCTTCGACGTCTATGTGGAGCCGGTTCCGGGCCGCTCGCCTGAGTCCGGCACGCGCGAACGCGTGACGAACGGAGGGGGAAGCGATCCACGATGGAGCCGCGATGGGCACGCACTGTTCTTCCGACGCGGATCCGAGATCCACGTGGCCACGCCGGCCTTGGGAAGGGGACCGGACGCCGCAACGACGACCTCCATGGTATTCAAGGCGGAGGCGGAGGTCCGATCGTTCGACGTGGCTCCCGGCGAGGGCCGCTTTCTGCTGAACCTCCCCGTCTCGACGCCACCCGGACCCGTCACGGTGGTGGTGCACTGGCCGCGGCCGTAACGGCCGCCGCGGCGGTCAGGCGAACTCGACGACCACCGGTCCATGGTCGCTCGTGCCCACGTCGCGGCCAACGCGAAACGAGGCGGCGCGCGCGGCCAGCGGCTGAGAGGCCAGGACGTAGTCGATGCGCCAGCCGATGTTGCGTTGCCTGAGGTTGCGCCAGGGGGCCCACCAGGTGAAAAGGCCGTCGTTATCGGGGTCGAGTTCGCGGCACACGTCCACGAGATTTCTCGAGAGCAGCCGCTCGAACACCTCGCGCTCGTCGGGCCTCGTGCCAATCTGGTTCGGCTTGCGTTCCTTCGGGTGCACGTCGCGCTCGTGCCGGGCGACGTTGAGATCGCCGCAGATGAGCAGCGGCTGCCCGTCGCGCGCCGCATCTTCGGCCCAGGTGTCGAGCGCGCCCAGGAACCGCAGCTTCGCCTGGTAGTCCCTCCCACCGTTCGGGACATAGACCGACGCCACCCGCACGACACGGTCGCCGAGCGCCACCGCGATCACGGCGATGCGCTGTTCGAAATCGAAGGCGGGGTGATCGAGCGGCGGCGCCGTCGGCGCCAGCGACTTCGATACCAGCACCCCGACGCCCGAGTAGCCCTTTTCGCCGTGCCACCCGGTCCAGTAACCCTCGATGTCGCGCAACTCGAACGGCAACTGGTCGATGGAGGCCTTGATCTCCTGCAAGCACGCCACGTCCGGGCGCTCGGCCGCAAGCCACGAGAGCAACTCGGCCTGCCGCGCGCGGATGCCGTTGACGTTCCAGGTTGCGATTCGGATCACGAATCCATCCCACCACTGGACGCGTCCGGTCGGGCGTACCGGCGCTGATAGCCGTCGGGGCAGATGCCGCTCACGACTTCACCCCCGGGAGTAGAGCGGCGCGCTATGGGACCCTGCCCTCGATCACGTCGTACGCCCGGTATACTCCGTGGTTCAAGACCCCAATATCGCGCAGTGCTGGATAGTGGCCGGCGTGCGCGCGCAGGTCTACCCGCCGGGCGGCTTCTTCGGCACTCAGGCCCGCGTCGTGAAATGCACGTACCTGCTGCCAGAAGTCGGCGAGATAGGCCTGGAAGTGATCGATCTTCTCCTTGCCTTTGAAGACCTCGCCGTGACCGGGCAACACCGTGTCGAAGTCGAGGGCCCGCAGCCGATCGAGCGTGGCCGTCCACTCGGCGGGAAAGGCATCGCCGAGGTACGACGGCCCCGCCGTCAGCAAATCGCCGGTGACGACGACTCGCTCCTTCGGGAGATACACGACAATGTCGCCGCCGGTGTGGCCGCGCCCGAGGAAGAGCAGCTGGATTTCACGGCTCCCGCGATAGAGGGTCATCGACTCGGTCAAGGTGATGGTCGGCGGCTGCGGGGTGACGCTGGCGCTGGCCAGCTCGTACTGCTCCTGCACCTGGAGCTGCTCACCGAGCTTCTCCTTGGCGGCGCCCGGCGCCATCGC
>JADZBZ010000197.1 GCA_020851835.1 Acidobacteriota bacterium
CTCCATGCGACGTGCCGCGGTCTTCGGACCGCTCTCGGCCTGCCTGATCACCGGCGCGGCGCTTTATGTCAGCCGCGGCGTGCTCGATGCGTTCGTCAGCGACGGGCGGGCCGTGCGCCTGGCTCTGCTGCCGCCGTGGGAGTCGCTCCTCGGCTTCGTCGTGCTGGGCGGCGTCGGCCTGCTCCTCCTCGACCGGTTCAGCCGCCAGGGCGACGGATCGCATCCCCCGCTGTGGTCCCTCGTGCAGCCCGCTGTCGCCCTGTCGGTGCTGCTACTGCCCTTCCTGCCCGTGCTGCCAGACCGCTGGCCCGTGCTCCAGACGCTGGCCGGCCCGATGAGCGCGCTGGTCTGGCTCGCCGTCGGCAGCCTGCTGATGTGGGTATGGTGGCAGCACCACGTCGTCTCGGCGCCCTGGCTCACGCGCCGCACGATCGCCGAGTGGACCGTGATGGTGGGGCTGGCCACCGCGCTCGTCAGTGGCGCGGCGGCAGCGCGACTCACCGGCACCGTGCTCTTCCCCGCGGGCGACGAGCCCCACTACCTGGTGATCGCGCAAAGCCTGTGGCGCGACGGCGACTTCAAGATCGAGAACAACCACCAGCGCGGCGACTATCGGGAGTACTTCGGGCAGGATCTGGAGCCGCATTACCTGACGCGCGGCGCCGACGGGGAGATCTATTCCATTCATCCGGTCGGGCTCCCCATCCTGCTGGCGCCGGTGTACGGGCTGGGCGGCTACCTGGGCGTGATCCTCGCCCTGATTGCCATGGCGTCGGTGGCGTCGGCGCTGATGTGGCGGTGGGTCGCGACGACACTGCACGATCCGGCGGCGGCAACCTTTGCGTGGGCGGCGATCGTGCTGTCGGCGCCGTTCCTGCTCAATACCTTTACCGTCTATCCCGAGATCGCGGCGGCGCTCGCCGTCATGGTGGCGCTCACCACTCGCAACCCGTGGATGGCCGGCGTCGCCTGCGGCCTGCTCCCGTGGCTCGGCACGAAGTACGCGCCGATGTCCGCCGTGTTGCTGGTGACATCACCCGATGTGCTGCGCTGGCCCGTCCGCACGGCGCTGCCGGCCCTGGCTCGGCGGAGTACGCCGTACGCCGCCCTGCTCGTGCTCTGGTTCTCGTTCTTCTACGTCATCTGGGGATCGCCGTGGCCGCAGGCGCCCTACGGCGCGATGGTGCAGACCACACCGTGGAACCTGGTGTTTGGCGCGCCGGGCCTGCTCTTCGACCAGGAGTACGGCCTGCTGCCGTACGCACCGGCGTACATCCTGGCGACCACCGGCCTCTGGGCGCTGTGGCGCATGGGCGGCGATCGTCGCTGGCTGGCCCTGCGCGTCGTCCTCGTCTTCGGCGCCCTGCTCGGCACGGTGGGCGCGTTCCGGATCTGGTGGGGCGGCGCCGCCGCGCCCGCACGGCCTCTGGCGTCGGGACTGCTCGTGCTGGGACTGCCCATCGCCGCGGCGTTCGCCGCCGCGCCCCAGGCATCGGCGCGGCGTGCGGCGCAGCACCTGCTGCTCTGGATCGGCGCCGGCATCGCCGCGACACTGGTCGTCGCGCAAGAGGGCCTGCTCATCGCCAACGGCCGCGACGGCACGTCGAGCCTGCTCGAGTGGTGGTCGCCGCGCTGGGAACTGTGGACCCTGGCGCCCACCTTCATCTACCACGAGGCGCCGACGGCCCTTGCCCACGCTGTCGCGTGGCTCGCCATCGCGGCGGTGGCGGCCACCGTGCTCGCGCGGATTCGTACCCGTCACGCGGCCGCCGCCGCCTGGGCGGCGTGTGCCGTCCTGGGCGTCGCCCTCGCCTCCGCATCCGTCATCATCCCGTGGCTGCCCGCCGACCCGCCGCTGCCGCGCGTCAACCTGCTGGCACGGTCGCGCCTGACGGCGCTCGACGACTACGACACCCGTGCGCGGCCGGCGGCCGTCGTGTACGACCCGCTGCGAAAGACGGCTGTCGTTGACATGCTCCCCGCGCTGACGCTCGGCGTGACGCCGGGCCTGCGTCCGGATCCGCAGCCGCTCCGTGTGCTGCACAACGGACGCTTCTCGCTGCCCGCGGGCGAGTTTCGGGTGGACGTGACGCTGGTCCCCGGGCTGCCGGCCGCGGGCGGATCCATCGCGCTGCAAGTGGGCCGCACGGGCCCGCCCCTGCGCGCCTGGCCCGTCGCGCCCGGCCAGACGCGGCTCAGCGAGCGCTTCGGTCTGCCGGTGGATGCCGGCTTCGTCGGCTTCCGAGGCTCGCGCGAGATGGAGCAGGCCATCGCCTCCATCGTCCTGACCCCGCTGGCCGTCGTCGACCAGGGCTTGCGGGTGACTACGCCGCAGGTGCTGGCCTCCGCGCAGTATGGGCACACGCTGTTCCTGATGCACGACGACCAGGTGAATCCCGAGCCGACCGGCTTCTGGATTCTGGGCCAGCGGGCGACGCGGCTGAGCGTCGCCCTGACCGGGGCTGAGGGCCGGCCCACACTGCGGCTGCGTAGCGCCGCCGGCGACAACGCGGTCACCTTGCGGACGCACGGATGGGAGCAGGTCGTGACCCTCGCGTCCGACGATTCGCAGGAGGTGGAGTTGCCGTCGCCCGAGCACGGCATCGTTTCGCTCACCATCCAGACGAGCCGCGGGTTCGTCCCGATGGACCACGACCCGGCGTCGCGGGATCGGCGCTACCTGGGCGTGTGGGTGGACGTGCCGTAGAGCGCGCCCCGCCCAACCGCCAGGTTCTTCTCGGCTACACTTCCTTCATGTCCCTTGCCGACTTGCGCCGCGAGTACCGGAACCACGTGCTCACCGAGCACGATGCCGCCGCGGATCCCATCGCGCAGTTCCGGCTGTGGTTCGACGAGGCTCTTCAGGCCGAGTCGCTCGAGGCCAATGCCATGACCCTGGCCACGGTGTCGCCGGCCGGCGACCCGGCGGCGCGCACCGTGCTGCTCAAGGGGTTCGACGACGACGGGTTCGTGTTCTTCACGAACTACGAGAGCGCCAAGGGCGCCGCCCTGACCGCGCGTCCGCGGGCGTGCCTGCTGTTCTTCTGGCGCGAGCTCGAGCGGCAGGTGCGCATCACGGGCGAGGTGTCGCGCGTGTCGCGCGAGGAGTCGGCCGAGTACTTCGGTTCACGTCCCCGCGAGAGCCAGATTGGCGCCTGGGTGTCGCCCCAGAGCCGTCCCATCCCCCATCGCGGCGTGCTCGAGGAAAACTACGAGTCGCTCACGGCTCAGTACGAAGGCGGTCCGGTGCCGGTGCCGCCCTTCTGGGGCGGGTACCGCGTGGCCCCCGGGCTCGTGGAATTCTGGCAGGGACGTCCGAGCCGGTTGCACGACAGGCTTCTGTACACTCGGACGCCAACCGGGTGGACGCGCGTGCGGTTGGCGCCGTAGGGGCGATTGGAGCAAGGTGTGATGGTCGCCGGACCATCACGCCATGCTCACACGTCCACCGACCCGGCTCCAACCCGCACGGCCTGCCCGCCGACCTGCACGCGGGTGATGGCGTCGGCCGCCGACGCCTGGATGCGCATGTGCAGGCGGCTGGGGCGCAGCAGGCGCACGCCCTGCAGGCTCACCATATCGAGCCACCGCGTGGCCGGCACCACTTCGTGGGCCACGAGGTAGCAGCCGAGCGGACCAGTGGCGCTGCCGGTGGCCGGGTCCTCCGGTACTCCGGAGCCGGGCGCGAACATCCGCGAGTAGACCGTCACGTCGCTGCCGTCCGGCTCGAGCGCGAACAGGAACACACCCACGTGGCCCTGGGGAAACGCGCTCCGCAGCCGGCGCAGCGCGCCCGCGTCGGCTTCGGCGCGATCCACCTCGCCGCTCGAAGCGAGGGGCACGAGGAGGAACGGCACGCCGCACGACACTTCCTCGATGGGCGGGCCGCCGCCGGGTCGCGCGGCGTCCGGCAGGCCGATGGCTCGCAGGATTTCATCGGGCGACGAGGCGGGCTGGCGGAACTCGGGCGGGCGCTGGTCCATCCACGCGAAGTGGAGCTGCGACCCCTGCCACTCGAGCTCCACGCGGGTAGGCCCGAGGCCGAGGCCGAAGACGAAGTGGTCCGCCCCCGGGCGGATCACGCCGAGATCGGCCAGCGCGAACGTCGTGCCGATGGTGGGGTGGCCGGCCATCGGCAGCTCGGAGCCGGGCGTGAAGATCCGCATCCGGACGGCGGTGCCGTTCGCTTCGGCGGGCAGCACGAAAGTGGACTCCGAGAAGTTCATCTCCCGGGTGATCACCTGCATCCGCTCGGCGGGCAATCCGCGCGCGTCGGGGAACACCGCCAGCTGATTGCCCTCGAAGGGCCGGTTCGTGAACACGTCGTAGTGCAGGTAGTGGGGCATGGCCATCGCTCCAGGTTCGCCGTCACACCATCCCAGCCGCCATGCGTGCCGGCCGCCACTGCAGTCCCAGGCTCATGATGCGGTCGAGGAGCGGCGCGTAGCCGACACCGGCGTGCAGCGCCGATTCGGCGAAGTCTTCGCCCTCGGCGAGCTGCGGGTTCGGGTTCCCCTCGATGACGAACATCTTGCCATCCGCGCGCAGCCGCAGGTCGATGCGGCCGTAGCCGCTCAGATCCAGGGCGCGGTAGGCGCGCTTGGCCAGGTGCTGCGCCTGGGCCGCCACCTCTGGCGTGAGCTCGGCCTCGCCGGTCTCGATACCGTGCTTGTCCTGGTAGGCCGCGCTCCACTTCACGCGTTCCGTGGCAATGTGCCAGTTCTGCTCGCTCATCTTCGAGAAGTACATTTCCCACACCGGAAACGCCTGCAGCCGCAGGTTCCCGATGACGCCGACGTACAGCTCGCGGCCGTCGATGTACTGTTCGACCAGCGCCGGGGTGCCGATTGATTCGTGGATGAACTGCACGCGCCGCGCCAACTGCTCCTCGTTCTCGACCACGGAGGCCTGGGAGATGCCGGTGGACGACTCGTAGGTGGCCGACTTGACGATTAGCGGGAACTTCATCTTCGCGGGCAGCGATGCCTTGCGGTTGAGCGGCACCAGCTTGAAGTCGGGCACGGGCACGCGGTGGTAGGCGAACAGCTTCTTGGCGAGCGCCTTGTCGCGCGCGAGCGTCATGCCGCGCGGGTTGCAGCCCGTGTAGGGCAGCCGCAGCAGCTCCAGGTAGCTGACGACGTTCTGGTCGAACACGCCGACGTCGGCGAACGCCTCCATCAGGTTGAAGACGATGTCGGGCGTGAACTCGTCCACGTTCTGGCGGATGGGCGTCAGGTCGTCGTGCACGCCGATGACGCGCAGCTCGTACCCGTTCTTGCGCAGGGTCGACACCACGTCGTACTCCATCCGCCACGGTGCCGTGAGCACGTCGGCGGGAGTGGCGGTGGCGGGCGGCACGAGGCCCTCGTGCACGAGCACGAGGACGCGACGAATCGTCATAGGGCAATCCGGTGGCGGCCGCTGTGCAGGTAGTTCATCACCTGCACCGTCAGCAGCACGGCAAATGCCTGCCGGGCCTGATCCTCCGGCATCGTCATGCGCAGTTTCAGCTCCCGGGATCGCTCGATCATGTCCTCGAGCACGCGATCGACCGTGTACTGATAGATGCCGGTCCACTCGGCCACCAGGCGCCGCACGGCGCGCCGGTGCCGCTGGATGAAGCGGGCCGCCGTGGGCTGGTTCGCGTGGGCGGGAGCGTCCGAGAAGAGCCGCCGCAGGTCGCGATCGTAGAACGACGGGTGGTCCACCCCGTAGTGCCGCCGTTTGCGGCGGTAGTGCTGCCGCAGGGTCTGCCGCAGCCGGCGCAGCGGCTCGACTTCTTCGGCCGACTGCACCGGCGCCGGCCGCCCCGCCAGCGACCGCATCAACGCGTCCAGGTACTCGAGCTTCCTGAGCGCCGGCCAGCCGGCGTAGCGCTGCTGCCAGTTGGACTGCGGCGTCACCCATAGCGCGAACGTCTCGGCGAAGTCCTCATCGGGATGGCTCTGCGCGTACCAGGGATCGAGGTGCAGGACGAAACTCTTGCTATAGGGCTTGGGCGTGTAGAACTCGGGATACGGTAGCGACGACAGGCCGAAAAGACCCTGGCGCTGCCGGCGCAGGCGCAGCCGGTACGCGTTGTCGACGACGTGGCCGGCCTCGTGCCGCAGGATGCGCATGCACCAGTCGTGCTCGCCGCCTTCGACGTCGAGCATCTGGGCCTGCTCGAGCTTCTCGAGTCGCGGATGGGCCAGGTAGAAGGGCACCGCCATCGACACGTGGCCGTCGGACGTGAACCACTCGGTCGACAGGTAGAAGTGGATGGGAAACGCCAGCCCCTTCGCGGCCAGCTCCGCCCTGAGCTGGCCGATCCGCGTCTCGAGCACCGTGCCCTCGATGGTCAAGGGCAGGTCCGCCATGCGGACATCGAGCAGCGCCTCGTCTGGCAACTCGGCCCAATCGGGCGGCAGCGTAGAGACGCGAGCGCGGGCCATCCAGCTCAGGGAATGACGCTCACCGGAACGGTGGTCGTACAGAGCGCCGCCAGGCCCGTGCGAAACCCCGCCCGGGAACCTGCTGGACAGGTCATCGACGTCCCTAGTGGATGAAGGTGAAGCGGGCGGAGCCCGAGGTGCTGCCGCCCCACGGCCAGAAGGCGGCGCCGCTGCGAGGGCGGGCGTCGGCGCGCACGACGACGTAGTACTCGCGGTTCTGTTCCAGGAGCTTGGTATCGAACAGCGGCAGGCGATCGAAGCTCGTCATCATCTGGCGCACGATCGCCTCGTCTTCGACGACGCGGGATTCCTCCATGCGTCCGTCGAGCGTGCGGGAGATGCTGTGGCGCCGCGTGAGGTTGTCGTATTCCACCGTCGTCGAAACGACCGCGGTGCCGATCGTGCGGTCGACCCACGCGGGGACGCGGAGGCGCAGCTCGACGGTATAGGTGAAGGTCGTCCGCAGCCCGGAGCGGACGACGTCGCGGACCGCGTCGGTGAACCCCTGCTCGAGGGCGAAGGACACCAGCACCTGGCCGTCCCGCACGAGCGGGCGTACGCGCAGGGTTTCGGCGGACACCGGAACCGCAAGGGCCGCCAGTACGGCGGCGAGCGATCCCACGAACAGGCGACGGGTGAGCAGGCGCACTCCGGTCCCAGACTTTACCACACCTTGTCCGGCGCCCGGCAGGACCATGGGACGAAAATCCGGGGCAGTGCTATGATTCTGGTTCCGGGACCATGAATCGACGTCTGCCCGTGGTCGCCTTGGCGCTCTGCGCCGCCGTCAGCCTGGCCAAACCTGTGTCTGGCCAGGTGTTGCTCTATTCCCTGTTCGAGCGCTATATCGACTCGCTGCGACAGCAGACCGGCATTCCCGGCATGTCCGCAGCCCTGGTCAAGGACGGCCAGGTGGTGTGGGATCGCGGCTTCGGCCAGCAGGACATCGAGCGCAGCATCCTCGCGGCGCCCGACACCCCCTATCCGGTTGGCGGTCTCACCCAGACGGTGGCCGCGGTGCTGCTGGGTGCGTGTGCCGAAAGCGGCCGTCTCGACATCGACGACCGCGTCTCGCTGTGGGTGCCCGATTTCCCGTCGGCCGACGCCAGCGTCCGCCGTGTGCTGGCGCATGCCTCGAACACCCCTGTCGCGTTCCGCTACGACGAGTCGCGCTTTGCCGCCCTCACCAGCGTGGCAGAAGCCTGCGACGACGAGGACATTCGAGTGGCCATGGCCGACGCGGTGCTCGAGCGGCTGGGCATGGGGGCGTCGGTGCCCGGCCAGGACCTCGGCGACCCCGGCAGCGCGGCGCGCGAGTTGTTCGACTCCGGCCGGGTGAACCGCTATGCGGATGTTCTCGCCCGCCTGGCGGTCCCCTACCGGGTGGATCGCGACGGCCGCGCCTCCCGGAGCGATTACGGAGCGCGCGGTCTCTCGGCGGCCGACGGCCTGGTTTCGACCGTGCGCGACCTGGCACGCTTCGACGCCGCGCTCGATGATGGGGTGCTGCTCAGGAGCGAGTCGCTGAGCGTGGCCTGGACGCCGGCGAACTTCACGGGCACGCCCCTGCCCACGGGCCTGGGCTGGTTCGTGCAGAACTACCAGGGTGAACGGATCGTGTGGCACTTCAGCCATATTCCCGGCGCCTACTCGGGTCTCATCCTCAAGATGCCGTCGCGCCGGCTCACGCTGATCATGCTTGCCAACAGCGACGGCCTGAGCGCGGGCGCCAGTCTCGAGCAGGGCGACGTCACGGCCTCGCCGTTCGTGAAGATCTTCCTGCGGCTCTTTGCCTAAGTGTCACCAGCCGGATGCACCCTGCCCGGGCAACGCCGCGCGGCCCTGCGCCGCTGCCCGACGCTGCTGGTGCTGGCGTTGCTGCTCGCCGCACCCGCCCCGGCCCACGCGCAGGATGTGCTCGTCATCCCCTACCTCGGCTTCACCTTCAAGGGCGGCAGCGCTCTGTTCGCGGACCTGGAGCGGGGATCGGGCGAGACGGCCAGCGCGCTGGGCGCGTCGGTGGCGCTCGTGGGCGCCGGCATCCTCGGGCTCGAGGCCGACATCGGCTACCTGCCCGGGTTCTTCGAGCGGGGCAAGCGCCAGATCGTGGTGCCGGGCAGCTCCGTCACCAGCCTCACCGGCAGCGTGGTGCTGACCCTGCCGCTCGGGATCACGCGCGAGTCGCTGCGGCCGTACGTGGTGGCCGGCGGCGGCCTCATGCGCGCCGAGGCGCGCGATATTATCTCCACGTTTCCCATTCGGAGCACGATGCCGGCCGTGGCCCTCGGCGGCGGCGCGGTGGGGTTCCTGTCCAACAGCGTTGGCGTGCGGTTCGACCTGCGGTACGTGCGCAGCCTGGGACAGGGCGACGACCCCATCGCCGGCACGGGCCCGCGCATCCGGTTCTGGCGCGGCAGCGTGGGGCTGGTGCTGCGGTACTGAGCCAATCGGCGGCGGCGTTTACCGCCCGACCAGGCTCGGGCCGAACCTGAGCCGCTCGCCGGGTCGGGCCGAGCGCTCACCCGGCCACTGCGGGATCCCGGTCGATATCCGCCTCGTCCTGGAGGAGCGGTCCCGAGAACTGACTGTGATACATCGCGGCGTAGGAGCCATGGGCCGCCAGCAGTTCCCGGTGCGTGCCCTGCTCCACGATGCGGCCGTGTTCCATCATCAGGATGAGATCCGCGCTCCTGATCGTCGAGAGACGATGAGCGATCACGAAGGTCGTCCGCCCCTGCATCAGCTCGGCCATGGCCTTCTGAATGAGGACCTCCGTACGGGTATCGACGCTGCTGGTGGCCTCGTCGAGGATGAGAATCGCCGCGTCCGCCAGAAACGCGCGCGCGATCGTCAGGAGCTGCTTCTGCCCCTGCGACAGGTTACTCGCTTCCTCGTTGATCACGGTGTCGTAGTTGTCTGGCAGCGTGCGGATGAAATGGTCGGCCCGCGCGGCCCTGGCGGCGTCGACGATGGCATCGACGTCCGCGCCTTCCCGTCCGTACGCGATGTTGTCGCGGATGCTGCCGGAGAAGAGCCACGTGTCCTGCAGCACCATGCCGAACATCCGTCGTAACTCGCCCCGCGGGCGCTCCCGGATGTCCACGCCGTCCACGCGAATCGCCCCGGCGCCGACGTCGTAGAACCGCATCAGCAGGTTGACGAGCGTGGTCTTGCCGGCGCCCGTCGGCCCGACGATGGCGACCATCGTACCGGCGGGGACGTCGATCGTCATGTCCTCGATGAGCGGGGCATCCTGGCTGTAGCTGAAGCTGACGCGGTCGAAGCGCACGTTTCCATGCGGCGGGCCGGACGAGATAGCGGCGGGCGCGTCGGCGGGCTCCTCGGGCTCGTCCAGCAGATCGAACACGCGTTCGGCCGAGGCGATGGTCAGTTGGATGTTGTTGGCGATGGTGCTCAACTGCGTGATGGGCCAGGAGAACTGCCGGCTGTACTGCATGAAGGCCTGCACGTCCCCGAGCGCCAGGGCGCGCTGGGTCACGAGGTACCCGCCGATGACGGCCATGGCCACGTACCCGAGGTTGCCGACGAACATCATGATGGGAAACATCATCCCCGTCACGAACTGCGCCCGCCAGGCGCCGTCGTAGTACTGATCGTTGAGATCCTCGAATGTCGCCACGGCGCGGGCCTCGTGCCCGAACGCCGTGACGATGGTGTGGCCCGCATACATCTCCGCCACGTGGCCGTTGAGCTCGCCGAGCGCCCGCTGCTGCCTGACGAAATACGACTGCGAGCGCCGGGCGAGGGTCGTGATGATACCCAGGCTGAGCGGCAGCGTCAGCAGGATGACGATCGTCAGCACCCAGCTGATGGTCAGCATCATGCTGACGACGCCGACCACCGTCAGGGCCGACGTGATGAGCTGCGTCAGGTTCTGCTGCAGCGTACTGCTGATGCTGTCGAGGTCGTTGACGACCCGACTCATGATCTCGCCGTGGGTGCGCGAGTCGAAGAACGAGAGCGGCAGGCGCCCGAACTTCGCCTCCACGTCCGCGCGAAGCGCGTAGACCGTCCGCTGCGCGATGCCGGACATCAGGTACTGCTGGGCGTACTGGAACGTGGCGCTGACGACATAGAGCACGACCAGCCAGGACAGGATGGTGCCGACGTACGCGAAATCGATACCCGCCGTCGATGTGCCCGCGGCACGCGCCAGGTATCCCTCGAAGATGCGCGTCGTCGCCAGGCCGAGCATCTTCGGGCCGATCACGCTGAAGAGCGTGGCCACCACGCCGGCGACGATCAAGACCGCCAGGGCCGGCTTGTGCGGACCGAGGTACCCGACCAGCCTCCCCAGGGTGCCCTTGAAGTCCCTGGCCTTCTGCACCGGCGTGCCGAACCCCATCATCGGCCCGCGGCCGAACATGCCGGCCGGCGGCTGGGACCGGCGGAGCGCCGTCCGCTCGTCGCTCATGCCATCTCCTCGAGCGAGGCCTGCGACTCGGCAATCTCTCGATACACCTCGCAGGATGCCAGCAGTTCGGCGTGCGTCCCGATGCCGGCGACCAGGCCCTCGTCGAGCACGACAATCCGGTCCGCCGTCATGACGCTGCCAATGCGCTGGGACACGATGAAGACCGTGGCGCCGCTGGTGTCCCGCTTCAGGGCGGCGCGGAGCCGCGCATCGGTGCTGAAGTCGAGTGCCGAGAAGCTGTCGTCGAAGACGTAGATCGCCGGGCGCCTGACGAGCGCGCGCGCGATGGCCAGCCGCTGCTTCTGCCCGCCCGACAGGTTCGTGCCGCCCTGCGAGACCGCGGAGGCGTAGCCGTCGGGCAGGCGTTCGATGAATTCGACGGCCTGGGCCACGCCCGCGGCCCGCTGCACCTCGTCGTCGGTGGCCGTCCCGCGCCCGAAGCGGATGTTGCTGGCCACGGTGCCCGAGAACAGCACAGCCTTCTGCGGCACGTAGCCGATTCGGCCGCGCAGATCGTCCTTCCGCATCTGCCTGACGTCGACGCCATCGACGAGGACGCGGCCTTGGTTGACGTCGTAGAAGCGGGGAATGAGCCCGGCGAGCGTGGACTTGCCCGAGCCGGTGCCGCCGATGATGGCGATGGTCTCCCCCGGCCGCGCCGTGAACGACACGCCGGAGAGCGCGGGCTCCTCGGCGCCGGGGTACTGGAACGACACGCCCTGGAACTCCACGTGGCCGGCGGCGGCGGGCCCGTGCGGCTGCTCTGGATCGGTGACCTCGGGCGCCACGTCGAGCACCTGGTTGATGCGTTCGGCCGACGCCGCCGCGCGCGGCAGCGCCACGAACATGGCGGCGACCATGAAGACGGCGAAGAGAATCTGGATGGCGTACTGCAGGGAGGCCATCATGGCGCCGACGTCCATCCCGCCGGCATCGATGCGGACGGCGCCGAACCAGATGATGGAGACGCTCGTGAGGTTCATCATGAGGAACATCGACGGCATCAGCAGCGCCACCAGCCGGTTCACCGTGATGGCCGTGTTGGTGAGGTCGAGATTCGCGGCATCGAAACGGCGGCTCTCGTGCCTACCGCGGTCGAAGGCCCGAACGACCCGCACGCCGGTCAGGCCCTCGTCGATCACCAGGTTCAGCGCGTCGATCTTCGCCTGCATCTGCTGGAACAGGGGCACGGCCCTGCTCATGATCAGGAAGAAGATTACGGCCAGGATCGGGACCACCGCAATCAGCACGCGGGCCAGCCGCGCGTCCTGGGACAGCGACAACGCCACCCCGCCGATGGCCATCAGGGGTGCCGTGATCGCCATGCCCAGCAGCATGATCAGCATGGCCTGCACCTGCGTCGTGTCGTTGGTCGTCCGCGTGATGAGCGACGCCGTGCTGAAGTGCTCGAACTGGTGGACGGAGAAGCGGGAGACGCGTTCGAAGATCTGCCCGCGCACCAGGCGCCCGAACCCGGTGGCCACCCTGGACGAGAAGAAACTGCCCGCCACGGCGCACGCCGTGCCGGCGACCGCCACCACCAGCATCAGGCCGCCAATGGACAGAATCCGGCGCGAGTCTCCCCGGACGATGCCGTGATCGACGATGTCGGCCATGAGGCGCGGGAGATACAGGCTGGCGAGGGACTGGGCGAAGGCCAGCAGGCAGACCA
>JADZBZ010000198.1 GCA_020851835.1 Acidobacteriota bacterium
GTGACCTCCGACGCCACGGCCACGCGGTCGATGGTGAGGCGGTCGCCCTCGAGCGACGACTGCAGGTTGAACACGGCCGTGCGCGTGCCGGACGTGACACGGACGTTCCGGAGTGCCAGGGTGCGGACGTTCACGAGCGTCACGGCGGCCTCACCCGCCGGCGCGTCGCCCGACGGCGAAGGGGTCGCGGCAGGGGCGGCCGTCAACTGGTCCAGCGCCGCCAGCAGGCGAGGCAGGTCGATGTCGCCGCCCTCGACGACCACATCGGCGTCCTCGATGCGGCGCAACAGCAGCGACCGCATGGCGGTGCTGACCTCCGTGCGCGCGAGGGTCAAGGTGGCCGGCTCGCCAATCGCCAGATCGGTCACCGTCACCCCGGCGCGGGGCCAGAACGCCAGATCGACGCGGCCCACCCGCACCGGTTGCCCCAGGCGCGCCGAGGCCTGGCGCTCGAGGGTCTGCCGGACGTTCTCGGGATCGATCAGCGAGCGTACGGCGATCGTGCCGGCGACCCCGAGCACGACGACCAGGGCGAACAGTCCGAGGGCAATCTTCCTGATCACGGTGTGTGCTCCACGGCATCAGTTTAGCCGAGGGCCCGGCTCACCAATTGACGATCGGTACGCTGGCACCTATAGTCCGCCCATGGGACCCCATCCATCGTTTACGGCGCTCTGTCTCGCGGTCGTGGCGGTCCTGACCACAATCTCTCCTGCGGCTGCTCAGGGAGGCGCGTCTGGTTCGGTTCCCGGTCAGGGCCGGCCAGCGATGGCCATGGGCCAGGCCCACAGCATCGCGATTCGCACCGACGGCACGGTGCTGACCTGGGGCGATAACGATCGGGGGCAGCTCGGGCGGGGCACCGTGGATGCGGTCAACGTCCGCCGGGAGCCGGAGGTGTTGTCAGGAATCGCGAACGCCGTCGCCGCGGCCGGCGGCGAGAACTTCAGCCTCCTCCTGCTGGCCGACGGTTCGGTCCTGTCGTGGGGCGACAACACCGAGGGGCAACTCGGGCACGGGCTCGCCGGTGTGTTCCCGCGGCCCGGCCAGGCGATGCCGCCCGTACCAGCACCCTCGCCGGTGGTTGGGCTGTCCCACGTCACCCAAGTGGCCGCCGGCGCCCGCTTTGCCCTCGCGCTGGGCGAGGACGGCCGCGTCGTCGCGTGGGTCGATGGCAGCCTCGGGTCGCTCGGCGATGGCAAGGGCGCGGGTTCCGGGAGCCATTACGCGGTGCCCTTCCCCCGCCCGGTGAGATGCCGGATGGACGAGTACTGGTGACCGGGTTCAGGATGGCGGATCTGGTGGACCGCGTGCCGCGCGAGGTCGCACGCCTGGATCCGGCTTCCCTCATCCGGTGCACGGTGCCCGCCAGCGGTCCCGCCGGGACGTGGGCCCTTTCAGCCGATGCGGTGCAGCAGGGGCAAGGGATCACGCGAGCCGACCAGACTGCAGCCTTGACGAAGGCCGCGGCCTTTCGCTCGCTGCTCATGGAGCCCTACGCCGGCACCCTTCGGATCGAGTCGGAGGGACAGCGGTTCGTCCGCAAAGCCGAGCCGCCGGTCGACGGACCGCTGGTTTTCGGGTTCGAGGCGATGTACCTCATGTCGATCTGCGACACGACGAGCGGTGACGTGCACGAGATCGGCAGTACCAGGAGCCAGGCCACGCTCGTGGCGAACGATCTCGGCGATTTCTTCAGCAGCTTCGGCGAACCCGTCGAGATGGCCGGTGCGCCCGTCCAGTTGTTCCAGCTCGCCCCACGGGACGGAACCGTGGGCGGGCTCCTGGCTCGTCCGGCCGTGCTCGCCTCGTTCGGATTCCGGGGTGAGTTCAGCGACGACGACACGAGAGCGGGACGGGCGATTGTCCGCCTCAACCCGCAGTACTTCGCGAAGGATCGTCCGCACGACGTGCCGGTGCTGGCGCTGCAATGGGAGTGGTCGGAGGGCCATCCGCAGGACGAAGCCTGGCGGATGCGCTTCGAGGGCACGGTCCCCTTCGCTCGGCTGCAGGCGCTGCTCGATCCCCGGTAAATGCTATTGGCGGCGGGTGATACCGCCGCAGGAATCCCGCCGTGCAACCCGGCCGTGCGGTAGACTCACCGATCCGCCGCGCCGACCGTCATGCACGCAGCCACCTCACTCCTGATCATCCTCGCCGCCGGTCTCGCCAGCCAGTGGCTGGCCTGGCGGACTCGTCTGCCCGCCATCGTCGTGCTCATCGCCGCGGGACTCGTGCTCGGGCCGGTGACCGGTGTGATCCAGCTCGGGCTGTCGCAGGCCGAATTGACCGAGCTCATCGGACTGGGCGTCGCCATCATCCTGTTCGAAGGTGGCATGGACCTCAAACTCGGCGAGTTCCGTCGCGTGGGCCACGGCATCGGCCGACTGACGGTGGTGGAGCCCCCGCTGGCCTGGCTGCTCGGCAGCCTGGCCGCCCACCTGATTGGCGGGCTGAGCTGGCCCGTGGCCGTCGTCCTCGGCGCGATTCTGGTCGTCACGGGCCCCACGGTCATCCTGCCGCTGCTGCGGCAGGCGAGGCTCAACAAGGAGTCGGCCTCCCTCCTCAAGTGGGAGGGAATCGTCAACGACCCGGTCGGCGTCCTGCTGGCCGTGTTGAGCGTCCAGTACCTGACCATCGGCGGCGGCTGGGCCCAGACGGCTGCCGGCGTGGGCGCGGCCATCGGCGCGGCGGCCGTGCTCGGCGGCGGAGGCGGATGGCTCGTCGGCTCGCTCTACCGCCGCGGTGAAGTGCCGGAACACCTGAAGGCGCCGATCCTGATGGTGCTGGTGCTGGTCGTGTACTGGGCCAGCAATCTCGTGCAGCACGAGGCCGGCCTGCTGAGCGTCACGCTCATGGGACTGGTCATCGGCAACATGCAACTGGTCGAGCGAGAGGCGCTGCAGCACTTCAAGGAGCACCTGACCGTCGTGCTGCTGTCGGTGCTGTTCATCGTGATCCCGTCGCAACTGCAGGCCAGCCAGCTCCAACTACTCGACTGGCGCATCCTCGGCTTCGTCCTGGCCGTGCTGCTGATCGTGCGGCCGCTGTCCATCATGTGCGCCACGGTCGGTGCGCCGATCAGCCGGCAGGACAAGATGCTGCTGGCCTGGATCGCGCCGCGCGGCATCGTGGCCGCCGCCACCGCGGGCATCTTCGGGCCCGCTCTTGAGGCGGCCGGTTACGCCGATGCGGCGAGGCTGCTGCCGATCACCTTCGTCGTCATCATCACCACGGTCCTGGCGCACGGCCTCACCATCGCTCCGCTGGGGCGCCGGCTCGGACTGGCGGCCCGGAGCGACAACGGTCTGCTGATCGTGGGCGCCACGGGCTGGACACGCGCGCTGGCCACGGCACTCAAGAAGCTCAAGATCGACGTGCTGCTCGTGGACGGCGCGTATCACCGGCTGAGGGACGCGCGGATGGCCGGCATCGACGTGTACTACGGCGAGATCCTATCCGAGCACACCGAGCACACCCTGGAAGCCCAGCACCTGA
>JADZBZ010000199.1 GCA_020851835.1 Acidobacteriota bacterium
CCGTGGTCGTGCACTGATGGCCTTCCAGACCGCGGGTGCCTATGGCTGAACTGCTGGAATTCGAAGAACCCATCGCGATCCTGCTGAAAGAGGTCGAGGCGCTGTCGATGCTGCCGGCGACCGAGGATCGCAACCGGGAGATTGCGCGGCTCGAGAAGCGGATTGCCTCCATCCGCGTCGAGGTCTACAGGAACCTCACGGCCTGGCAGCGAGTGCTGGTGGCCCGCCATCCGGCGCGGCCGACCACCATGGACTACGTCGAGCGGCTCTGCACCAATTTCGTCGAGTTGCACGGCGATCGCCGTTTCGTCGACGACCACGCCATCGTCGCCGGCATGGCCGATTACAAGGGCCAGCCGGTGCTGATTGTCGGCCACCAGAAGGGACGCGATACCAAGCAGAAGATTTACCGGAACTTCGGCTACGCGCGCCCCGAGGGTTACCGCAAGGCGCTGCGCCTGATGAGCCTGGCCGAGAAGTTCAGCCGGCCCATTATCTGCTTCGTGGACACGCCGGCCGCCTTTCCCGGCATCGAGTCCGAGGAGCGCGGCGTGGCCGAGGCCATCGCTATGAATCTCCGCGAGATGGCCGTGCTCGAAGTGCCCGTCATCATCGTCGTCCACGGAGAGGGCGGCAGCGGCGGCGCACTGGGGATCGCGATAGGCGATCGCGTCCTCATGCACGAGTTTGCCATCTACAGCGTGATCCCGCCGGAGGGGTGCGCGGCCATTCTGTGGAGAGACGCCAGCCGGAAGGTCGAGGCGGCCGAAGCCCTCAAAATCACGGCCCCAGACCTGCTGGGCCTGGGGCTCATCGACGAAATCGTCGCCGAGCCGGTGGGCGGCGCCCACACCGATCCGGTGCAGGCGGCGGCACTGCTCGACGTGGCGCTCGACCGGACCCTGACCGAGGTGTCGGCAATGGACCCGGAAGTCCGCCTCGAAGCGCGCTACCAGAAGTTCCGCGCGATGGGGCAGATCGGCATCGAGAGCCCTTCCACGTGAGGGTACGACCGCGTGGGGCTGGCGAGGCTGTCAGCCCGCGCGTCTGCTTTCCGGCGCTGGCGGCGCTGATGGCGGCGCGGCGATGATTCCCCGCATCTGGAAGACACAGCCGTGCGAAGAGGGCGCCGCAGACAGGCTGGCGCGCGAGTTGGGCGTGTCGGCCATCACGGCCCGGCTGCTCGTCATCCGCGGCCTCGGGGACGTGGACGCGGCCCGTCGCTTCCTGGCGCCCTCGCTCGATCAGTTGCTCGACCCGTTTCGGCTGGCCGGCATGGAACAAGCCGTGGTGCGCCTCGAGCGCGCCATCGCCCAGGGCGAGCGCATCGCCGTCCACGGCGACTACGACGTCGATGGCATCACGTCCACCGTGATCCTGCGCCGCACGCTGGAGCTGCTGGGCGGCGACGTCATCCACTTCGTGCCCGAGCGGCTGCGCGACGGCTACGGCTTGCAGCCGGCCACCTTCGAGCGCCTGAAGGCCGACGGCGTGCAACTGGTCGTGTCGGTGGACTGCGGCATCCGGGCCGCCGAGGCGGCCCGGCACGCCCGGGCGCTGGGCATCGACCTCATCGTCACGGACCACCACGAGCCCGATGATGAGTTACCCGACGCGGTGGCGGTGGTGAATCCCAAGCGCCACGACTGCGGGTATCCCGACAAGAATCTCGCGGGCGTGGGCGTGGCGCTCAAGCTCGTACAGGCACTGTGCGCACGGGCCGGCCGCTCGGCGTGGGTGCCCGGCTTCGTCAAGGTCGCGGCGATCGGCACGCTGGCCGACGTCGTACCGCTGGTCGGTGAGAACCGCGTCATCGCGAAGATCGGGCTTCAGATGCTCTCGAAGGGCCCCCACAAAGTGGGCCTGCGCGCCCTGCTCGAGGCCTGCAGCCTGGCGGGGAAGACCATCGACAGCTACCACATCTCCTTCATGCTGGCCCCGCGGATCAACGCCGCGGGCCGGATGAGCACGCCCGACATCGCCGCGCGGCTGCTGCTCGCCTCGGACGATGGCCTCGAGGCGGAGGCCCGCGCACTGGCCGGCCAGCTCGAGACCGAGAATACGCGCCGGCGGGCCGAAGAGCAGGACATCGTCGCCAAGGCGCGGAAGGTCGTCGAGACCGATCCCGAGGTGGGGTCCCGCAGCGTGCTGGTCGTCGCCGGCGAGGGCTGGCACCGCGGCGTGATCGGCATCGTGGCCTCGAAGCTGGTGGATCAGTTCTACCGGCCGGCCATCGTGCTCTCGATCGAAGACGGCGTGGCCCACGGCTCGTGCCGCAGCATTCCCGGCTTCGACATGCTCGGAGCCCTGGAGTCGTGTGCGGCCATGCTGAGCCGTTTCGGCGGCCACAGGCAGGCCGCCGGGCTGCAGATGGAATCCCCGCGCATCCGGGAGTTCCGGCTGGCGGTCAACGCCCACGCCGACGAGCGGCTCGAACCCGACGACCTGCGGCCGCGCCTGTGGCTCGACGGCCCGCTGGCCTTCGGCGGCATCACCGATCGCGTGGTGGCCGAGCTGGCGCTGATGGCGCCGTTCGGGCCGGCCAATCCGCGCCCGAAGTTCTTCACCAGCCCGGTGGAGGTGGTGGACGGCCCGCGTCGGCTGAAGGATCGGCACCTGAAGATGACCTTCAGGCAGGACGGCCGGCTCCTGCGCGCCATCCACTGGAACGCCGCGGAGCGCGAAGCCGCCCTCACCGCTCAGCGCGCGGCGGTCGAGCTCGCCTATACCCTCGAGGAGAACGAGTTCCGGGGCGAAAAATACTTGGAGCTGCGCGTCGAGGACTTCCGCTAGCCGACCGCCACAGGCGCCGAAGTCCGAGCCACGGGTGCGGACGCCAGCCGCCCGGCTCACCGCACGCAGAAGATGCAGGTGCGCGAGAGCGCGGTGTAGCCGAGCACTTCCACGTGCGGCGTGAGGTAGTCGTCCTTCACCGCCTCGGTCCCCAGCAGGTCGGTGCTCAAGTACTTCTTGTTGCTGTCGCAGAACACGGTCGCCACGACGGCCTGCGGGCCGAGCGTGTCCTGCACCTGCAAGGCTCCCAGGAAATTTGCGCCAGACGAGATGCCCACAGCGAGGCCGTGACGCGCGAGCGCCTGCGCCATGAGAATGGCGTCGCCGTCGTGGACGGCCACCACCTGGTCGAGTTCCTCGAGCCTGACGATGGGCGGCACGAACTCGTCCGAGATCCCCTGGATGCGATGATGGCCGACCTTGCGTCCCGTCGACAAGGTGGGCGACTCTGCCGGCTCGAGCGGGTGAATGCGGGCCGAAGGCCGGCACGAGCGCAGAAAGCGCCCCACACCCATCACGGTGCCGCCGGTGCCAACCCCGGCGACAAACGCGTCGGGCGTCAGGCCGGCTCCCTCCAGTTGCACCCAGATTTCTTGGCCCGTCGTCTCGGCGTGCGTCTGCACGTTGGCGTCGTTGGAGAACTGGTGGGGCAGGAACACGTGCGGATCGCGCGCGGCGAGGGCATCGGCCTGGGCAATGCTGCCCAGAAAGCCTCCGGCGGCGGAACTGACGGGCACGATGTCGGCGCCGAAACTCGCGATGAGTGACATCCGCTCGGCACTCATCCAGTCGGGCATGAAGATGGTGACGGGATGACCAAGTGCCCGCCCGATGGCGGCAAACGAGATGCCGGTGTTTCCGCTGGTGGCTTCGGCAATGCGGTCGCCCGGGCGGATGAGCGCTTCGCGGTAGGCCTGCTCGAGCACGAAGAGCGCCATCCGATCCTTGACGCTGCCGGTGAGGTTCATCGACTCGAGCTTGGCGTGGATGCGGCGGATCTGCCCGTGCACACGGACGTCTACGGCGAGCAGGGGCGTATTGCCGATGAGCCGGTGCAGCGAGAGAAATCGCTCGCGCACGGCGGGATCGAGGGCGGACTCCGGCATGGGGATTCTCGGTGAGGACCGACGGAGATGATTGTAACGCCGAACGTCGGGCGCTGAAGGCCCGGGACGCGGATCTTGCCTGTGTCGCCGGTGCCTGGCGCGGCTGAATTCTCCAGCCTCGGAGATGCCGGCCAGTAACATCAGCCGTCACGCCGCAACCAAGCGCCGTCAGGCTGCTCTCCGCCCGCATCGGAGCGGTGGCGGGCTTCTTGCTCGTGCCCACAAGGCGCAGAATGGCCCCGCGACGAGTGGCGACAACCTCCAACCCTTCCAGCGGACCGAACCGCTCTGCGCCATCGGCCTCCCCTCGGCGGCCCCTCCAGTCCGGGCCCCTCGGTGCCCGGGTGCCTGACTGGTACAATCGGTCCGTGTGGCGCAAACGCCTGCGGCTCGGCATCGCCGTCTTTGGTATCGGGCTGGCGGCGTTTGTCGTTTCGGTCACCCGTCCTCGTGAGTCCCGTACGGCGCCTCCGCCCGTCGCGCGGCTGGATCCCTCGGCCACGGTCGAAACCCGCGGCTGCGAAGTGGTGCAGCTGCGCGGCGCGAAGCAGGATCTGCGTGTCGAGTGCGCGTCGCAGGTCACCTACCAGGACGGGCGCACGGCCCTGGTCGGCGTCACGCTCCGCGTGGACAATCGAGCCGGCCGCAACTTCGAGGTCAGAAGCCAGGAAGCCAGCGTCGGGGCCCGGCAGTCGTCGTTCGACATGAAAGGCGACGTGCGGCTCGAGGCGAGCGACGGCCTGGTCGCCACCGCGGGGTCTGCGTCCTACGTCGCAGATGAGGGCATTGTGCGTGCGCCGGGGCCGGTGCAGTTCTCGCGCGAGCGGATGGCGGGGACGGGTATCGGCTTCACCTACGACGAGCAGCGGAACACGCTCTGGCTGCTGGATCAGGCCGTGGTGCGCCTGGCAGCCGACGGCGCGGCCGGGGCCATGGACATCGCGGCCGGCACCGCGGGCTTCGCGCGGGCCGAGCGCTACCTGCGTTTCGAGCGGGGTGTGCGCATGACTCGCAGTGGCCAGGTCATCGAAGCCGATGAGGCCACCGTGTTTCTGTTTGCCGACCGCGACGAGCCCGATCGCATCGAGTTGCGGGGCAACGCACGCATCACCGGCGGCGAGGGCATGGGTGCGCTGCGCCTGATGCGCGCCCGCGACATTAATC
>JADZBZ010000200.1 GCA_020851835.1 Acidobacteriota bacterium
GGTGACGGCGTTGAAGTGGACGAAGTCGAAGCGAAGCCGATCCGGCGCGACGAGCGAGCCGGCCTGCTTGACATGAGGCCCGAGGACCTCGCGCAGGGCGGCGTGGAGCAGGTGCGTCCCGGTGTGGTTGCGGCGCGTGGCATCGCGCAGGGGAACGTCCACGGACGCGGCGGCCAGGTCGCCGACGGCGAGTGGCGAGGTGGCCTTCTCGACGCGATGCAGACGAGGGAGTCCCGGCCCGAGACGCACCACGCCCGTGACGCGGCTCGATCCGCTCGCCGTCTCGATCCAGCCCTGGTCAGAGACCTGCCCGCCTGCTTCGACGTAGAACGGCGTCCTGGCGAGGGCCACCCAGCCACTCTGGCCTTCCGCCAGGGCGTCCACCTGTTGCCTGGCGTCGTCGAAGACGGCGAGCACGAGCACGCCCTGCAGTCGGGTCTGGTCGTACCCATCGAAGACGTCGCCAGCGTCGGCCAGGGCTGCGCGCGCCTGGTTGGAAGCCGGGCGAAACTCCTCGGCCCGGCCCTTGTCGAACCCGCTGCCCGCGCGCGCCTTGGAGCGCTGCGCCTCCATCTCACGTTCGAAGCCGGCGGCATCGAAGCCGAGCCCCTGGTTCGACGCCAGGTCCTCGATGAAATCCCGCGGCAGGCCGTAGGTGTCGTACAGCTTGAACGCCTCGCCTCCTGGAAGTACGCGTGTCTTCGCGGCCGCGCGGTCGAGTGCATCCTCCAGCCGGGGCAGGCCGCCTGTCAACACTGTGTCGAAGCGCTCTTCTTCCGAGCGAACCACCCGGACGATGGCGTCGCGGCCCGCCTCGAGCTCGGGATAGGCGCCACCCATTTCGGCGACCAGGACATCGACCAGCGTGTGCAGAAATGGCTCGTGCAGGCCGAGCTTGCGGCCGTGCCGCATGGCGCGCCGCATGATCTTGCGCAGCACGTACCCACGCCATTCGTTCGAGGGCACGACGCCGTCGGCGATGAGGAACGTCATCGCCCGCAAGTGATCGGCGACGACGCGCATCGACACGTCCTCGGCCGACATCGAGCGACCGTACGGACGGCCGGCCAGCGCGGCGGTGGCGTCGAGAATCGGCGTGAAGAGTGGCGTGTCGTAGTTGGACAAGGCCCCCTGGGAGACCGCCGCGATGCGCTCGAGGCCCATGCCGGTGTCGATGGAGGGCGCGGGGAGCGGCGCGAGGACGCCCTGGTCGTCGCGGACGAACTCCATGAACACGTTGTTCCAGATCTCAACGAAGCGATCGCTGCCTCCTTCGACATCGTCGCTGAACCGGCCCGTGCCCGGCACCGCGGGGCCGCGGTCGTAGTAGATTTCGGAGCACCGGCCGCAGGGCCCGGTCTCACCCATGGCCCAGAAGTTGTCGGCCATTCCCAGCTCGCCGATGCGGTCGGCGGGCAGGAAGTCTCGCCAGCGCGCGTAGGCCTCTTCATCACGCGGAATGCCGGATTCTCCCTTGAAGACCGTCGCGTAGAGACGCTCGGGATCCAACCCCCATTCGACGGTCAACAGCGTCCACGCCAGCTCGATGGCGTCCTGCTTGAAGTAGTCGCCGAAGGAGAAGTTGCCCAGCATCTCGAAGAACGTGTGGTGCCGCAGGGACGGGCCCACGTTGTCGAGGTCGTTGTGCTTGCCGCTCACCCGCATGCACTTCTGCGCCGTGGCGGCGCGCCTGTACTCGCACGCTTCGCGGCCGAGAAAGACGTCCTTGAACTGGTTCATGCCCGCATTGGTGAACAGCAGCGTGGGATCGTCGCGCGGCACCAGCGGCGCGCTTGGGACGATCCGGTGCCCGCGGCGTTCGAAGTACTTGAGGAATGAGGTGCGAAGGTCGTTGGGGTGCACCAACGTATTCTATCGGGAGACGGCAGACGGCAGACGGCAGACGGCGTCAGGTGGGGTCGCGTCCGTCACGGCGCGTCAGGCGCTCGAGCACCGCGCCGAGCGAGAAGCCCTGGCCCACCAGTCCGCGCACCACGCGCGCGCGGGCCTTGTGGTCGAGCGTCGCCGGATCGCGACCGTGCAGCCGGCGGGCGAGCGCCGCGTCGAGCAGGGCCGCCTCGTCGACTTCCGCGAACGTGTCGGTGATGGCGTCCTGAATCAGGTGCGACGCCAGGCCCATGGCCTGCAGCCGCTGCCGGACGCGCGCCGGGCCGCGGTGCCGGATGGCGGCTTCGAGCCGCGCCGCCGCCCGGGCCACGCGGGCATCGTCCAGGGTGCGGTCGCGCCTGAGGCGGTCGATCGCGGCGTCGATGCCATTGCGGTCGCAGCCCCGGCGCTCGAGTCGCCGGCGCAGTTGCGCCTCGGACAGCTCGCGCTGGCCGAGCAGCGTGAGCGCGACCGTCAAGGCGTCGGGCGAAACGCTACTTGCCGAACCGGGTGATTTCGGGCTGCGGCGCAACGGCGGTGGGCCTCCCGAACAGCGTGCTGGCCATCTGATCGCGAGCCTGATCGGAGGTGGTCGAGATGCCCTGCACCCGCAGCTTGAACTCGTCCACGTTCGATGCCCAGCGCAGCGCTTCCTCGTAGGTGATCATCTGGCGCGAGTAGAGGTCGAAGATCGACTGGTCGAACGTCTGCATGCCGTACTGGGAGGTGCCCTGGGCAATGGCACCCTGAATCAGGTGCGTCTTCTCCTTGTCGATGATGCAGTCCTTGATGAAGGGCGTGGCGACCAGCACCTCCATCGCCGGGACACGGCCCTCGCCGTCGGCCCGAGGGACCAGGCGCATCGCGATAGCCGCCTTGAGGACCACGGCCAGTTGCAGGCGCACCTGCTTCTGCTGGTGTGGCGGGAACACCGAGATGATGCGGTTGATGGTCTCGGTGGCATCCAGGGTGTGCAGCGTCGAGAAGACGAGGTGCCCGGTCTCGGCCGCGTGCAGCGCCGTCTCGATGGTCTCCATGTCGCGCATTTCGCCGACCAGCACCACGTCCGGGTCCTGGCGGAGCGCGCTGCGCAGCGCGTAGGCAAACGACCGCGTATCCACCCCGATCTCTCGCTGGGTGATGATGGCCACGTTGTCGCGATGCAGGTACTCGATCGGATCTTCGATGGTGATCACGTGCGTCGAGCGCGTCGTGTTGATGTGATCGATCATCGCCGCCAGCGAGGTGCTCTTGCCGCTGCCCGTGGTGCCGGTAACCAGGACGAGGCCGCGCTCTTCCTCGGCGATCTTCTTCAGGACGGGCGGCAGCTGGAGCTCGTCGATCGTCTTGACGCGGAACGGAATGACGCGCAGCACCATGCCGATGGTGCCCCGCTGCTGGAACACGTTGCACCGGAAGCGGCCGAGCCCCGGAACGCTGTAGGCCAGGTCGACCTCCTGAGCGTCCTTGAAGCGCTGGCGCTGGGTGGCGGACATGATGGAAGCCGCCATCTCCACCAGGTCTTCATGGTCGAGCTTCTTGTCGTCGCTCACCCGTAGCAACTGCCCGTGGACGCGGGCCATCGGATAGGTGCCAACCTTCAAGTGCAGGTCCGAAGCCCCTTTGTCGACGGCCACTTTCAGCAGGTCATTGACATGCATGGCTGGCGCCCATCATGCAAAAGCCGCGCTCAACGGGACTCCGGCACCGGAACCCGCGTGAGCCAGCCGTGGGTGTCGGGCACCTTCCCGTGCAGAATGTCGAAAAACCGTGACTGAATGGCCGAGGTCACCGGGCCGCGCACCCCGCCACCCACCGGAATTCGGTCGATCGACCGGATGGGTGTCACCTCCACGGCCGTGCCGCAGAAGAACGCTTCGTCAGCCAGGTACAGCATTTCGCGCGGGGTGGGCGTCTCGCGGACCTCGAATCCCAGCTCCCGGGCCAGGACCAGCACGCTGTCCCGGGTGATGCCCTGGAGGATGGAGGAGCCGATCGACGGCGTGTAGATGACCCGGTCCCGCACCAGGAACAGGTTCTGGCCGCTGCCCTCGCTCACCAGGCCGGCTTCATCGAGCGCAATTGCCTCGCCGTAGCCGTCGAGTGACGCCTGCATCTTGATGAGGGCCGAGTTGGCGTAGTTGGCCGTGGCCTTGGCCATGGCCGGCAGCGTGTTGGGCGCCAGCCGGCTCCACGAACTGACCCCGACGTCGATGCCCTGCTCGAGCCCTTCGGCGCCGAACATCGCGCTCCACTCCCAGACCACGATCGCCGCCTCCACCGGGCACGGACGAGGGTCGAGCCCCAGGCTTTCGACTCCGCGATATACGAGCGGGCGGATGTAGCAGGAGCGGAAGCCGTTGGCGCGGACCGTGTCCAGCACCGCGGAGGTCAACTCCTCGACCGGCCAGGGCAGATCCATCCGGTACACACGGCACGAGTCGTACAGCCGTCGCATGTGCTCGGGAAGCCGGTACACGGCCGTGCCCTCGGGAGTGGCGTACGCCCGAATGCCCTCGAAGATGCCGGTCCCGTAGTGCAGCGCGTGCGTGGCGACGTGAATCGTGGCGTCCTTCCACGGCACGAGACGGCCGTTCATCCAGATGGAACCCTGTTCGCTGAAAGCCATGCGTCTGATTATCGCTCAGGGAAGGGCGAAGATCCGCATCCCGTGCCCGGATGCCCCGCGCGACCGGGCCCGGGCGCTCTTACTGGCGTTCCTGGCAGAAGGGACACACGTCGGCGCGGGCCGGGAGGGCCTTGCTGCAGTTCCAGCAGAACGTCGCGGCCGGCGCGTCGCGGGCTTTGAGGCGCGCCTGGATATCCTGCATGGCCCCGGTGGCGCCCGCAGCCGCCACGCCGGCGGGTCGCCACGGACGCCGCGGCGTGGTGGTCCCCCGCGCTGCCAGCACCGCTTCCAGCAGATCGCCGGCGCGCTGGAAACGCTGGGTCAGGTCGGGCGCCATCGCCTTCATCACCACGTCGCTGAGGGCCTTGGGTACTCTGGGATTGCGAAGCTTCGGCGGCGAGGTGAGCTCGCCTCGCATCAGCCGCTCGAGATCGGCCGGTGCGGGCGTGTCGTACGGCAGCGTGCCGGTGAGCATCTGATACATCGACACGCCGAGCGAGTAGATGTCGGAGGCGAACACCGCCTTGCCCTGGAACTGCTCGGGCGCCATATACGGTGGGCTGCCGATGACCGTCGTACCATGCGCGGCGATCTCCAGGAAGCGCGATGTCCCGAAGTCGGCCACCTTGAGCAGGCCCTGCTCGGTGACCAGCACGTTGCCCGGCCGCAGGTCGCGGTGAA
>JADZBZ010000201.1 GCA_020851835.1 Acidobacteriota bacterium
CCGCCTCCGGCCCTTCCACCACGTCGATCACTTCGGGTACTGGCATGCGATTCATTCATCGAACCCTCCCCGCCCCTACACTAATCTCAACGAGAAGGTTGTCTCACGGATTATTGGCACAGGGGGCTGCAGGAACACGTCGGCGAGCTCCGCGCGCTGGGCGCGTTTTCGTGCGCCCTGCCTCAGGCGCTGCGGTTCGTTCGGGAACGAGTGCAATCGCTCACGGTCGCGCCCGAGCGTCCTCGCCCCGGCCATCTCTACGCCTCGCACCTGTCGCAAGCCGGCTACGCCGGCCGCCCGCTGCTCTTCGTCGTCGGCCTCGAAGAAGGTCGGGTGTTCTCGTCATTGACGGAAGACGCCGTGCTCCTCGACGCTGAACGCGTGGCGATCTCTGCCGACCTTCGCTTGTCGACGGATCGCATCGACGAAGCGGTGTATGCGGTCCTGAGCCGGCTGGCCGTATCGGAAGCGTCGGCGACCTTCAGCTATTCGTGCCGAGACACACGCGAGTTCCGGGAAACGTATGCGTCCTGGCTGATGCTGCAGGCGTATCGGCTTCAGCAAGGCAACGAGACGCTCGCCTATCCGGCAATGAAGACGGCGCTCGGCGAGCCGAAATCGGCCGTGCCGAGCGACCGCGCGGGCGCGCTCTCGCCCAACGGCTGGTGGCTCCGAGGCGTTGTCGGCACCGGGCAGGATGGGATAGCCGTCCTCAGCGCCGCGTTTCCGCAGGCGGCGCGCGGTCGTGCGGCAGAGACTCGACGCGAAGCGCTAGAGTTCACCGAGTTCGACGGTCACGTGTTCGGCGCGGGTCTTGGGCTCGATCCGTGTTCGCCGATCAATGTCTACTCAGTGACCGAGCTTGAGAGAGCCGCCGAGTGTCCGTTCCGATTCTTCCTGAAACGGGGGCTTGGCGTGCGACCTGTGGACGAACACGAGCGCGATAAGGATGTCTGGTTGGACCCGTTGACTCGCGGCTCTGAACTGCACGCGGTTTATGCCGCGCTCCTACGGCGCACCCGCGACGAGAACCGTCGTCCCACCAAGGGGGACGGCGTGTGGCTGCTGACGCTCGCACAGCAGCGTTTGGCACAGTTGCACCAAGAAATGCCGGCGGCGACGTCCGAGATTCTGGAGCGCGAAACCCAGGATTTCCTCGCCGACGTCGAGCTGTTCCTCGACGCCGAAATTGATGGGAATCAGTCAACGCCTGTCGGGCTCGAGGTGTCCTTCGGGCGTCCGCTGGGCGACGATGAAGATCCGCTGGCACGCGCAGAACCCGTCGAGATCGCGCTTGGCGCCGGACTCACGCTGCGCATCGCCGGCCGCATGGATCGGATCGACGAAGTCAGCCCGGCCACCTTCGAAGTGCTGTGGCGAGGGGGCGAAGATCGAACGCAGCACGGGCGTCAGCGTCTGATAACGTTGACTCCGTTACCTGCGGACCCGTTCATAGCGACTATCGTCCGTGGGGTGCCCGGATGTTCCAGTTCAAGGATCTGGACGGCTTCAAGCTCGGCGTGTCGACGCCGCTGGCGGGCTGAAGATTGTTGAGCGACACGGGAAGGACTTCCTCCAGGCTGGACAGGGAGCCTTGATCACGAACGGAGGGCGGGGCGCTTACGGCGCTCCGCCCTTTGACCGATCGCGCGACGGCTCACAGCCCGACTCCCGACGTTCTCGTCACTTCTCCCGCCTCTCCAGAATCAGCTGCCGCAGCGCGTCGTTGACCTGATCGACCCCGAATCTCTCCGGCGAGGCGGACTTCGCAAGGTCGACGGCGGCTGGCGCCGGTCCGCCTGTCACACCTCGGCCGCCCGTGGCATCTGAAGGGCAGATTCGGCAATTAGCGCGAGGGGACCGATAGAATCCTTCGGCATGGCCGTCGGCGCGACGGAACCCGGCGACGAGGAACTCGCGGCGCGGGCGGCGAGCGGGGACGATGCCGCCTTCGAGACACTCGTCCTGCGCTATCAGCGCCGCGTCTTTCGCCTCGCCTGCCGGCTGACTAGCGAGGCCGATGCGCCGGATGTGACGCAGGAGACATTCCTGAGCGTGTATCGCCACCTGCCGACGTTCCGGGGCGGCGCGCAGTTCAGCACGTGGCTGTATCGCATCGCCACCAATGCCGGCCTCATGCACCGGCGGGCACGGGCGCGGCGGCCCACGGAGTCGCTCGACGCGTTTCTGCCGCGGTTTGATGACGAGGGCATCCTCGCGCAGACGCCCGACGCCCTGCGGAGCGCCTCGTGCGTCGAGGACGCGTTGGACCGCCGCACGCTGGCCTTGAAGGTACAGCACGCCATCGAGCGGCTGCCCGACGCGTATCGAGACGCGTTCGTGCTCCGCGATCTGGAAGAGCTGTCCACGGGCGACGTCGCCGAGGTGCTGGGCGTCGAGGCCGCCACCGTCCGGCAGCGCGTCCATCGAGCCCGGCTCATGGTGCGGGGGTATCTGGCCGAGCTCGCGGGAGGCCGAGCATGACGGGCGGCGTCGTCTGCAGGTCCGGCGTCGAGCTGTTGATGGACTACCTTGAGGGGCTCCTGGACCCGGAGGTCCGCACCGCCATCGAGGCGCACGTCGCCGGGTGTGCGCGGTGCCAGGCGTTCCTCGCGTCGTACCAGGCGACGCCGCGCATCGCGCGCGATGCGACTCGGGTGGACATGCCGGCGGATCTGGAATCGTCGCTGCTGGCCGCGCTCCGCGCATCGCGCGAGGCGGCGGGGAACGGGAACGGCTAACCGGGAAGGAGAGGTCATCCATGCACGCCCCATCAAGCGCGCTCGTCACTGGCGCGGCCACGGTGCTGTCCGTCCTGGCGGTCGGCATGGCGCTCGGCGCCTCGGCTGGCGGTCAGGACCCGATGTTTTCCGAGGCCCAGGCGTACGAACGATTCATGGGCCGGTGGAGCCGGAGCCTCGCCCCGCTCCTGGTCCGGTTCGCGGGCGTGCACGACGGCGACGCCGTGCTCGACATCGGATCGGGCACAGGCGCCCTGACGGCGGCTGTAGCCGCGATGGCGCCGTCGAGCCCTATCGTCGGCATCGATCCCGCTGCCGGTTACGTGTCGCTCGCTCAGGCGAACCAGGGCACGGCGCTGGTGCGCTTCGAGGTCGGGGACGCGCAGCAGATGCGCTTCGACCATGCCACGTTCCATCGCACGATGTCGCTGCTCGTCGTGAACTTCATCCCCGACCCTCGCAAGGCCCTGGACGAAATGCGGCGCGTGACCAAGCCGGGCGGCACCGTCGCCGCCGCCGTGTGGGACTACGGCGAGGGCATGGAGATGCTGCGCGCGTTCTGGGACGAAGCCATCGCGCTGTCGCCGGCACACGACAAGAAGGACGAGCGGCACATGCCGCTCTGCCGGCCAGGCGAGCTGGCGGCGCTGTGGCGCACGGCCGGCCTGCAGGATGTCACCGAGGAGGGGCTCACCATCGACACGCCATTCGACTCGTTCGATGACTTCTGGCAGCCGTTCCTCGGGAAACAGGGGCCGGCTGGCGCCTACGCCGCGTCGCTGCCGGACGAGACGCGCGACGCGCTGGGACAGCGACTGCGCCGCCGCCTGCTCGGCGACGGCCCGGACCGGCCGTTCGTCCTCCGCGCGCGCGCGTGGGCGGTGCGAGGCACGGTTCCGTAGTCGTCGTGCGGCACGCTGGCTGGTGAGCAGCGATGGCGATCACTCATCGGGCTCGACCAGCTTGATAGGGACTTCCGTGCCGTCGGCGAAGCGCGCGGCCAGGACGAGCTCGCCGTCCATGGCCTCGATGAACTTCTTCAGCGTTCCGATGTAGAGCTCGCTCCGGCGCTCCATCTTGGAGACCTCCGCCTGACTGACGCCGAGCAGGGAGGCCACGGCTTCCTGGGTCAGGCCGCGGGCCTTCCGCAGCTGGGAGAGGTGCAGCTCCTCGGCGAGCTGGCGCGCCCCTGTCTCGAGACGCTCTCGCGTGGCGGGTGCCATCCGCGACTTGATGTCCGCCCACTTCTGACGTTTCATATCAGGCCTTCCCGCTTCAACTGCTTGACGTGCTCGTCGTAGAGCCGGCCGGCCACCGGCACGTGCAGTTCATACCAGCGGTCGCTGCCGGTCTTGTCGCCGCCGAGCAGCAGAATCGCCGAGCGCCTCGGGTTGAAGGCATAGAGGACGCGGTATGGGCGGCCCTTGTGCTGAACGCGAAGCTCGCGCATGTGAGGATGCCGGGACCGACGGACGCGGAACCATTGCAGGTATGCCATGCAACGAATAATGCGTCGCAAGTAATGGTGAGGGACTAGCGGTCCCCCTCATCCCGGCGATTGGCGCACGGCCCGTGCTCCTGACTGCGTTACCATCCCCTCAGATCGAACCGCCTCTTCCGGGAGAACCGCATGACGCGCCGCCTGTTCCTCGTTCTCTGGTCCCTCGTCCTGGTTCCCGCAGCGGCACTGGCCCAGCGGCCGATGTCGATCGTGGACCTGATCAGCGTGCCCGTGGTGAGCGACCCGCAGCTGTCGCCCGACGGGGCCAACCTCGTCTACGTGCAGGCGGACGCGGACTGGACCGCCAACAAGCGCCGGCCGGGCGACGTTGGGCGGACCTGATGCGGCGAGCGTTCGAGGTCGACGTGCTGGCCTGCCCGCGGTGTGGCGGGCGGTTGCGGCTCATCGCGCTCCTGGAGGCAGGCGACGTGACGGCAAGGA
>JADZBZ010000202.1 GCA_020851835.1 Acidobacteriota bacterium
CAGGTCGTCGACAAAGGCCACCGACGATTCGTAGCGCCGACCGGGGTCGGCGTGCAGCGCGCGTCCAAACACCAGCGCCAGCGCCTCGCGAGACGCGCCCGCCACCGGCGCCATGTCGCCGGGGACGAAGGCCGACGGCGCCCTCCGGCCGGTGGTCCACTCGTACGAGAGCGCGGCGAGGGAGAACTGATCGCCGGACGCCGACGCCGACGTGGGCCCCAGTTCGGGCGCGCGATAAGGCCGCCGCACCGGCAGGCGCTCACCGAACCGGGCGACCACCGGCCAGATGCCCAGGCCAGTCAACGAGGTGTCGGATTCCGAGACGATGACGTCGCGCGGGTGGAGGGCGCCGTGCCACACATCGCGGTGGGCGGCGGCGTCGAGGGTGGACGCCAGGCCGCGCAGGCGCGGTACGACGTCTACCAGCACGGCGGGGCCGAACTGCTTGAGCGCCACGTCCAGCGAATCGCCAGCGGCATAGGACGTCGTGAGGTACGGCGTGTGCCCGTGCAGGCCCGCGGCCAGCGGCGTCGTGGCGCAGGTCATGCGCGGGAGCTCGTGCACGAGCCCGGCCAGGGCTTCGGCGAGCGCACCCGCGCGACCAGGGGGCAGACCGATAGTAAAGAGCTTGATGGCAACGGTGGTGTCAGATTCCGGATCAACGGCGCGAAATACCGGTCCGCACGTGCCGGCTCCGAGCTGGTGCAGGACACGGAAGCGGCCAATCGCCGCGGGTGGGACGTCGAACAGCGAGCCTTCCCCGGTCACGTGTTGACCCGCAATATTATCACGCGCGGTTGACACCACTCGAACGCTCTGCAACAGTACGCAGTCGGTGCCTGCCGACCTAACCACGACCGCGACCGCCCACGTATTGGCCGTCGATGTTCGCCAATTCCCCTGGATACGCCGTCTGGCGTCAGACTACGTCTTCGACTATGCGCGCGTAGAGCCCTTCTTCGCGGGCAACCCGGCCACGTCAGCCGCGTGGGCCGACGCCATCCGCCGCTCGCAGGCCACCAGGCGGCAGCCGGCAGAACTGGCGCGCGTCATCGCCGACCAGCAGGTGCGCCGGGACGCACCCGCCGAAGCCCGCGCGAGCGGGGCGCGGCTGGCCGACGACGCCACGCGCGTGGTGATGACCGGCCAGCAGGCCGGACTCTTCGGCGGGCCGCTCTTCACGCTGCTCAAAGCGCTGACGGCCATGAAGCTGGCGCGCGAGGTGGAGCGCGATCACGGCGTGCCCGTCGTCGCCGTGTTCTGGATTGACGCCGAGGATCACGACTGGCCCGAGGTGTCGGGGTGTACGGTGCTCGACACCGCCCTCACACCGCATGCCATCCGGCTGGCCGATCTCGATGGTGCCGGCCAGCGCCCGATCGCCCGCCTCTCACTCTCCGACGACATTGTTTCGACCATCGACGCCCTGGCCGCGGCGTTGCCGGAGACCGAGTTCCGCGACGAGTTGATCACGGCGCTGCGGCGCGCCTATCGGCCGGGCCGCGGCATGGCCGAGGCCTTCGGCGTCTGGCTCGAAGCCGTCCTGGGACCGCTCGGCCTCGTGGTGTACGACTCCTCGGACCCGGCCGCCAAGCCACTGGCCCGTGACGTGTTCACGCGCGAGATCGCCCATCCCGGACACACGGCCGAGCTGGCGAGCCGCGCCGGGCAGGCCCTCGTCGATCGCGGCTACCACGCGCAGGTCACGCCTCACGAAGGCGCCATCTCCCTTTTCCACCTGACGTCGAGCCGGGAGGCCATTCGGGCCGTCGATGGCCGGGTGGCGATCGGCGACCGGGAAGTGACGCTCGAGGCACTGGCGGCCGAAGCCCAGGCATCGCCCCAGCACTTCAGCCCCAACGTCCTGCTCCGCCCCATCGTCCAGGACGCGGTGTTTCCCACCATCTGCTACGTGGCCGGCCCCAACGAACTGGCCTATCTGGGGCAGCTCCGCGAGGTCTACGCGCATTTCGGCGTAGCCATGCCGCTCATGTACCAGCGCGCGACGGCCTCCCTGGTCGAGTCGGCGACCATCCGCTTCCTCACCAAGTACGAATTGCCCCTGCCCTCGCTGCAGGCGCAGGACGAGCGTGCGCTCAACGACCTGCTCGAGTCGCAGTTGCCGCCGACGGTGGAACAGGCGCTTTCGTCGGTGGCGGCCTTGATCGACGAGCGCATGAACGCGCTCGGGCAGGTGGTGCCGCAGATCGACCAGACGCTGGAAGGCACGGTGCGAACCACGCTGGGAAAGATGCAGCACGAGATGCACACGCTGCACAACAAGGTCATCCAGGCGGCCAAGCGCAAGGACGACACCTTGCGGCGCCAGTTCACGCGCGCGCGCGCGCTGACCTTCCCGTCGGGCCATCCGCAGGAGCGCGAGGTCGGCTTCGTGTGGTTTCTCAACCGGTACGGCCCGGCCCTCGTTCCCCGGCTGCTCGAGGACGTCCCGCTCGGCATGGGGCGCCACTACGTGCTGAGCATCTGAGGGGCCCTCAGGCTCGCCCGTGACTCGTCGCGCCCGAATCGGGAGGACACGCCGCCTGGCGCGAAAGACGGCCGGGGCGCTGCGGCGGCGCCGACTGCTGAAACCACTCGTCACCGTGGCGGCGATCGGCGCCCTCACCCTGTCGGGCGCTCTCGGTTACTACTACATTCAGTTCTCCCGCATCATCGACCTGCGGCTGCACGGCGAGCGCGACCGTGTCATCCCGCGCGTGTTCGCGCGGCCGCTGATCTTCAGCACGGGGCAGACCCTTGGCCCAACCGGCGCCGTGGCGCGCCTCAACGACATCGGCTACGCGGAACGGGGCCACGCCGACCTGCGCGGCGAGTTCGCGGTCGGGGATGGCACGGTGACCATCGTCCCGCGCGCGGGCGAACTCGCGGGCCGTACGGTGGTGCTCGCCTTCTCGCCGCCCGTCGCGCGTAAGTCCTCGTCGCGGCCCGGGCCCACGGTCCGCCTCACGAAGATTGATATCGACGGGCGCGTCGCGCCGCGCGTCACGCTGGACCCGCCGGTGCTGACGGGCCTGGTGACCGGCGGCCGCGAGAAGCGCCGCCGGGTCGCACTCGACGCCATGCCCGCGCGTATCCGCGAGGCCGTGCTCGCCATCGAGGATCGACGTTTCTACTATCACCCAGGCGTGGACCCGATCCGCATCGTCGGAGCGCTGGCCACCAACCTCGCCGGTAGTCGGAACTACCTCGTGGGGGCAAGCACGATTACCCAGCAACTGGCGCGCAACTTCTTCCTCAGCGAGGAGATGGCCGAGGAGCAACAGACGCGTCAACGCTCGCTGCGCCGCAAGCTTCTCGAGCAGTTCATGGCGGTGATCCTCGAAACCAAGGCCACCAAGGACGAGATTCTCGAGCTCTACCTGAACGACGTCTATCTCGGCCACCGGGGATCGTTCGCCGTCCACGGCGTAGCCGAGGCCGCCCGGATCTTCTTCGGGAAGGACGTCACCAACCTCTCCCTCGCCGAGTCCGCGCTGGTGGCCGGCATCATCCAGTCGCCGTACAACCACTCGCCGTTCACGAACATCGAGCGGGCGAAGGAGCGCCGGAACGTGGTGCTGCGCGCGATGGCCGATGCCGATTACATCAGTCCAGATGCCGCCGCCCGGGCGGCTGACGAGCCCATCTCGGTCGTGCCGGGCGCGCTCGACAACGAGGCACCGTATTTCGTTGATTACATGCGGCAGGCCTTCGATGAGGCGTGGCCCGGCCTGACCGAGCGAGCCGAGCCACTCGACATCTACACCACGCTCGACCTGAACCTCCAGCGCGCGGCCCAGGACGCCGTGCGTAACGGTCTGGCGCGCGTGGACGCGCTGCTCGCGCGCCGGCGGCGCGGACGGCCGCGGCGAGCGCAGGCCGCGCTGCTGGCCGTCGACCCTCGCAGCGGAGACATCCTGGCGATGGTGGGCGGCCGCTTCTACAACCAGTCGCAGTTCAACCGCGCCGTGCTCGCGCGGCGGCAACCCGGCTCGACCTTCAAGCCGTTCGTCTACCTGGCCGCCTTCGAGCAGGCAGCCGACAACGGCCTGGCCGACCTCACACCGGCCACGATGGTCTGGGACGAACCGACGACCTGGACCTTCGACGACCAGGAGTGGGCGCCGAAAAACTACGAGGACGAGTACGACGGCCACATCACGCTGCGCCGTGCTCTGGCCCTGTCGCGCAACATCGCGACGATCAAGGTCGCCGAGCAGACCGGCTTCAACGCCGTGGCCGGCCTCTGGAGGCGCACCGGTGTCGGGCAGCAGGAGTTGAAGGGGTATCCCTCGATCGCGCTGGGCGTGTTCGAGCTGTCGCCGCTCGAGGTGGCCACGGCCTACACGCTCTTTCCCAACGGCGGCGTCATCGCTCCGCTGCGGACGATTGCTCGCGTGGTCACCGGCGGCCGGACGCTGGCTCCCGCGGTCGAGAAGGGTCGGGTAGTCGCCCGGCCCGCGACCAGCTACCTGGTCACGAACATGCTGCGCAGCGTCATCAACGAGGGCACGGGAGCCGGCGCCCGCGCGGCGGGCTTCACGCTCGACGCCGCCGGCAAGTCGGGAACGACCAACGACCTGCGCGATGCCTGGTTCGTGGGCTTCACGCCCGAGTTGCTGGCCGTGGTGTGGGTCGGACTGGACGACAACCAGCCGCTCGGCCTCGGCGGGTCTCAGGCGGCCCTGCCCATCTGGACCTCGTTCATGCTGGAGGCGCTGGCTGGCCGGCCCAACCTGCCCTTCGAGGCACCTGAGGGGGTGAGCTTCGTCGAGATCGACCGCGACACCGGCAAGCTCGCCACGCCCGACTGTCCGCGCATCGCCAGCGAGGCCTTCCTGGCCGGCACCGAGCCGCTCGAGTTGTGCGACTTGCACCGCTGGTAGCCGCCCCTGTCCGGACCCGCCCGCACCTGTCCGAACCTGCCCCCGCCCGGCTATACTTCCCATGTGAACCACGAGATTTTCGCGGCCATCGGCGAGGCGCTGACCAAGGGCGAGGAAGTCGCCCTCGTCACCATCGTCGCCGCCAATGGCTCGACGCCGCAGCGCATCGGCGCGAAGATGCTGGTGTTTGCCGATGGCCGCACGGTGGGCACCATCGGCGGCGGCTGCTACGAGCACGACGCGCTCGGCAAGGCCCGTGAAGCCCTGCGGGCGCGAAAGGCCGTCACCGTCAAGTACGATCTCAACGACGACTTCGTCGAGGAGACCGGCCTGGCGTGCGGCGGGCAGATGGAGGTCTTCATCGAGCCTTTGGAGGCGCCAGCCGCGCTCTATGTGTTCGGCGCCGGCCACGTCGGCTATTACCTGGCCCGCGTCGCCTCGGAGGCCGGCTTCGAAGTGCACGTCGTGGACGACCGGGCGGCATTCGCCAATCGCGAGCGCTTCCCGTTTGCGGCGTCGGTGACCGTGGACGACATCCCGACCTGGCTGGTCCAGGCAGCCCTGCCGCCCTCGGCCTACGCCGTCGTGGTCACCCGCGGGCATCGACACGACCTGGATGCGCTGGCCGCCCTGGTGCCGCGTGAGCTGCGCTATCTGGGGCTCATCGGCAGCCGCGCCAAGGTGGCCCGCATCTACGATCAGCTTCTCGGCGGACGTCATGCGTCCCTCGAGCAGCTCTCGCGCGTGCATGCTCCGATTGGGCTCGACATCGGCGCTGTGACCCCGCAGGAGATCGCGGTCAGTATCGCGGCCGAGCTGGTGGCGGTCCGCCGCGGCAAGACCAGCGCCATCGCCGACGCCTCGCTGCGCTGGATGCCCAAGGCGAAGGCGGAAGACCAGCCGTAGGCCGTGGCCTCCTCGCTGCTCATCCCCAACGCCATCATCCTCACGATGAACGGGCCGGACCCGACGCGCCCGGCCCGTGCTCGCCCCCCGGAACTCGTGTCCTGTTATACTGTTAGCACTCAAGTTCAGAGACTGCTAATGGCCGCTCCCTCCCTGTCCGACCGCACGCGACGCGTCCTTGCGACCCTCGTGCGCGAATACATCGAAACGGGCGAGCCGGTGGCTTCGGCAACCTTGATGCACCGGTCCGGACTGAGCGTGTCGTCGGCCACGATTCGAAACGTGCTCGCGCAGCTCGAAGACATGGGGTACGTGTGGCAGCCGCACACGTCGGCGGGCCGGGTTCCGACCGATCAGGGCTACCGCTTCTACGTGGATCTGCTGCTCGAAAGCCGCCGGGCGACGCGAGGTGTCGCCAACGTCGAGGCCCGACTGCGCCAGGAGGTCGGCGACACGCCTTTTATCGGCGATCTGCTCTCTTCCACCTCGCACGTGCTGTCGGAAGCCTCCCGCCACGTCGGGTTCGCGATAGCGCCGGCCAACGAGGACGCGGTCTTCCACCGGATCGAGTTCATCCCGCTGAGCGGATCGCGCATCCTGGTGGTGATGGTGTCGCGTGGCAATCAGGTGTCGCAGAAGATGGTGGACATCGGCGAGGACGTGAGCCAGTCGGAACTGGTCCAGGCTGCCAACTTTCTCAACACCGAGTTCGCCGACCTGCGGCTCGAGGACGTACGCCACGGGGTCCGGGAGCGGCTGCGCGAAGAGCGCACGCTCTACGACGAGTTGCTGGGCCTGGCGCTGCGCCTGGCGAGCCAGACGCTCGAGACCATGCAGGGACCGGCCGCGGTCTACATCGACGGCGCTTCGTCACTGCTCGAACAGGTCGTGCAGGCCAGCGGCATCTCCCCCGCCACGCTGGGCGCCCTGTTGCGAATGGTCGAAGAGAAGCAGCGGCTCGTTCGCCTGCTCAACGAATACATCGACGGGCCGGGGCTGACCGTTGTCATCGGCACCGAGCACAACGATCCGGGCCTGCGGCCCTTCAGCCTGATTGCGTCGACCTACTTCGACGGACGCGGCACGGGCACGGTGGGCGTCATCGGCCCGACCCGCATGAAGTACTCTCGCGCGATCGCGGCCGTGGACGTAGCGGCCCTGGCGGTGGCCCGCGTCCTCAAGGATGTCAACCAGAGCGACTCGCATTGACCATGAATGAACACCAGGATCCGAGCCCGGCCGACGTGGACGGGACTGACGAAACCGAGTCCGCGCCCGCCTCGCCGGCCGACCAGCTGCAGCGGGAACGTGACGAGCACTACGACCGCCTGCTTCGCAAGACAGCCGAGTTCGACAACTTCCGCAAGCGCGTGGAACGCGAGCGGAAGGAGTTCGTGGACTGGGCCGCGGCAGACGTGTTGAACGACCTGCTGGCGGTCATGGACGACTTCGACCGTGCGCTCGCGACAGACGCGCCTGCCGAAGCGCATGCCTACAAGGCCGGCGTGGAGTTGATTCACCGGGCACTGTCGGATCTGGTCCGCAAACGCGGCGTCACGGCCATCGAGGCCCTGGGCGCCGACTTCGACCCGCACCTCCACGAGGCGGTAGCCTACGAGGCCGTCGCTGGCGCACGGGAGGGCGAGGTGATCGAAGAGTTGCGCAAGGGGTACAGGCTCGGCGAACGCCTGCTGCGTCCGTCGCTGGTGAAGGTCGCCAAGGCATCGTGAGCAAGCGCGACTTCTACGACGTGCTCGGGGTCGCGCGAACGGCGACCGAGCAGGACATCAAGAGCGCGTACCGCAAGCTCGCGCTGAAATTCCACCCTGACCGCAACCCGGGCGACCAGGCGGCCGAGGACCGCTTCAAGGAAGCGGCCGAAGCCTACGCCGTGCTGGCCGATTCGGACAAACGGGTCCGGTACGATCGCTTCGGTCATGCCGCTGTCTCGGGGGCGGGCGGCGCCGGCGGTGTGGATCCGACGATTTTCGCGGACTTCCAGGACATCTTCGGAGGGCTCGGCGACATCTTCGGGTTCGGCGACATCTTCGGCGGGGGTCGCCGCCGGTCCGGTCCGCAACGCGGGTCGGACCTGCGCTACGACTTGGAGATCCCCTTCGATCAGTCCGCCAAGGGCGCCGAGACCACCATCCAGATTCCGCGCCTCGAGTCGTGTGAAACTTGCCAGGGGTCCGGCGCCGCGCCCGGAACGACCGCCAGCGCGTGCCCCCAGTGCCGGGGCACCGGGCAACTCCGCTACCAGCAGGGGTTCTTCACCGTCGCCCGCACCTGCGGCCAGTGCAGGGGCAGCGGCAAGGTCATTTCCAAACCGTGCCAGACGTGCCGGGGCCGCGGCACGACCGAGCAGCAGCGCAAGCTGGTGGTGAAGGTTCCCGCCGGTATCGCGACCGGCCAGCGCCTGCGGCTCGCGGGTGAAGGCGAGGCCGGTGCGCTCGGCGGTCCCCCGGGGGACCTCTACGTCGTGATCCATGTGAAGGAGCACGAGTTCTTCCAGCGCGACGGCAATGACCTGCACTGTGAAGTGCCGCTGTCCATCGCCACACTGACGCTCGGAGGCGTCATCGTCGTGCCGGGCATCGACGGAGACGAGACGCTGAAGATCCCGGAGGGGTCGCAGCCCGGCAGCGTCTTCAGGCTGAAGGGCAAGGGCATGCCCGACGTGACGGGGCGCGGCGCCGGCGACGTGCTGGTCACGGTGCAGGCCGTGATTCCAAAGAAGCTCAACAGGGAGCAGCGCAAGTTGCTCGAACAACTTGCCGCGACCTTACCCGCACAGAAGTTCGAACCCAGGCGACGGGACGAGGACACCGATGACCGCGGCATCTTCGGCAAGATCTTCGGCTGACGATGCCCGCTCCCCACGTGTGTCACTAACGCCGTTCCGGATGTGCCGGTGAGGCGCACGTGGCCGGCGCTGGTTCTCGAGGCGCCTTCAGTCGACGATCCGCCGGACGCCGAGGAACGTATCGCGGCCTTTCTCGACGATTTCGCACCCCAGGCCATCGAGGACCTGGCCGAACGGCCGCTACCGCCCGGCGGGTTGTGGGACCCCACCTTTCCACCGATTCCCGAACCGTCGCCGACGCCGCTTCGCTGGCGCGTGTTCTTCTCCACGCCGGAGGTTCGCGACCTGGCGGCGCGGGACATGGCCCGGCGCTTTCCCCAGGTGGCGCTCACCCCGGTCGGCGTCGAAGACGAGGACTGGGCGGCACGCTCGCAGGCGTCGCTCACCGCCGTGCGAGCAGGGCGGTTCGTCGTGGCACCACCCTGGGACCGGCCCGTCTCACCCGAGCCCGACACCACGCTCATCGTCATCGAACCGTCGATGGGCTTCGGCACGGGCCATCACCCCACCACGCGCCTGTGCCTGCGGCTGCTCTCGGACGTCGAACTCCGGGGCCTGCGGGTACTGGATCTCGGCACCGGGTCGGGCGTGCTGGCGATGGCTGCCGCGCAGAGGGGCGCCACCGATGTCGAGGGGATTGACGTGGATCCCGACGCGATTGCATCGGCTCACGCCAGCGGCGCCCTCAATACCCTGCCGCCGGGCATCCGTTTCGAGGTCGCCGATTTCCGCGCGACGCCGCCGGTCCCGGCCGATATCGTGGTGGCCAACCTGACCGGCGGGATGCTGCGCACCGCGGCCGACGCGGTCACTGCCTTGCTCAAACCCACGGGCCGGCTCCTCATCAGCGGCTTTGACGTCGACGAGGAATCGGAGGTCCGCGCCGCGTTCCCGGCGCTGATTCAGGCGGCGAGGCTCGAAGAGGCGGGGTGGGTGGCCTTGCGCCTGGAATAAGCCCGCCAACCGCCCCAATCGCCAATCCTGGAGCCCACCCTCACCATGCCCGCCAGGCTTCGAAGAGCGCAGCCAGAGCCGCCAACGGCGCCACGTCGGCCCGCAGCGTCCGCCCGCCGAGCGACACCGGCGTCAGGCCGGCCTCCTGAATCGCCGCCAGTTCACCGACCGTCCATCCCCCTTCCGGTCCCACCAGCAGCGCGGCCGATGCCTGCCGCGGCACATCCGACATGGCGCGCCCCTGGCCCGCCACTGGCTCGACGAGCACCACCCCGGCGCCCGACCGCGGCTGCCG
>JADZBZ010000203.1 GCA_020851835.1 Acidobacteriota bacterium
ATCGACGTGCTGCTCGTGGACGGCGCGTATCACCGGCTGAGGGACGCGCGGATGGCCGGCATCGACGTGTACTACGGCGAGATCCTATCCGAGCACACCGAGCACACCCTGGAAGCCCAGCACCTGAGCCACGTGCTGTGCGCTACCGAGAACGACTTCTACAATGCACTGGTCTGCAAGGCGCTCGGCCGGCGATTCGGCCGGCATCGCACGTTCCAGATCGCCACACCCCAGGCCTCTGGCGAAGAACTTCGGCGGCTCACCCTGCAGCAGCGCGGATACTTCGCGTTCGACCCGACCGCCAACTTCGTCGTGCTGCACGAGCGCCTGGAAGAGGGCTGGACCGTGCAAGCCACCAGGCTTAGCCCCCAGTTCGGGTGGACCGAGCTGACCGAACGCCTCGGCACGCCCGTCGAGCAGTGGCTGCTGCTCGGCGCCATTACCCCGTCGGGCGCATTCCGGCTCTACTCGAAGGAGCAGCGCTTCAAGCCCGTCACGGGCTGGACGGCGATCTACTTCGCGCCGGGTCGGACGCGGGATGCCGGAGCGCAGTCGTCTTAACCACTTTCGCCCCAAAGATTCTGTTTTGACCCTAGAACAATTTGTTCTTTGCCAAATTGGCAGCTCCTAAGGCACGATCGTGAGCGTCACCAGGGAGAGACCGTCATTTTGGCCAAACAATTTGCGACTTCAGCCGTCATTTCACCACCAGACCGGTCTGTTTCAACGAAATCATCCGAGTTAGGTCATGAGATCCCAGCCAGTTCCGGCTTGGTTACGCCCACGCCTCAGAAGGTTTCTTCGGGCGGCGACAAGGTCGTCCAGTGCCTGGAACGCGAGGGGGTGGAGGTCGTCTACGGCTATTCCGGCGGCGCCGCGATGCCCATCTTCGATGCGCTGGTGGACTCCAGGATCAAGTTCGTCCTGACCCGGCACGAGCAGGGCGCCGCCCACATGGCCGACGGCTACGCCCGGGCCACCGGCAAGCCCGGTGTGGTTCTGGTCACCTCCGGCCCCGGTGCCACTAACTGTGTGACTGGCCTGCTGACCGCGCTGATGGATTCGGTGCCGATGATCGTGCTCACCGGCCAGACCATCACCTCGATGCTCGGCAAGGATGCCTTCCAGGAGGCCGACGTCACCGGCATCACGTATCCGGTCGTCAAGCACAGCTACCTGATCAAGGAGGCCGCCGAGATCCCGCGCGTGATGCGGGAGGCGTTCCACATCGCCACCACGGGCCGGCCGGGGCCGGTGCTCATCGACCTGCCCAAGGACGTGACGCAGGGCCCGTGCACGGCGCCATTCGTGGACACGGTCAACCTGCCGGGGTACCACGTCCCGGATCGTCCCGCGCGGGCACTCCTCGAGAAAACCGCGGCCCTGCTGGCGAAGAGCCGGCGGCCCGTGCTCTACGTCGGCCACGGTGCGGTGATCTCGAACGCCGGCCAGGCGATTCTGCAGCTGGCCACTACGCTCGGAGCGCCCATCGTCAACACGCTGCTCGGCAAGGGCGCCTGCACTGAGGACCACCCGCTGCACCTGGGCATGCTCGGCATGCACGGCACGGCCTACGCCAACCGCGCGGTGGAGCACTGTGACTTAATCATGGCGATCGGCGCGCGGTGGGACGATCGCATCACGGGCAAGCTCTCCGAGTTCTGCCCGGAGGCGACGAAGATTCACGTGGACATCGACGTCGCGGAGTTCAACAAGGTGGTACGCCCCGATGTCTGCCTGGCGGCCGACGCGCGTCTGGCCATCGAGGAACTGGTGCCGCTGGTCCGCAAGCTCGACACCGCCGACTGGCTCAAGGAGATTGCCGGCTGGCGCCGCCAGTACCCGCTGAAGTACGCGCGAAAGGGCGGCCTGCGGGCCCAGCACGTGCTCGATCGGCTCGACACGCTGGGCGGCCGCGACTGTATCATCACCACCGACGTCGGCCAGCATCAGATGTGGGCAGCCCAGTTCTGCCGGACGACGCGGAACCGCCACTGGATTTCGAGCGGCGGTGCCGGCACCATGGGCTTCGGCTTTCCCGCCGCGATTGGCGCCGCGATGGCCACGGGCACGCCCACCTGGTGCGTGGTCGGCGACGGCGGCTTCCAGATGACCGTAGCCGAGCTGGCCACGGCCAAGCTGCAGAAGGCGCCGGTGAAGATCCTGGTCATCAACAACCACTACCTGGGCATGATCCGCCAGTGGCAGGAGCTGTTCTTCGACAACCGCCTGTCGGGCGCGGACCTGGAAGGCAACCCGGACTTCGTCAAGCTCGCGGCAGCCTACGACATCCCCGGCAAGCGCGTGACGCGCGCCGGTGACGTCGACAAGGCCATCAAGTGGGCCATGGCCTACAACGAGGGTCCCTGCCTGATCGACGCGGAGGTGGTGAAGGAAGACAACGTCTTCCCGATGATCCCGGCCGGCGCGCCCTACTCCGGCATGATCGTCGAACGACCGAAGGTGAAGATGGAGAAGCCGACGGGGTCCACCTAGCGTGACGACAGCAACGGAGTCTGCACCGAACCCGAGGAAAAGAATGTCAACCATCACCGAACCACGCGGCGCCGAATTCGAGCTGGATCCGGGCAAGGCCCCGCGCCGCCACGTCGTGACCGACGTGGTCACGGCGCCGCTGCACACCATCTCGCTGCTGGTGCGCAACAAGCCCGGAGTACTGGTGCGCGTGTCGCTCGTGTTTTCACGCCGCGGGTACAACATGGAGTCGCTGGTGGTCTCGCCCGCCCTGTCGATTGCGGGTCTTGGCGCCGCGCCGGGCGAGTTCTCGCGCATGACGATCACCTGCTCGGGAGATCCCGACACGCTCGAGCAGATCATCAAGCAGTTCGAAAAGCTCGTGGACGTGGTCCACGCCATCGACCACACCGGCCAGCCGGTGATTGAGAGCGAGCTGGCGCTGGTGAAGATCAAAGCCGGCCTCAGGGAACGCACCGAGCTCCTGCAGATCGCCGAGAACTTCAAGGCCAAGGTCGTGGATTTCGGCGCCGAGTCGCTGATCATGCGCTGCGCGAGCGAAACCGAAAAGCTCGATGCCTTCGTCAACCTGCTCAAACCCTTCGGTATCATCGAGCTCGTGCGCTCGGGCAAGATCCTCATGGCCCGGGGACTCGACGCGACCTGAGCCCCGCGCGCCGGCCGCCGGTCCGCTCCGGGAAGCGCACGCAGAACGTATAATGGCTATCGTCATCGACTGACGGGCCATCGTCTGCCCGCTACTCTGCGCCGGTTCCAGCCGGCCACCCCCTATGAGCGTTGTCATGCCCTCCGCACGCCAATCCGCCATACCATCGCCGGTGGAGACAACCATGGGCATTCGCGTCGTGCTCCCCGATCTCGACCACTGGAAGGCCCAAGTCAAGTGCCAGCAGGGTTGCCCGGTTTCGACCGATGCCGGACGCTACGTGCAGCTCATCGCCGAGAACCGCCTCGAAGAGGCGTATCTCGTCGCCCGCGCGCCGAATCCGCTCGCCTCGGTGTGCGGCCGCGTCTGCGCCGCGCCGTGCGAGGACGCCTGCCGCCGGGGTGCGATTGATGAGCCGGTGTCGATCCGCGCCCTCAAGCGCCACGTCACCGAGCAGTTCGGCGTGGAGTCGATTCGCCCCGACACCCAGGACCAGCTCCGCACGACGGGCATCGACGAGGGTAACCGGTACGCCGGACACCTCCCGATGGCCTTTCATCGCACGCCGCCGGTAACCCCGGCCACCGGGCCGAAACGCCGGGTCGCGATCATCGGCGCCGGGCCTGCGGGGATGGCCGCCGCACACGACCTGGCGCTGCTCGACTACGACGTCACCATCTTCGAGGCCGCGGCCGAGCCGGGCGGCATGCTGCGCTTCGGCATCCCCGAATACCGCCTGCCCCGCACCCTGCTCCGCGCCGAAATCGACCGCATCGTCTCACTCGGTGTCACGCTCAAGCTGAACACCGCGCTCACGCCCGCCTTTGGCCTGCGCCAGCTTCGCGAGGCCGGGTTCGACGCGGTGTTTCTCTCCGTGGGTGTGTCGCGCGGCCGAGATCTGCAGATTCCCGGCGTCGAGCTCGACGGTGTCGTGAAGGCGGTCGACTACCTCCTCAATGTGAATCGCGGCTATCGCCTCGACCTCGGCCGGCGCGTGGTCGTCATCGGCGGGGGCTTCGTGGCCTTCGACGCCGCCCGCACGGCCCTGCGCGCAGGCCGTGAACCGGCGTCCGAGGCCACCGAGGCGGATCTGGGCGCCGAAACGGATGCCCGGCTGAAAGAGGCCATGGACTCGGCGCGCGCGGCCCTCCGGGGCGGGGCGGCGGAAGTGACGGTCGTGTCGCTCGAAAGCCTCGACGAGATGCCGGTGCTCCGGACCACCCAGGGCCACGAGGAGTTCGAGGAGGCGTCGAAAGAGGGCGTCCGCTTCATCACCCGGCGGGGCCCCCGCCGGCTGATTGGCAACGGGCACTTGACGGGCCTCGAGCTCCGCGGCGTCACCAGCGTCTTCGATGCCAACGGCCGTTTCGCGCCTCAGTACGACGACGACGACGTATTGACCCTCGAGGCGGATGCCTGCGTGCTGGCCATCGGGCAACAGGCCGACCTGTCGTTTCTCACACCCGAGGACGGCATCGAGACGACGCCCGGCGGCACCATCCGGATCGATCCCGTGACGCTGGCCACCTCGGCGCCGGGCATCTTCGCCGGGGGCGACGTCGCTTTCGGCCCGCGCAACCTGATCGAGGCGGTGGCCAACGGCAAGCGCGCGGCGCGTTCGGTCCACGAATTTCTCGCGGCCGACCGGGCACGCCTCGAGACCACAATCCTCATCGAGAAGCTGCCGACGACGCACTACCAGATGATCGCCGGCTTCGAGCGGCTCGATCGCGAGGCGCCCCCGACGCTCGACATCGGCCGTCGCACCGGCATCGCGGAGGTTGAAACCGGCTACGATCCCGACACCGCCCGCGACCAGGCGGCGCGCTGCCTGGTCTGCCACGTGCAGACCATCTACGACCCCGAGAAGTGCGTGCTCTGCAACCGCTGCGTGGACGTGTGCCCGGAATATTGCCTGGCCATCGTCCCCTTCGAGTCGCTCGATCTCGATCCCGATCTCAAGGACACCTTGACCGCGCGCGCCAATGCCGGCGGCTTCCCGCTCTCGGCCATGATCAAGGACGACGAACGGTGCATCCGGTGCGGGCTGTGTGCCATTCGCTGCCCCACCGACGCCATGACGATGGAGCGCTTCACCATCACGGAGCGATGGACCCATGAGTGACACCCTCGCCAAGGCGCCGTCCGACCGGCGCGACTTCCTGCTCAAGCTCGGGGCCGGCGCGGGCGTGGCCGCGCTCACCGCCCAGGGGGCTGCGTCCCTGCGGTCGCTGGTGCCCAACGTGTCGTACGACTCGCCAACCACCGTCAAGCTGGGATCGCCGGCCGACTTCCCCGACGGCCTCAAGTTCCTGCCCGACGAGCGGCTCTTCGTCTTCCGGCAGGGCAACACCTTCCACGCCATTTCCGCCGTCTGCACGCACCTGGGCTGCACGGTCCGCGCCGAGGCCCTCGCCAACCTGCAGACCGCGGGCTCTGGCGCCGGCGAACTCCGGCTCACGCATCGCTTTCTCTGTCCGTGCCACGGGTCCGAGTACAAGGGCGATGGGTCGAATGTCTCGGGGCCGGCGCCCAAGCCACTCGCGTGGTACCGGCTGTCCTTCGCGCCCGACGATGGACAGCTCGTCGTGGACCTGGCGGCCGAGGTCGATACCGACTTCCGGCTCACGGCGGGGTAACGTCATGCCAATGCCTTTTTTCGGACGCAAGGCCGAGCCCGACGCACCCGGCGTCCATCCCGACCCGTTGTGGAGCCTGCAGCCGCGGTCCGACCGCGAAGCCGGCGATGCCATCACCTCGAACTTCGCCTTCCACGCCTTTCCGGCCAAGGTCAGCAAGGCCTCGATGGCGTGGAGTTACTCGTTCTGGCTCGGGACCATCTCGGCGGCGCTGTTCTTCCTCCTGATCCTGTCGGGGCTCCCGCTGCTCTTCCTCTACGTGCCTTCGGTGGAGCGCGCGTACCAGTCGGTAAAGGACATCGAGTACGTCATCACCTTCGGCTCGTGGATCCGTGCCGTGCACCGGATTGCGGCGCACGGCATGGTCATCGCGGTCTTCCTGCACCTGGTGCGGGTGTACCTCACCGGCGCGTACAAGAACGGCGCCGGACGCGGCCAGCGTCGCGAGTGGAACTGGGTGCTGGGCGTCGTCATGCTGCTGGCCACGCTGTTCCTGTCGTTCACCGGATATCTCCTGCCGTGGGACCAGTTGGCGTTCTGGGCCGTCACCGTGGGCACCAACATCGCGTCGTCCATCCCTGGAATCGGCCCCACGGTGCGCGAGCTGCTGATTGGCGGACGCACCATCGAGCAAGCCACGCTCATCCGCTTCTACGTGCTGCACGTCGTCATCCTGCCGCTCGGTCTCGGCGGGCTCTTCGCGTACCACATGTGGCGCGTGCGCAAGGACGGCGGGCTGGCGATCGCCGAGCACGACGCGGTGGTGGAACGCCCCGTCGAAACGCCGGTGGTAGCCACCAAGACCTACACCCTGCTCGGCGTGGCGCGCGGCCAGGCCCCGGTCATCCGCACCCAGTCGATCGAGGCGCCCGGCACCACGGTGAATGCGGTACCGGATCTCGTGCGGCGGGCGGCCATCGCCACGCTGAGCACCATTGCCATTGTCGGCATCATGTCCGTATTCATCGCCTCGCCGCTCGAGGAGCCGGCCAACGCGCTGGTGACGCCCAACCCGGCCAAAGCGCCGTGGTACTTCCTGTGGCTGCAGGAGATTGTCACCGACACGACGATCCGGATCGGCTCCTTCACGCTGAACGGTGCGTTCGTGGGTGGCGTGCTGCTACCCGGCCTGCTGGTCACCCTGCTGACGGCGTGGCCGTGGCTGGACCGCTCGCCCGTGCTGGCCGCGGGCGTGTGGCTGCCTCGGGTGCGGGCGCGCCAGAACATGGTGTTCCTGCTCCTCGTGCTGGGCATCCTCGTCCTGACGTTCGTCGGGATGGCCCTGCGCGGCCCCTACTGGAACTTCTACTGGCCGTGGGAGGTCTGGCCGGACATCCCGGCGAGGATCTGACATGGAACAGCGCACCAACTCTCCGTTTCCGTCCATCGATCGGCCGGTGCTGGCGCTGGTCGGGGTCGTGCTGGTGATCGGCACCGCACTCTTCATGTGGAGCGACCGCGCGCACGACTGGCGGTACTACCAGTACGAGTTCCGACGCATGGTGACCGAGCAGTTCGGCGCCGAGCAGGCGGCCGGCGTGCCGAGCGGGCTCCAGCAGATATGGGTGGCCGACCTCGGGCGTGCGGACCGCTGCACCACCTGTCACCAGGCGATCAACTGGAAGGGGTTCGAGCAGGCCGAGCAGCCCTGGCGCACCCATCCGGTGGCGCCCCTCGCGACGCACCCGCTCGAGCAGTTCGGGTGCACGGCCTGCCATGGCGGGCAGGGCTGGGCCATCGACACCGCGGCGGCACACGGCGAGGTGGCGCACTGGGAGGAGCCGCTGCTCAGCCGGAGCCTGGGTGAGTCGTACACGCTGGCCACCGACAAGGACGCGCTGATGCAGATGAACTGCAACAGTTGCCATCGCTACGACCGCGAAACCGCCGGCGCCACGGCCATCAACCTGGCCAAGGAGCTGGTGAACGAGAAGGGGTGTCGCGCCTGCCACGTCATCAACGGGTTCGGCGGCACGATCGGGCCCGACCTCACGGAGGTGGGCGACAAGGCGCCCGAGCAGTACGACTTCAGCCGGCTCTCCGGGCAACGGACCACGTTTGCCTGGCACGTGGCGCACTTCAAGGATCCGCGCGCGCTGTCGGAGGGCACCGTGATGCCCAACTTCAACTTCTCCACCGAGCAGGCGCAGGCGCTGTCTATGCTCGTCATGTCGTGGCAGCGGCGCGATCTGCCGGCGCACTACCTGGCCGGTGCGCCGCGCGTCGATCCCCGGAGTCCAGAAGAACTGCAGGCCGAGGTCGCCATGCGCACCGGGCCAGGCGGCTGGTTCGTGCAGACAGGCTGTTTCGTCTGCCACTCGGTCAGTTCACTTGGCGTGAAGAGCCCGGCGCAGATCGGTCCGGACCTCTCGATTGCGGTCGAGGACGTGCAGAGCCGGTTCGGCATGACGATCGACGACTTCCTGGCCAACCCGACGGGCACGATGGGCGTGGTGCTCTCGCGCCAGATCATTCTCACGCCCGAACAGAGACAGACCGCGATTCAGAAGTTGCGCGAGGCGTTTGCCGAGCACCAGCGCCAGCGCGCCGCCGAGACACCGGCACCCAGTCATTAGGAGGCAGTCATCATGAAGCGACGCAATCGGTACCCGTGGGCGAGCGTGCTCGCCGTCGTGGGGCTGGCACTGGCCGCCAGCCAGTGCACCCCCAGCGCGCCGCGGCGGTCCACCGGCGGCGCCGCCGTGCAGTCCGACGTGGCGGTCGCCGCCCTGAAGACCTACGTGCCGCCCGGCGACCTCGACCAGTACTACATGTTCTCGTCCGGAGGACACTCGGGTCAGGTGTACGTCTACGGCCTCCCGTCGATGCGGCACCTCTCGACGATTCCCGTCTTCACTCCTTACCCAGCCACCGGTTACGGCTTCGACGACGAGAGCAAGAAGATGCTGGGCGACCTGACCTGGGGCGACGCGCACCACCCGGCGCTTTCGGAGACCAAGGGCGATTACGACGGACGCTGGCTGTTCATCAACGAGATGAACGGCCGCATCGCGCGCATCGACCTGCGTGACTTCAAGACCAAGCAGATTCTGGGCCCCGTGCCCAACCTGCACGGGAACCACGGGTCGTCGTTCGTGACGCCCAACACCGAGTACGCCATGATGGCCACCCGCTTCTCGGTGCCGGTGCCGCAGCGGCCGGTGGGCATCGACAAGTACGCCACCGAGTACAAGGGCATCGTGGCCGGCGTGAAGATCGACCCGCAGAGCGGCGAGATGTCGCTCGGCTGGGAGATCCTGATGCCGCCCTTCGACTACGACATCGGCGACGCCGGCAAGCTCGTGTCGGACGGCTGGATGTTCTTCACCTCCTACAACACCGAGCGCGCCACGGGCAAGCTGGAGGTCACCGCGTCGCAGCGCGACCGCGACTACATCGCGGCCGTGGACTGGCGCGCCGCGGAGAAGGCTATCGCCGCGGGCCTGGGGGACATGATCGACGGAGTCCGCGTGCTCGACCCCGCGAAGGTTCCGGGGCTCGTGTACCTGATGCCCTGCGGCAAGTCGCCCCACGGCGTGGACGTGTCGCCTGACGGCAAGTACATCGTCGGCTCCGGCAAGCTCCAGGGCGTCACCACGGCCTTCAACTTCGAGAAGGTCCAGACCGCCATTCGCAACAAGGACTTCACCGGAGAGGAAGACGGCATCCCGGTGCTCAAGTACGAGTCCATCAAGGACGCCGAAGTACCCGTGGGTCTCGGCCCGCTGCACACGCAGTTCGGGCCCGACGGCTTCGCTTACACCTCGCTGTTCCTCGACAGCGCGATCGCCAAGTGGAAGCTCGGCACCTGGGAGGTCGTCGACAAGGTGCCCATGTCCTACAACATCGGCCACCTGGCCGCGGCCGAGGGCGACACGGTCAGTCCCGATGGCAACTTCCTCGTGGGCCTCAACAAGCTGTCGCACGGACGCCATCTCTCGGTCGGCCCCTCGCAGCCCGAGTCGTCGCAGCTGGTGGACATCAGCGAAGAGAAGATGAAGCTCCTCTACGACGCGTTCACCGAGCCCGAGCCTCACTACGCCCAGATCATCAAGGCCGACAAGATCCGTCCGATCGAGGTGTATCCCAAGGAAGAGAACAAGCATCCGCTGGCGGTCTGGGACGTCAACGAGACCGGCGTCACGCGCAACGGCAACCGGGTGACGGTCAAGATGGTCGCGGTCCGATCCTCGTTCTCGCCCACGTCCTTCGAGGTGAACCGCGGTGATATCGTGACGATCGCCGTAACGAACATCGAGCAGACGACCGATGAGCTCCACGGCTTCGCCCTGCTCGACTACAACATCAACCTGGTGGTCGATCCCGGTGAAACCAAGCAGGTCACCTTCACGGCGACCAAGCCCGGGGTCTTCGCGTACTACTGCACCAACTTCTGCTCGGCCTTGCACCAGGAGATGCAGGGATACATGATCGCGAAGTAGGCCGGCAGACGACAGACGGAGAGTAGACCAAGAAAGGTCAGAGGTGGTCATCATGCAGTCCTCATCCACGCGGCGCTTCCTGGACCAGCCGATCGATTGGCGATCCCGGCTCATGCTCGTCGTGGCGGCCGGCCTGCTGGTGACCATCTACTTCGTCCCGCTCTGGAACATGACGATGTTCGCGCCGCAGTATCGGGACGGGCTGCGGCTCGACATCTACGCGTACACGCTGACCGGGGGGAACAACGGCCAGGACGTGCGCGAGATCAACGTGCTGAACCACTACATCGGCATGCACGAGCTCGCCGACACGTCGTTCGCCGAGCTCCAGTGGATGCCGTTCGTCATCGGTGCACTCGGCCTCCTGGTGCTCCGCGCCGCCGTGCACGCCACGGTCGCGTCGGTGATGGACGTGACAATGCTGTTCGTGTACTTCGGGGCCTTTTCTCTCTGGTCGTTCGGCTACAAGCTCTATCAATACGGCCACGACCTGGCGCCCGACGCAGCCGTGAAGGTGCCGCCCTTCATGCCTCCGATGTTCGGCTACCGCCAGATCGCGAATTTCGAGGTCTACTCGTATCCGCGGGCCGGCACCTACGCGATGCTGGGCGTCATGCTGCTGCTGGCGGGCGCGCTCGTCTCGACCTGGTGGCAGTCCCGGCACACTCCCGAGGTGCCGGCACCCGCCGGTTGACGCCATGAGAGGCCTTGCCCTGCTCGCGGCGGGCCTGCTGCAGGCGGCCGCGTCCGGCGCTCCTGGCCTGCCGCCTCCGGGCCCGCCAGAAGTGGAATCCCGCGGGGGGCAGGTCTCGCCGCTGCAGGCCTTGATCGACCGGGCCAGCCCCGGCGACCGCATCGTCGTCTCCGAGGGCACCTACGAGGGCGATCTGGTCATCGATCGCCCGATCGCCCTGGTCGGTACCGGCCGTCCGCTTCTCCTCGGATCCGGCGCGGGCAGTGTCGTCCGCGTCCGTGCAGCCGACGTCAGCATCGAGGGCTTCGACATCGATGGCCGCGGCGGCGGGGACCTTGGACAAGACACCTCGGGTATCCATATCGACGCACCGCGAGCCCGCGTGACCGATTGCCACATCCGGCAAACGCTCTTCGGCATTTACCTGAGGGAAGCCGATGGCGCCGTGGTGGAACGGTCGCGCATCAACGGCCTGCCCGGACGGCCGCCGGGCGAGATCGGGTCGGGCATCCACGTGTGGAACACCAAGGGCTTTCGTCTCGAGGACAACCTCATCATCGAGGTGCGCGACGGCCTCTACATCCAGTCGTCCCCCGGCGGCGTCGTCCGCGGCAACACCGCCCGCGATCTACGGTACGGCATCCACTACATGTACTCCGACGACAACCTGTTCGAGGACAACACCTTCGCGAACGGCGACGCCGGCGCGGCGATCATGTATTCCCGCCGCATCACGTTCCGTCGCAACCGGTTCCTTCACAATCGCGGCTTCGCCTCGGCCGGGCTCCTCTTCAAGGAATGTGACGATGTCGTGGCCGACGACAACCTGATCGCGGACAACGCGCGCGGGATCTTCATCGAGGGGTCGTACCGCAATCGCTTCCGTCGCAACATCGTCGCCATGTCGGACATGGCGCTGGTCATCTACGATTCGAGCGGCGACAACGTCTTCGAAGGTAACGCCTTCGTCGGAAACCTGACGCCGCTGTGGCTGGTGGGCCGCCGCACCGACACGCGCTTTACCGGCAACTACTGGTCCGATCAGGACGAACCCGACCTGGACGGCGACGGGTACGCCGACCGGCCCTACCGCCTGTCGAACGTGTTCGACCACCTTCGCGGGAACATGACGGCGGCGGACCTCTTCGCGCAGGGTCTGGCCGCCCGCGCGCTGGGCGCGGCCGAACGGGCCTTCCCGGTGCTCGACGCGGTGCCCGTGCTCGACGAGCGGCCGCTCGTGCGGATGCCGGCGCTGCCCGAGGTGCCGCCACTCACGCCCGCCGATCGGCCGGCGGCCGCCCGCGCGGGTGCGGCGGCGTGGCCGGCCGCGATGGCCCTTGGTGGCGCGTTCGTGCTGCTGGCCGGCGGACGCTCACCCCTCACTCGTCGCCGGCGCGACGTGGGACGTAGGGTGTGATTCAATACCGGGAATTCACCAAGGTGTTCGGCATCCACCGGGCGGTGGATGCGCTCACCGTGGAGGTGCCAGCGGGCGCGGTCGTCGCCCTGCTCGGCCCGAACGGATCGGGTAAGACGACCACGATCAAGGCCGCCGCCGGGCTGGTGCGGCCCACGTCGGGCGAGGTGCGACTGGGCGCCGAGGGCCGGCCGGCCGGCGACGCCGTGGCCCGACGACTTTGTTCCTTCCTGCCACAGCGCGTGTCATTTCCGGACGCGCTGACCGGCCGGGAGGTGGTGAACTTCTACCGGCGCCTGCGCGGCCTGCCCGGAGAGGCGACCGACCGCGTAATGCGGTTCGCCTCGCTGAACGGAGCCGGTAACCGTGCGGTCGGCACCTACTCTGGCGGCATGACCCAGCGGCTTGGCCTGGCGGTCGCCATGCTGCCCGATGCGGAGATCCTGCTGCTCGACGAGCCCACGGCCGCGCTCGACCCCGACGGGCTCTCGACCTTCGACGCGCTCATCCGATCCCGGCGGCAGGCCGGGCAGACCGTGTTCTTCAGCTCGCATCAACTGGGTGACGTCGAGCGGCTCGCCGACCTGATCGTGATCCTGGTGGAAGGCCGTCTTGCCGCCACGCTCACGGCAGGCGAACTGGCGGCGCGGCTCGCCGACCGCGGTGTGATGCGCCTGCGCCTGGCCCATGCCGAGGCGTCGGTGCTGGCGCGCGTGCAGGCGATCGCGCCGCAGGCCGTGTGGGCCGGTGACGATCTGCTGGTGCCGGGACCAGCCGCGGCCAGGCTCGGTGCGCTCGACGCCGTGCGCGCTGCCGGGGGTGTGGTCGAAGGATTGAGTGCGGAAGAAGGGCGCCTGGACGAGTTCTACCGGTCCATCGTGGGAGGCGCCACATGAGCCGCCCAACGTTGCTGATGCTGGCGCTCGTGGCCGCCGCCTGCGCATCCGGGCCGCCCACGCCCGTCGCCCTGGACCTCGGCCACGACGTGTGCGCGTCGTGCCGCATGGTGATCTCGTCACCGACGACGGCTGCCGAGCTGCTGGCGCCTGGCGAAGAGCCACTGCTCTTCGACGACCTGGGGTGCCTGCAGACGTCGCTCCGGGCGGGCCCACCGCCCGCGGGCACGGTCATCGTGGTCGCGGACCACCTGACGGGCGACTGGATCGCGGTCGAGGACGCGGTACTCACCGAGGTGCCGGGGTTGCAGACGCCGATGGGTTCGGGGTTGATCGCGCATCGCACCAGCGGCGACCGAGACCGCGATCCCGACGCGCGGGGCGGGCACCCCTACGACCGGTCGATGCTGCTGGCGGGAGGGCGCCCCTGATGGCCGCACTCTGGCTCTGCGCGCGCCACGAGCTGCTGCTCGCGGTGCGCTCGCGGTGGCTCCAGTGGTTTGCCGCGGTCTTCGCCGGGCTCGCGCTGCTGGTCGCCTCATCGGGCTACATTCTTTCGGGCGGCCACGGCCTGCAGGACTTCGCCCGGACGGCCGTGTCGCTGGTTCAGCTCGTGCTGCTGATCGTACCGCTGGCCGCGCTGGTCTTCGGCGCGCTGACGCTGTCGCCCGATCGAGGCGCCGCCGAAATTCTCTACGCGCAGCCCGTGCCGCGGGAGGTGATCCTGGCCGGCCGCGTGTTCGGGCTGTTCCTGGCGCTGGGCGCGGCTCAGCTGCTCGGCTTCGGCGTCGCGGGCCTCGCCGTGCAGTGGTCGGCCGGGCCCTACGGCGCCTCGCAGTTCCTCGTCGTCGTGGCGCTGTCTCTGGCGCTCACGGCGGTGTTTGTCACCGTCGCGGCGGCTCTGGCCAGCGGTGAACCCGGTCGCCGGGCCCGGACGCTGGGCCTCGCGCTGGTCGTGTGGTTCGTCGCCGTGATCCTGTTCGACCTGGCCGCACTCGGTGTCGCGTCGCTGCTCAAGTCCGGCGCCGCGTCGCGGCTGCTCATCACGGCCGCGCTCGTCAACCCGGTGGACGCGGGCCGCACGGCCGCCTACCTCGCGATCGAGGGCACGGCCGCCTTCGGAGGTGCGTCGCTCGCCCTGCTCCGGTTCACGGGAGGCGGCGCCTCCGCCGGGGCGATGATCGCGGCGTCCTTCCTGGTGTGGGTGGCGGTGCCGGCATGGATTGCGGCGCGCCGGCTGGGACGGGCCGATCTGTAGGCCTGCCAGCGTGGCCCCATCCCCCGATCGTCAATCGGCCGTTCAGGACGCCACCGCCTCCAGCTCCTCCCGGTCGAGCACCACGAACCCGTCCTTGTCGGTGTGCAGCACGTTCTCCTTCTCCCACCGGCTCATGATGCGGATGCAGGTCTCGATCGTCGTGCCGGTCAGGTCCGCCAGTTCCTGCCGCGCCAGGGGCAAGGGGATGAACACGCCGCCGCGCTCGGCACGGCCCATCTGATCGGCGAGCTTCAGGAACAGCCGGGCGAATCGCGTCTCGACACGGCCGCCCGTCAGCTCGGTCAACCGGCGCGTGAGCTCGGCGATCCGGATGGTCAGCCCGGAAAGGAGCCCGCGCACGAGCGCGGGGTGCTGCTCGAGCAGGCGGAAGAAGTCTCTCGCCTCCACCCGCAGCAGCGTGGTGTCCTCCAGTGCCACGGCCGAGGCCGGGAACGGCGCGCCTTCGTAGACGGCGACGGCGCCCAGCGGATTGCCCGCGCCGAAAATTTCCAGGATGATCTGCTTGCCTGAGGAAGTGGACTTGAAGACCTTCACGCGGCCGTCGATGATCAGCAGGAACGCGTCACCCGGATCGCCTTCCCGGAACACCTCTTCGCCGCGCCCGAACGATCGCACCCGTGCGCACTCGCCGATTCGGGTCCGATCGGACGGGCTCAGCCGGCGGAGGAGGGGGATGCGGCGGAGCACGTCTTCGGAGGGATGGCTGGACACGGACGGAATCATATTGTGACCGGGACGAAAGACGAAAGGCAAACGGCTGACGGCAGCCGTTTCCGTCTATCCCAGCCGTCGTTCCACTTCGAGCGCTTCCGGGTACAGCACTTCGTCCTCGTAGCGCTCGTGGTCGGCCACGGCGGCGGTGAGGGTAGCCAGGCCGTCGCGCACCTTACGCCAGCGGTCGACGGCGTCAACGGGTAGCGCCAGCTCCACCGTGAGATCCCGCAAGTGGTCCAGCCGCGCGCGCAATTGCGTGTGCTCGCTCTCCATCAACCGGACGGGGTGGAGCATCGTGGGAAACGGCAGAGGTGGGCGCGGCTGCTGGCGCCGGGCCGCCTCCGCCAGGGCGGCGAACGCGGGCCACAGGAGTTGCTCCTCCCGGGTGCAGTGGCGCTCGAGAAAGACCGCCAGGTCCTCGAACCGCGCGAGCAGCTCGGGTGCAGGGGGGCCGTCTCCCGCGATGGTCGGCAGCAGTTCGCTCACCGCCGCGAGACTGGCCCGCACGCCCCGATGGCGGGCATCGGCCGCCGCACACATGTGGTCCAATGCCATCGGACTCCCGGAAGGTGAAGGCCACTCTGCCATACACAGCCGCGCAGACGGCAGCGTACGCGGGCGTCGGGGCCTCAGGTATGACGACGGTCATAAGCCGCGCAATCGGCCTTCCGAGGCCTGTCGGACGGGGAAGGCATGGCGGTCGCGCCGCCATGGGTGGCGTCCACGCCGGGGCTGAAGCCCCGGCGCTCCATCGGAATCGGTTTACCCTTGGAGTTCGGTTCGGAGCGCCGGGACCTCAGTTCGGAGCGTCAGTCGCGGTTCGGAGCGCCGGGACTTCAGTCCCGGCGTCCCGGCGTCCTGAGCTGGTCACCGCCGGAACAGCCAGGCGAGCAGCGTCAGGATGACGCTGACGACGATCGACGTGCCCAACGGGAAGTAGAGCCGGAAGTTCTCCCGCTCGATGACGAAGTCGCCCGGCAGGCGACCCAGCCAGGGCAGCTTCGC
>JADZBZ010000204.1 GCA_020851835.1 Acidobacteriota bacterium
GCTCTCCCACGGGCGACTGGTCCCTCTGCAGGCTGTGGATCGTAGGCATCACAGTCGTTGCACCTCCCCGCCCTCGACAGTAATTTCCGCTGGGGAGAGTGTCTCACCTATCTTGGCAGGGAGGGCTACGCCCCCCCACTTCCGCGCAGGCTCGCAGGTGCGCCACGATGTCTCTGGCCGACCATGCCTCTGCCGCTGGCTGGCGGTGAAGCCACCGGTCGTCATGCCCCCGAGCGATCCGGGCGATCTGCCTCGGCGTACTGGCCAGCATCGTAAGAGCCAGCGCGCTTTCAGGCTCTTTGCTCGCTGCGAGCTTGGGCATCGCCATGCTCCTTGCGCGTATACCTTGTCTGGCTAACGCCTGTGGTTCAGCCGCGGCGGCTCATGATCGCTGGCAGCCGCCGTCGGCTGCAACCACTGGTTAGCCAGCCATTTTCCACAAACATCTTGTTTTGTCGTGTATTCGAGGTTGCCAGCGGGCGGGCCAGCGCTCAAGGAGCTCACGGCAACCGCGGCTCCTCGATCACGCGAACTCGGTCTACCACCGGTCGTCGTTCACCTACGTTCCGATACCACACGGTCGCGTGGGTACCGGGCTCGATGGTCGCTGGATCCACGATGGCATGGGAGTCTTCGCTTTCGTATTGTGTGTTGTCTCGCAGCGCCATGGGAAGGGGCATGAACTGCTCATTCCTGACCGCAAGCCAGTCGCCGAGACGGAACTCCGTGATGGTGCCCGTGACAGAGCGAGGTCGATCTGGCCCAGCGCCACTGATCATGCACAGCGCCGCCCCGACGATGACGGCCGCCACAGCCCGGATGATTTTCCGTCGGTTCATAGGATACCCACCGAGTCATCCCGGTCTCTCGGTCGCGCCCGATGATTGTCTGGCTAACGACCGCGCTTCAGCCGCAGCGGCTCAGGATCTCACCGGCCGCTGTCGGCTGCAAGCGCTGGTTAGGCTGCGTGTTGATCAGGTTCACTGCAGCGACCGTATGAAGGTCCTGATTTCTCTGAGCACCACGTCCGCGCCGGACAAGAACACATAATGATTGGCGCTCCGAATTCGGACGACTTTCGACCCTGGCACGCCCATTTCGAACGCGTGTGCTTGGCGTTCGGTCTGGGCCATATCGGATGCCGTGAAGCTCTCGATCGCTTCGGCCTGCGATCGATCGTCCTTCGCCCAGGGTCCGAGATCGTGCGGAATCGCAAAGATGGCCAGAGCCGGCACCTTCAACCCTGAAAACCTTTGCCGGCCGGCGAGAATCGATTCGCTGACTGATGCTGGTGCGCGGACCGGGCCGACAGAGCCATCAGCGGCGATGCTGCGAATCTGTCTGATTTCGGACTCAGGCGGCACGAAACCTCGATAGTGCCTCGACCAAGCCTGGAACGCCGGGATGTCCTTGAGATCATCCGGTCGTGGAGATGGCGACTGGAGCGGGGCGCCTCGTGGAGTCTGTGGCCGAGTCGGCGGACTCGGCGCTTGAAACGCGTAGAAGTAGGCGGCTTCAAGATAGACAACACCAGACAGACGCTTGGGAGTCCGTGACGCGAGGTAACTAAGCTCCTGCCCTGCGATTGAATGCCCAATGAGGATGGCTGATGACAGCGAGAGGGCATCGAGCACTTCGCCGACATCCTCTCCGAGTCGGTCGACCGTGTATCCGGACGTGGCCGGTGTTGACATGCCGTATCCGCGCCTCGTAATGCCGTAGACGTGGCCCTCCGGGACCAAGCGCGGGGCGAACTCGTCGAAGATGTGCGCGGTGTTTCCAGAACCTGCCAACAGGACGATGGGGCGGCCAGACCCACCCCAGTCCAGCACCTCGAGTTGCACGTTCTCATCGACGGTGATGAGCTGAGCCTTATGAGGTGAGGGATCGCGCCACGTTGTTGCTGGCTGTGCCCCGATACACACCCCGCCCGCCAGCAGAAGAACCGGGACGATGAGATCCGCCGGACGGCACATTGGGTTCACCACGGTGTCTATCGTCGCAGCCTAACGGCTGCGGTTCAGCCGCAGCGGCACACCTGCTCGACCGGCCGCTGTCGGCTGCAACCGCGTGTTAGACGGCGTGATTAGATGGACCTCAGAGACCTCCATGAGTCGATGCAGTCTGCCTGAATGTCGGCACATAGGCCCGAGAGATCCGGAAACATCGCCGCCTGCGTAACGCCCATCAATCTCAGCTCACGACGCAGCGGATCATAGCGCTCGGCCGGGATGATGCACTTGCGAATGTTGTTCTTGAAATGTCCGATCTTCGTAAGCGGCAGAAATTTGCCATACTGGTCAGAGAACTTGTGAGCAGTGAACCACCCCGACTGCGAGACGATTCGCTTGTCAAGATGGAACGGCTGGAACACGAACGTCTCCTTGAATGCGAAGGCGTCGTCCGCGTCAGAAGGAGAGCGCTCGTACTGTTCTGGCACATTCATAACCCAGAGCACACCGTGTCCACCATCCGGTTTCGGATCCGAGGCTACCGCGAACCACACCCCGGCCAGAGCACTTGCGGTCCAGTCAAGCAGTCGTGTGGGCAGGCCCTGGTGTTGAGCTATAGACAGCCACTCCCAACTCGTGATCGGCGTTCTCCCCGGGAGAAATGGCACGCATTCCTTCCGAAAGCGCTCCAACATGCGACGCTCGACCTGCTCCAGATCGGTTCTTGAGATTGACTTCTGCTGAGCAATCCTTGCGATCCGCGGCAATAGCGGCTCATCAACGTTCTGACCGCGGAACAGCAGTCTCCGAGCGTCTCCAAACTCGTGCACGATTCGTGCGAGGTCGGAGATGTCTGCGATTCGCTGAGGTACGCCGTCAGCCATTTCGGTCTTCTGTCAGCCGTCTAACGACCGCGGTTCAGCCGCGGCGGCCTCATGTTCCACCAGGCTGCCGTCGGCTGCAACCGCTGGTTAGGTGGCGTGTTTCTCGGCCTGGTCATCTGGTTCGAGCACCAGAATGTCTCTGATATATCGTGAGACGCGCTCTGGCAAGACGATGGCGCCGTTGGCAAGCGAGATGTTCAGGGTCTTGATTACGAGCAACCCTGCGTATTCTAGGGCCCGGCGCGCGTCGTCGTCGACGTTCGCCTCGGTCGCAACCATGAAGTGTAGGTAACGTCTTCGCAGTGCGCGGAGCTCCCCAAACGCCGATAGCACGTCTTCACCGAGGTTGTCGAGCGCGCGAAGCACCCTGACCCGCTCTTCTTGGCGGAGCCTATCGAACTCTCTGCCCAACAACGCACGCTGCACTTCTTCATCCAATGGTCGGCCATCGATCTGCGGGCTGAGCATTCGAAACCGCCACAGCGCCACCATTTCGCCGACCAGGCCGGCTTGCGCGATGCAGGCCACTGGCATGCCCAGAACGTAGCACTGCTTCGCTTCTCGAAGAGGTCGAATGATGTGTCGCGTGATCACGTCATGATCGGGAACGATTACCGGTTCACGGTCCTCGTTCGTGACTTCGCGGTATCTCGCTCGCAGTGTGTCCAGGGGCGTCTGCCAATTTTGGGTAAGTTCCGATAGCAAATGCAGCGCCAAATCGCCAACTTCATGTGAGATGTTGACGGGCAGATCGGTCTCAAGGGAGGTGACATGGAGCGGTCTCAGCAGAATCGGAACGGTGCCTTCAGCCATGGCCGCGTCATCCTCCGTTTGTTCAGCCACCTAACAGATTACTAGACAGCCTGTAGACTACCCCATCTTCCAAGGATCCCGGCGCCGCGCCGTCAGTCTCTCTCCAGGGTCGAGCCGCGTCTGACCGACAGCGATCCGCCACGTCCGAGTGTTAGGCCGTTCAGTGTAACGCCCCGGAAGCGCGCCGGCAGAGGGCAGCCTAATGGGATCGCAGAAACTGCCGCCGCCGGACGGTGCCCGTGTTGCAGCGCATGCGATGTTCCGGGGATCGGCGCCGCAAGCCGCCACCGAATCCCGATGGCACGAGGTTCGCTCCATTGCGCAACCGTGGCCCTTCCTCCGCGACCCGCCTGGCCAAGATGCCGGCCAGCCCCCAGTCCCACTCGGACCGAGTCTGCCGGGACGGCAGCAGGCCGCCCATCGTCGCTCGCCAGCCCGTCGGCGGCCCCGCTCGGGGCACGGCCCAGGCTGCTCGAACGCCTCCGCCAGGCGTGCCGCCTCAGACACTTCAGCCCGAGGACGGAAGAGGCGTACGCGCACTGGACCCGCCGCTTTCTCGTGTACCACGGACTCCAGCACCCGGACCGATTGGGAGCCGACGCCGTCGCCGCGTTCCTCTCCAGCCTCGCAATGCGAGACGGGGTGAGCGCGTCCACCCAGAACCAGGCCCTCTGTGCCCTGGCGTTTCTCTACCAGCACGTGATCGGCCGCCCGTTGGGCTCCCTGCCCGCCATCACGCGCGTCCGTACCCCGCCACGCCTGCCTGTCGTGCTCACGCGCCAGGAGGTGCGGTTGCTGTTCGAGCACCTGTCGGGAATCCCCCACCTGGTGGCCTCACTGCTCTACGGAAGTGGACTGCGCCTCTTGGAGGGCATGTCGCTCCGAGTGAAGGACGTGGAGCTGGAACGGCTGGAGATCGTCGTCCGGCAAGGGAAAGGCCGCAAGGATCGCGTCACCATGCTGCCCTCCTCGGCCGTTCCGGCACTGCGGAGACAGCTCGAGGTCGCTCGCCAACTCCACGATGCCGACCTCACGCGCGGGTTCGGGCGGGTGGTGCTGCCCGATGCGCTGGACGCCAAGTACCCGAATGCCGGCCGGTCCTGGCCCTGGCAGTTCGTCTTCCCCGCTGCCCGCATCTGCCGCGACACCCGATGGGGACCACCAAGCCGGTTCCACCTGCACGAAACCGTCGTGCAACGGGCCGTCACCAGCGCGGCCGGCGCGACGAAGATCCCGAAACGCGTCAGCTGCCACACGCTCCGTCACTCGTTCGCGACCCACCTGCTGGAGGACGGCTACGACATCCGGACCGTGCAGGAGTTGCTCGGCCACAGCGACGTGAGCACCACCATGATCTATACACACGTGCTGAACCGCGGCGGGCTGGGCGTGCGGAGCCCGGCGGATCGGCTGTGAGGGGCCCTGCGAACGCCAAAAGGCGGGAGGGAACCGGGGAAACCGGTCCACGCTGAAGTCGAGTTCGCGGCCGCGACGATGACACCGTCGGCGATCGACATCAGGCTGAGGTGGATTCGTCCGCGCGCGCGGTCTGAAGCCGGCAGACAGAACATGCTCGACGAAAACGGCCGGAGATGAAAGCGCGGCTCCGAGCAGGAGCGACGGGCGAGGTGGCTTCCGGCCGTTGCGCCTGGCGGCGGCGCCGGGGCTGAAGCCCCGGCGCTCCGGGTTCTCTCGGTGCTCCGGGTTCTCTCGGCGCTCCGAGTTCTCTGCGCGCTCCGGGCCCCCGGCTCGCCGGATGGCGGCGATTGAGCCCGACCGTCTAGAAGATCGTCGACACCGACGCCTGCGCCCAGTCGAGCACGCGCGCGGGGAGGATGCCCAGGTAGAGCACCCCGGCCAGCGAGAGAGCCAGGCCCGCCAGCGCCACACCCGCCACCGGAGCCGGCACGGGCCGCGCATCGCGCTCCGACATGTACATCATCACGACAACGCGCAGGTAGAAGAAGACCGAGACCACGCTCGACAGCACGCCGATGACGGCCAGGCCGTAGTAGCCCGCACCCACGGCGGCGCTGAAGACGTACCACTTGGCGATGAAGCCGGCCGTCGGCGGGAAGCCGCCCAGCGACAGCAGGAAGAAGGTCATGAGCGCCGCCACGCCCGGATGCGACTGGGCCAGACCCGCGTAGTCGCGCAGGTCGTCGTTGGCCCGCGCGCGCGTGCCCAGCAGGGCAATGATGCCGAAGGCGCCCAGGTTGGTGACCGCGTAGGCGGCCAGGTAGTAGAGGATGGCCGCCTTCCCGACGTCGCTGCCCGCGATGATGCCCAGCAGCAGGTAGCCACCGTGCGCGATGCTGGAGTAGGCCAGCATGCGCTTCAGGCTCGTCTGCGCCACGCCCACCACCGTCCCCACCACCATTGTCGCGGCGGCCATGCCCCAGATGATGGGCGCCCAGTCGGTGATCATCGGTTCGAGGGCCGACAGGAACACGCGCGCAAAGGCGGCAATGGCCGCCGCCTTCACACCCGTGGACATGAAGCCGGTCACCACCGCCGGCGCGCCCTCGTAGGCGTCTGGCGACCACATGTGGAACGGCACGGCCGCGATCTTGAAAGCAAAACCGACGAGCATCAGGCCAACGCCCAGCAGGATCATGACGTTGCCGCTCATCGATTGTGCGGCAATGACCGAACCGACGCGGTCGAGACCCGTGGAGCCGGTGACGCCGTAGATGAACGCCACGCCGTAAAGAAAGAACGAACTGGCGAAGGCGCCGAGCAGGAAGTACTTGAAGGCGCCCTCGGTGCTCTGCACCTGATCCCGGCGAAAACCCGTCAGGATGTACACCGCAATCGACATCGTCTCGAGGGCGAGAAAGATGAGGAGCAGGTCGGTGGCCTGCGCCATCAGCATCATGCCGACGATGGCGAAGAGGAGCATGGCGTAGTACTCACCGGCCGGCAGGCCGTCGCGCTCCACGGTTTGTGACGAAATAGCCACGGTGAGGATGCCAACCATGATGATGACGAGGTTGACGAAGATCGAGAAGTTATCGGCCGTCATGACGCCGAAGCTGGTGGCGTTGCGATTCCACAGCAGCACCGAGGCGGCGGCGGCGCCCACCAGGCCGATGAGGGCGAGGCCGCCGAGCGGCATGCGCTCTCCCTTGCCGCGGAAGGCTTCGGCCAGCATGACGACCAGGCCGGCCAGGGCCAAGCAGATGACGGGGATGACGGCGTCGAAGGCGTTGCTGAACATGATCAGTAGCCTCCCGCCGTGCGCACGGAAGTCGTCACGGGTGGACGGGGACTGTCGAAAGCGGGCAGGTGCGCCGCGGCGGGCCCGCCCCGCCGGAACTCGTCAGAGTCGGTCCGAGCCGACGCGGGCTGGTGCGCGATCACGCGCTCGACGATGCGGTCCACGGCCGGCCCCATCGGCTTGAGGAACACGTTCGGGAAAACACCCATCACAATCGCCATCGCCGCCAGGGGGCCGATCACGGCCCACTCGCGGAACGACAGGTCGGGCAGGTGCTTGTTGTGGTCGTTGGTCACCGGACCGTAGAAGAGCCGCTGGAACATCCACAGCATGTACACAGCCGAGAGAATGACACCCAGGCCCGCTCCCACCGCGTAGCGCGCGTCCCACTGGAAGGCGCCCAGCATGATGAGGAACTCGCCGACAAAGCCGTTCATCCCGGGAAGGCCCACCGAGGCGAGCGTGATGACCAGGAAGGCGGCCGTGAGCTTCGGCATCACCGCCTTGATGCCGCCGTACTCGCTGATGAGGCGCGTGTGGCGCCGATCCGACATCATGCCCACCAGCGCGAAGAGGCCACCCGTGCTGACACCGTGCGCGAGCATCTGGAACGACGCGCCCTGGATACCCTGCACGTTGAGGGTGGTGATGCCGAGCACCACGAAGCCCATGTGGCTGACCGACGAATAGGCCACCAGTTTCTTCATGTCGGGCTGCACCATCGCCACCAGCGCGCCGTAGATGATGGCGACAACCGACAGCATCGCGATGACGGGCGCGAAGTAGGCGCCGGCTTCGGGAAACAGCGGGAAGGCGAAGCGGATGAGGCCATAGCCGCCCATCTTCAACAGCACGCCCGCCAGGATGACCGAACCGGGGGTGGGCGCCTGCACGTGCGCGTCGGGCAGCCACGTGTGGAACGGAAAGAGCGGCACCTTGATGGCGAACGCCAGCGCGAACGCCAGGAAGAACCAGTACTGCACGTTGAACGGGATATCGAGCGCGTAGAGCTCGAGGACGTTGAAACTGTACTGTCCGGTGGCGGCAAAGTGCATCCACGACAGGCCGATGATGGCCACCAGCATCAGGACGCTCCCGGCCAGGGTGTAGAGGATGAACTTGACGGCCGCGTAGACGCGCTGGTCGTAGCCCCAGATGCCGATGAGGAAGTACATCGGGATGAGGAGGATGTCCCAGAAGACATAGAAGAGGAACAGGTCGAGCGCGCAGAAGACGCCGATCATGGCGGCCTCGAGCACCAGCATGAAGATGGAGAACTCCTTCACCCGACTCCCGATGCTGTCCCACGAGGTGAGGAGCGCAATCGGTGTGAGGAAGCCGGTCAGCACGATGAGCATCAGGCTGAGGCCGTCGATGCCCAGGAAGTACTCGATGCCGAACGCGGGAATCCACGGGTGGCGCTCCATGAACTGGAACGACTCTCCGGCTGGCGCGCTGTCGAAGCCGGCCCACAGCGCCAGCGTGACGGCAAAGGTGGCTAGCGACACCGCCAGGGTGAGGTTGCGGATGAGTCCGTCCTTCGCGCCGTCCGTGTTACGGACGAAGAGCAGCAGGATGGCCCCGATTACGGGGAGGAGGATGGCGAGCGAGAGCATCGGAAGACCGGTCACTGCGCGCTATCTCCAGAAGTAGTAGGCGAGGATGGAAACCACGCCCAGCATGGTGCCGGCCGCATACGTCTTGACCGAGCCGGTTTGCAGAAGGCGGAGGCCGGCCGCCAGCGCGCCCAC
>JADZBZ010000205.1 GCA_020851835.1 Acidobacteriota bacterium
TACTCCATCCGGCTGCACCTCTACTGGAACGCCTGGCGCAATACCGGCTCCACGTGGTTGTCGCAGCTCGCGCTGGCCGGCGTCGAGGGCGACCTGCTCGACCGTCCGGCGGGCGAGTTCGGCTGGCAGCAGGTCACCGAGCTGCGCGTCGTCAATCCGGACGGTTCGCCCGGTCCAGACCTGATGCCCTCGTTCCGCTACATCCAGCCGAGCGACCAGAATTCCGCGGACCGCTCACTGGCCGCCGCGGACCTGCCCGCCGGCGTAGCGCCCGGGCAGACCGTGCGGCTGCAGGTCGGCTGGCGGGCCCAGGTGCCGCGCACCTTCTCGCGTACGGGCGTGATCGGGAACTACTTCTTCATCGGGCAGTGGTTCCCAAAGCTCGGGGTCTTCGACGGCGACGGCTGGGTCGCCCGCCAGTTCTTCGCCAACACCGAGTTCTTCGCCGACTTCGGCAGCTACGACGTGCGCCTGACCGTGCCTCGCGGCTGGGTCGTGGGTGCCACGGGCCGCGAGGTCTCGCGTACCGACACCGATGGGGAAGCGACCATTCACCGTTACACCCAGGACGACGTCCATGACTTCGCCTGGACGACGAGCCCCGACTTCGTGGAGGCGCGGGAGCGCTTCGAGCACGAGGGACTGCCGCCCGTGGAGATGCGGCTCCTGCTCCAGCCGGAACATCGAGGACAGGAAGACCGCCATTTCGCCGCCACCGCCGCGGCTCTGCGCTACTACGGCGAGTGGTACGGCCCCTATCCCTATCCACAGATCACCATCATCGACCCGGCCTGGCAGAGCGGGAGCGGCGGCATGGAGTACCCGACGCTCTTCACAGCCGGCACGCGCTGGCTGGCGCCGCGGGGAACGAACCAGCCCGAAAGCGTCACGGTGCACGAGGCCGGCCATCAGTTCTGGTACGGCCTGGTCGCCAGCAACGAGGTGGTGGATGCCTGGATGGACGAGGGCTTCAACACCTTCTCGGAGGAGCGCGTCCAGTCGCTGGCCTTCACCCCCAACTACCGCGTGGAGCGCTTCTTCGGCGGCTTCATCCCGTGGCAGTACCGCGACATCGCGGTGTCGCGCGCCACCGATGGCAACGGGCTCAACCTCTATCGCCGCGCCGCCCGGCGCGACATGCCGTCCACGCCCTCGTATCTGTACTGGCCCGCGACGCACGCCGACATCACCTACGGCAAGACGGCGCTGTGGATGCACACCCTCGAGCGCATGCTCGGCTGGGACCGCCTGCGGCAGGTGATGGCCACCTACTTTCACCGCTACCGCTTCAAGCACCCGGGGCCAGACGACTTCTTCGCCGTCGCCAATGCCGAGTCGGGCCGCGACCTCACCTGGTTCTTCGACGAGGTGTATCGCAGCTCGAACGTCTTCGACTACGCGGTGGAGCGTCTCGACAGCGTCCCGGTGGGCTCGCGCGGGTTCGTCGAGCCCGCCCCGGGCGCCCCGCTCCAGTTTCAGGAGTCCGCGAACCCCGGCCTCTTCCGCACGACCGTGGTGCTGCGCCGCATCGGCGAGGCGAAGTTTCCGGTCGACATGGTGGTGACCTTCGAAGACGGCGAACGGGTCCGCGAGACGTGGGACGGCCAGGCCCGCTGGCAGCCGTTCATGTACGAGAAGCCGGCGCGCGCGGTGTCGGCGCAGGTGGACCCCGACCGCGTCCTCCTGCTCGACGTGAACTACACCAACAACAGCGTCACGCTGCGGCCGCAGGCCGGGGCCGCCGCCGGCCACTGGACGCTGAAGTGGATGGTGTGGCTGCAGGATCTGCTGATGGACTATGCCTTCTTCGTCTAGCGCCCCGGCACGAGGCGCCACATGCTGAGAGCCGCTTTCACCGACGGTCTCGGACGGGTGCGCCGCGCCACGTGGGTGGTGGCGGGCCTCTGGATGTCCACCGTCCTGGTCGCCCTGCCGCCGGCCGTCGTGCTGCACGGCATGATTGCGGACCACCTGGGCGCGAGCCTCATGGCCGACACGGCGGCCGCCGGCGTCAACTTCGACTGGTGGAACGAGTTCCTGGCCCAGTCGGCCGGCCTCGGCCAGACGTTCGTGCCCGCCATTCTCGGCTTCGCCGCGGTACTCGACAATCTGAGTCGGCTGGCCGACAACCACTCGCTCATTCCGGCGCTGGCGGTCCTGGCCGGCGCGCAGATCCTGGTGTCCCTTTTTCTCGCCGGCGGGGTGCTGGATCGGCTGGCTCGCGACCGCGCACTGGGCGCCGCGGCCTTCTTCTCGGCATGCGGGGTGTGGTTCTTCCGTTTCCTCCGCCTGGCCATCCTGGCCGGGGCGGCCTACTGGGCGCTGTTCGCCTACGTTCACGCCTGGCTGCTCGACACGCTCTACGTCGCGTGGACCCGCGACCTCGACGTCGAGCGCACCGCGTTCATCGTTCGCGCGGCGCTCTACGCCGTCTTCACGTCCCTGGTCTGCGCCGTCAACCTGATCGTGGACTACGCGAAGATCCGGGCGGTGGTGGAGGATCGGCGCAGCATGATCGGCGCGCTCGTCGCCGGCGCGCGCTTCGTCGTCCGGCACCCCGCGAAGACCGTCGGGCTCTACGGGATGAACGTCGCGGGCTTCCTGCTGGTACTGAGCGCCTACTGGGTGGCGGCCCCCGGTGCCTCGGCCGGTCTGGGCGGCTTTGCCATCGGCCAGTTGTACATCGTGGCGCGCGTGATGGTGCGCCTGCAATTCGTCGCGTCGCAGACGGCGCTGTTTCAGAGCAACCTGGCCCACGCCGGCTACGTCGCGCGTCCCGTGCCCGTGTGGCCTGACTCACCGGCCGCGGAAGCCATTCGGCCATAGACAGCCCCAGACACCGGCCATTTCTCAGGACGAGACACCGATGCGCGACGCAATGCTGGCAGCGGGTGTGGCGCTGATGTCGTTGATCGCGCTGCTTGGGCAACTTGATGGCGGACCACAGGACCGCACACCTCACGAGGTACTCGCTGCCTTCGGAAGTGCGGCCGAGCGGATTCCACCGTCCGCCTCCGTCGCATACGTGTCGATTGCGGCCGACCCGACAGGTGCCACCGCCGAGCGGTTTCTGGCTCAGTACTACCTCGCCCCTCGGATCGTGACGGAGAACTGGCCGGCGGCCTCGTTCGTGTTGACAGGCCCCGGCGCCCCGCCGGTACTCGACGGGGATCCTCGCCTGCGGGCGTTCGACCTGATCCACGTGACACCCGCGGGTGCCCGGCTCTATCGGCGA
>JADZBZ010000206.1 GCA_020851835.1 Acidobacteriota bacterium
CAACTGACCGCGGCCCCTCGAGAGCGGCTGACGCGCACGGCCTACAACCTGTCGGCCTTCAATCCGTCGGCCGAGGAGATTCACACCGAGGTGATGGCGGCGTTTCCGTCGGCGCCCATTACCTGGTTGGTCGACGAGAAGCGGCAGGGGATTGTCGACTCGTGGCCAGCCGACGTCGACGACTCGGCGGCGCGACGCGACTGGGGGTTCGCGCCCGGCTATGACTTCCACCGGGCGTTCCGGGAGTACCTGATCCCGACGATCCGGCGACGGTACGGACACGAGGCGGGCCTTCGTGCCGGGCGACCGTGAGGCGTCCGGGGCGCGCGGCCGCGGCGTCTTGACGGGAGGAACAGCATGGGGCGAACAGGCGTCGGGCGAGGGGTGGTCGTGCTGGCCGTGGCGGCCGGAACGGCCATGGTGAGCGCGCAGGGACCGGTGAGCGATCCCATGCGGTCGATCGCCGAGCGGTACGTCCGGCTGATTCTGGCCGTGGGCCAGCACGATGCCGACTATGTGGACGCCTTCTACGGTCCGCCCGAGTGGCGGACCGAGGCCGAGTCGGGCAAGGTCGACCTTCCGACGCTCGATCAGCAGGTCTCCGCCATCGAGGCCGACCTGGCGCGCGCTCCTGCCGTGCCGCCCGTGGCGGCGGACGCGGATCTATGGTTGCTTCGACGGCAGTACTTGACCCGGCAACTGTCGGCCGTGCGGGCGAAGGTGGCGATGCTGCAGGGCAAGCAGTTCACCTTCGACGAGGAGTCGCGGGCGCTCTACGACGCGGCGGCGCCCGTGCACACCGAGGCGGAGTTCCAGACCGTGCTCGGCCAGCTCGACTCGCGCCTGCCGGGCGACGGGCCGCTCATCGAGCGTTACGATCGCTACAAGCAGGCTTTCGTGATCCCGCCCGGGCGCCTGGATCGCGTGTTCCAGGAAGCGATCCGCGCGTGCCGCGAGCAGACGCTGAAGCACATCGATCTGCCCCCGGAAGAACGCTTCACGGTCGAGTACGTCACCGGCAAGTCGTGGAGTGGTTACAACTGGTACCAGGGCGGGTACCGAAGCCTGATCCAGGTGAACACGGACCTCCCTGTGTACATCGATCGCGCGGTCGACCTGGCGTGCCACGAGGGCTATCCGGGACATCACGTCTACAACGTGCTGCTCGAAAAGCACCTGATGCGCGATCGCGGGTGGGTCGAATACAGCGTCTATCCGCTGTTCTCGCCGCAGTCGCTCATCGCTGAAGGAACCGCGAACTACGGAATCGAGGTGGCGTTTCCGCCAGCCGAGCGGCTTGCGCTCGAACGGGACGTCCTGTTCCCGCTGGCCGGCATCGATGGCGCCCGCGCCCAGGAGTATTACGAGGTGCTCGCTCTCGTGGACCGGCTGTCATACGCGGGCAACGAAGCCGCCCGGCGTTATCTGAACGGGACGATGGACCGCGCAGAGGCCGCCGACTGGCTCGAGCGCTACGCGATGTATCCGCGGGCGCGCGCCGAACAGCGCGTTCGATTCATCGACCAGTATCGGAGCTACGTCATCAACTACAACCTGGGCAAGGACCTGATTCGAGCCTACGTGGAGAAGCAGGCGGGCCGCCAGGGGACACCGGCGCGCCGGTGGCGGGCGTTTGTGGCGCTGCTGTCTTCGCCGCGCCTGCCGTCGAACCTGAAGTAGCCCGCGCGTTCGCCACGCGCGGCCACCGGGACCGGACATTCACGTGCGCTGCATCGAGATCGCGACATTCGGACCCCCGGAGGGCCTCCGCCTGGCCCAGCGTCCCGATCCGGTCGCCGGCCCCGGGGAGGTCCTCATCGCCGTGCGGGCGGCCGGCGTGAACCGCCCGGACGTAATTCAGCGCTACGGCAAGTACCCGCCGCCACCGGGCGCCTCCGACATCCCGGGCCTTGAAGTGGCCGGCACCGTACGAGCGGTAGGGCCGGGTGTGGCCCGGTGGAAGCCCGGCGACCAGGTGTGCGCCCTTGTCTCCGGCGGCGGCTATGCGGAGCTGTCAGTGGCGCCGGAGGTGCAGTGCCTGCCCGTGCCCGCGGGCCGCTCGATGGTCGAGGCCGCGGCGATTCCCGAAACCTACTTCACCGTCTGGACCAATCTCTTCGAGCGTGGCCGCCTGGCGGCCGGCGAGTGGGTGCTCGTGCACGGGGGGACCAGTGGCATCGGCACCACGGCCGTCCAGTTGGCGGCGGCCTTCGGTGCCCGGGTGGGGGCCACGGCCGGCAGCGACGAGAAGTGCGCGGCCTGCCGGGCGTTGGGCGCCGCCGAGGCCTGGAATTACCGGACCACCGACTGGGCCGCGGCCATGCGGGCCGCGACCGGCGGCCGCGGCGCCGACGTCGTTCTCGACATCGTCGGCGCCGAGTACCTGGCGCGCAACATCGACACGCTCGCCATCGAAGGGCGGCTGGTCCAGATTGCCTTCCTGACATCCGCCCGCGCGGAACTGGACCTGTCCGCCGTCATGCGGCGCCGGCTGTGGATCACCGGTTCGACTCTCCGCCCCCGATCACCCGAGGAAAAGGGCGCCATCGCGCGCCAGCTCGAGGCGCACGTGTGGCCGCTCATTGCCGACCGGCGCGTCGGCCCGGTCATCGACTCGGTGTTTCCGCTGGCTGCGGCTGCCGAGGCCCACCGGCGGATGGAAGGCTCGGCCCACGTCGGCAAGATCGTGCTCGATGTCGGCGCCTGATCGGTTGTTCACCCCGTGATCCGCCTGCGTCGAACACATCACGGGCGCGCGGGTGCGGCGGCCGGCGCCGGCTCATAACCGAGCACGGGCCGCAGCCACGTCTCGGTCTCGGCCGTTGGTACACCCATGCGCCGGGCGTAGTCGTCCACCTGGTCGGCGTTGACGCGCTGGATATTGAAGTACCGCGCGCCGGGGTGCCAGAAGTACAGGCCGCTCACGCTGGCCGGCGGCGTCATGACGCACGACTCGGTCAACGCCATGCCGATTGCCGGCGCATCCAACAGGTCGAAGAGGCGCCGCTTCAGTCTGTGGTCCGGGCACGCCGGGTAACCGAAGGCCGGTCTGATTCCCTGGAACTGCTCCTCGATGAGTTCAAGGTTGGTCAGCGACTCGCGGATGCCCCAGGCGGCCCTCGCCTCGGCGTGCAGGTACTCGGCGAAGGCCTCGGCAAGGCGGTCGGCCAAAGCCTTCACCAGGATGGCGGAGTAGTCGTCGTGCGCGGCTTCGAACTTCCGGACCAGGTCGCCGGCGCCGAGGCCGGCGGTGACCGCAAAGGCGCCGATGGAGTCGAGCGCACCGATCCCGCACGGCGCGACGAAGTCGGCCAGGGAGCGGTTCGGCTTGTCGTCGGCAATCACTTCCTGCTGTCGCAGCATCGGGAAGCGGAGGAGTTCCGCCGGGGCTGAAGCCCCGGCGCTCCGTTCCACCCCGGCGCTCCGTTCCACCCCGGCGCTCTGTACCGCCCCGGCACTCCCGCCGGCCGGCGGCTCGAAGAGCACGATGTCGTCGCCGTCCGCACACGCGGGCCAGAAGCCGAACACCCCGCGGGCGCGGATAAGGCGTCCGTCCACGATGCGCTGGAGCAGCTGCCGCGCGTTGGCATAGAGGTCGCGTGCCGCCGCGCCGTGCGTCGGGTCGTCGAGAATGGCGGGGAAGCGGCCCTTCAGTTCCCACGCCGCGAAGAAAAACGTCCAGTCGATATAGGGCACCAGAGCTGCCAGGTCCACGTCGACCTGGCGCGCCCCGAGGAACGCAGGTGTCGGCCGCTGTCCGAAGTCGAGCCGCTGGCGGTTGTCGCGGGCCTGGGCGTAGGGTCGCGTGGGACGCTGCCCGCGGGTGGCATACTGCTCGCGCAGCCGCGCCTGGTCGTGACGATTCGCCGCCGCGAACGCCTCGCGCTGGCCGGGACTGAGCAGGCTGGACACGACGTCGGTCACGCGTGACGCGTCGGGCACGTGCACCGTGGGGCCGCTGTACTGCGGGGCGATCTTGACGGCGGTGTGCTGGCGGCTCGTCGTGGCGCCGCCAATCAGCAGTGGCAACCGCATGCCGCGCCGCTCCATCTCGGTGGCCACAAACGCCATCTCGTCGAGCGACGGTGTGATCAGGCCGCTCAGCCCGACGGTGTCTACCTGGCGTTCGACGGCCTGCTGGAGGACGGTGTCGCACGGCACCATCACGCCAAGGTCGATCACCTCGTAGCTGTTACAGCCGAGCACCACGCCCACGATGTTCTTGCCGATGTCGTGGACATCGCCCTTGACCGTGGCCAGCAGCACACGCCCCCGGGCGCCGCGGCCGGCAGCGGCTTTCTCGGCGTCCATGAACGGCTCGAGATAGGCCA
>JADZBZ010000207.1 GCA_020851835.1 Acidobacteriota bacterium
ACGCGGCACGGGCCCTGCGTGCCCGCTACCGGATCCCCGCCGAGGCGTGCGTCATCGGGGCCTATGGCGGCGTCACGCCGGAGAAGCGCATTCCGCAACTCCTGGAGGCGGTGGCCGCGCTCGGCGGCCTGGCGGCACCGCCCCACGTCCTGCTCGTGGGGCAGCGCGCCGGCCACTACGACGTCGACGCGGACATCGCGCGGCTGGGGCTCGGCACACGCGCGCACGTCACCGGCTACGTGCCGGACGCGGAGCTTTCCGTCTGCCTGGCGGCGGCCGACGTGTGCTGGTGCCTGCGCTGGCCCTCGTACGGCGAGACCTCGGCCTCGTGGCTGCGCTGCCTGGGCGCCGGCAGACCCACGCTGATCACCGCACTCGCCCACCTGCGCGACGTACCCATGCTCGTGGTGGGAAAGGACGGCCGTCTCGAGGGCCCCGGCGACGACGCCGTCGGGGTGGCCGTGGACCCGCTCGATGAGACGCGCGATCTACTGCGTGCGCTCGCCGCGCTCACCTCGGAGCCATCGCTGCGACACCAGCTCGGGCAGCACGCCCGACGCTACTGGTCGGCTCGGCATACGCTGCCAGAGATGGCGGCCGCCTACCGGCAGCTCATCGCCGATGCGGTCACGCGTCCCTCGCCCGCGCCCGCGCTTCCAGCGCACCTGCTGGACGACGGGACGGCGACGGCGCGGCGATTGCTGGCCGAAATGGGGTTGCCGGAGCGGCCCTGGTGACTCGCACGGTCCTTCGGGCCGCCATCGTCGTGGTGGCCGTGCTGTCTGGCGCCGCCTTCGTCCTCCAGCTCGGCGTCCTCCGCCCGCGACTGTGGCCGGCCGGTGGAGGTCTCGTCCTGTCGGGCGGCACGCTCATGGCATCGCTTGCCGGGCCTGCTCCCATCAGCGTGGCCATGGTCCCCGACCCGCGTCCGTTCCTCGGCAAGCCCGTGACGGTCGCGCGCCTGTGGCCCGACGGCGTCGCGGCGCGCGCCGGGCTGCGCGCGGGGGATCACGTGGTAGCGGTGGACGATGCCGCCGGCCATCACGTCAACTTCGGCCCGACGCTGCCCGACGACGTGGCGGGCGCGCTCGCCGTGTGGCGGCAGATGTACCGTCTGTCGCCCATCGGGCCGCTGACGCTGCACGTCGAGGACCTGCCGGGCCAGCCGCCCCGGCGGGTGGTCGTGCCCCGCCCCGCGGTGTGGTCGCTCGACGCCGAGGTCGTGGGCGATTGGCTGCGCGAGTACCATTTCGGCCCGCTCGCCAAGCACCTGGCATACACGCTGGCCGGCCTCCTGATTGTGGCGCTCGGGGCCCGCGGTCTTGGCGCCGGGCTGATTGCCCTCGCCTTCCTGCTGATGGGCGTGAGCGACGCAGGGCTGCTGATGGGCGCCGAGTTCACGGTGCCGGGCGCGGGGCCGTTGCTGCTCGGCTTCACCTGGATCCTCCTGCCGCTCGCCTTCCCGGTCATCGGTCTTGCGCTGCTGCACATCCCGCAGCGTGTGTCGTGGCTGGATCGTCACCGGTGGGTCATGTCAGCGCTGTGGCTCATCCCCGTCCCACTGGCGGCAATCGGACTGCTCGCGACCGGCTTCCTACTGGGCGGCGGCGGCACGGCGGCGCCGCTGGCCTGGGTCGCCGCGCACCCGGCGGTGTTCAGCTTCTGCTTCGGCCTGGGGTTACTCACCAACATCGGCCTCGTCGCCCACGGCGTGCACCGTTATCGGGTCAACCCCGACTCTGCCGAGCGGCGGCGCATCGAGTTGATGATCGGCACGGCCGTGCCCGGGGTCCTCGCCTACGCCACGCTCACGGTGCCGCCCCTGGCAATGGCAATGGCCGAGATCCCGTTCCGATGGCCCTGGCCCATCGCATTGCTCCTCCAGATCATCGTGCTGGCCTCGGCCGTGGGCGTGGCCTGGGCCGTGGCCGTGCGCCAAGCGCTCAGCCCACGCACCGTGATTCGGCAGGGCCTGCAATACGCCCTCGCGCGACGCACGCTGGCCCTGCTGCTGATGCTGCCCGGCGTGCCGCTCGTACTGGTCCTGATCCGGCAGCGCGACCAGCCGCTGGCGGCCGTCGTCGGCACCCGGCCGCTGTTTTATCTCACGTCGATCGGTCTGCTCGTGGCAGGCCTGCGCTACCGCGACCGCGCGCAGTCGTGGCTCGATCGCCGGTACTTCCGTACCGAGTACGACGCGAAAGAGATTCTGCTGGCTCTGGCGAGCCGCGTGCCATCCGAGCCCGATCCGCGCGATCTGGTACGGCGCGTGCTCGACGACATCGACGCAGCGCTGCACCCCGAGTCGGCGGCGGTGCTCGCCGACAGCGGCGGCGGCACGTACGAACCAATCCACGCACACGGGTATGCGCCGGGGCCACTCCGAGCCGGCACCGGTCTGGCCCAATTGCTCCAGTGGTCGGACGCGCCGCTCGACGTCGGCCTGCCCGACGACCGGTCTCCGGCCGCCCGGCTGCCAACGGCCGACCGCGAGTGGCTGGTGGCCGCGCGCGCGGCGCTGGTCGTGCCCGTCTTCGCGGGCAGCGGGTCGGAGCGCCCGCTGGTCGGGATGCTCCTGTTGGGCCCCAAGCGATCCGAGGAGCCGTTCAGCCCCGAGGACCGGCGCCTGCTGGCGGGGATTGCGGTGCAGATGGGCCTGGCCGCCGACCTCTGGCGCCTGCGGCGCCAGGTGGGCTCCACTCCGATCGCCGCGGCGGCGCCGGCGGGGGCGACAGCGTGGGCAGGACCGGGCGCGATCGAGGTCGGCAGCACCATCGACGGCAAGTACCGCGTGGACGCGCTCATCGGCCGCGGCGGGATGGGAGCGGTATATCGCGCGCGCGA
>JADZBZ010000208.1 GCA_020851835.1 Acidobacteriota bacterium
CCGATGCGCAGCGCTTCGAGGTCGTCGACGCCGTCCCGGCGGAGTTGATCGGCACCCGCGGCAAAGAGCCCGTTCGCAGCGCCCTTGAAGAACAGGAACGTGGGCCGCGACTCGAGCTGCGGATCCTGCTCGAGCAGCTTCTGGTAGCGGTCCTCCAGCGTGCCCAGGTGGTGCTTCTCCTCCTCGGCCAGTTGGCGGAAGATGCGCTTGCCTCGCGGGTCATTCGTCATGCGTGCGGCGCGCGAGTAGAACTCGAGACCGCTGCGCTCGGTGGCAATCGCGATGCGCAGCGCGTCGCGGGCGAAGAGCAGCTCCGAGGTCGCGCCTTCTTCCGCCGGCGGCCGTCCTGTCCGGCAGGCTTCGCAGGTGCCGTAGATCTGGACGACGCTCTGGCGCGGCGTGAACCCGCGCGCCACGGCCACCTCCTCGACCAGCGCCTCGATGTCAGAGCTCAGGAACTCGTACGACCGGTTGCAGCTCTTGCAGATGAGGTGAAAGTGGCGCGGGTGACGGTACGAGTGCTCGAACCGGAACCGTCCTTCGCCGAAGTCCACCTTGCGCGCGACCCCCGCCTCGACCATCCACTGCAGGGTGCGGTAAACCGTGGCGCGGCTGATCCGGTGATCCTCACGCTTGATGAGTGCCACCAGATCGTCGGCGCTCAGGTGCCCCTCCTGACGGAGGAACACGTTGACGATTAGATCGCGTTTGCTCGAGCGCTTGGTGCCCGCGGGCCGAAGCCGGTCGAGATCGGGAATGGCCGGCGGTGTGGCCATGTTCCCTCCCCTCTCGTCTGAGTACCCTATGGGTTGAACGATTGGCCGCAGCCGCAGGTCGAGCTCGCGTTCGGATTCCTGATGGTGAAGCCACCGCCGGTGATCGTGTCGACGAAGTCGACCTCGGCGCCCTTCAAGTAGCTGATGCTGACCGGATCCACGAACAGCCGCACACCGTTCGATTCGAAGGCCAGGTCGCCGACGCCGGCGCCGCCCTCTTCGATCATCAGCCCGTACTGAAAGCCCGAACATCCCCCGCCCTGCACGAATACCCGGAGGCCGCTGTCGTGCTTGCCCTCTTCGGACAGCAGTTCCTTGATCTGCGAGGCCGCGGCCTCGGTAACCGTCATGAAGCCCGGGACCGGAGTCGTCACCGGGGTCGCCGTCTGCGTTTCTGTCTGCATGACTCTGATTCTAACAATGGAACGGCACGCTTACACGAGTTTCGTCAAATTTTCGCCAGACGCGGCCTCCACCTCCTGGTGCAGGCTGTTGCCGTGGGCGTCCATGGTGACAATTGCGGGGAAGTCCCGGAGCTGCAGGTGCCACATCGCCTCGGGCGTGCCGAACTCGAGCAACGACACCCCGTCCACCCGCTCGATGCACCGGGCGTAGAACTGCGCGGCGCCACCGATGGCGTTCAAGTACACGGCGCCGTGCTGCGCGAGCCCCTCCAGCGTTCTGGTCCCCATGCCGCCCTTCCCCATCACCGCGCGGATGCCGTACTTCCCGATGATGTCGGCCTGATAGGGCTCCTCGCGGATGCTCGTGGTCGGTCCAGCCGCCGTCACCGTCCAAGTGCCGTCGTCGTTCTTCTTGACCACGGGACCGCAGTGATACAGCACCGCGCCGTCCAGGCTCACGGGGGGCTCGTGGCTCATCAGGTGGTGGTGCACGGCGTCGCGGCCCGTGAACGACGGCCCGCTGATCGTCACCACATCACCCACGCGCAGCGACCGCACCGTGGCCTCGTCGAGCGGCGCGCGCAGGGCGATCTCGCGACCGGTGCGCTGGAACCCGGCCTGATCCATCATCGGAATGGTCGGCACCGAGGGATCGCGGTACAGCCACCGGTCGATGGCGCCCGTCCGCGCATCGAGCACGACGCCAAGCCGCCGGAACGCCCAGCAGTCGTACGCCACCGACACGAAGAAGCTCGCCGGAAGACGGTTGAGGACGCCGATCTTGCAGCCGATGAGCGACACCTTGCCGCCGAAGCCCATCGTGCCGACGCCGAGCGAGTTGACCGTGCGCATGATCTCGGCTTCGAGGCCCGCGAGTCGCGTGTCCTGGTTCACGTCGTCGAGCGTTCGGAACAGTTGCTGCTTTGCCTCGACGTATCCGCTCGTCCGATCCCCACCGATGCCGACGCCGACCGCGCCAGGACCGCACCCCTTGCCCTGCGCCTGCCACACGGCGTGCAGGATGCACTTGCGGACGCCCTCGAGAGTGCGATCGGCGCGACCCAGGTGCGGCAGTTCTGCGGGCAGCGAGTACTGCACGTTCATGTTCTCGCAGCCGCCGCCCTTGAGGATGAGCCTCACCTCAATCTCGTCGCGCCCCCACTGCTCGAAGTGCAGGATGGGCGTGCCGGGCCCCAGGTTGCTGCCGGAGTTCTCTCCGGTGAGGGAGTCGACCGAGTTGGGCCGCAGCTTGCCGCGACGAGTCGCTTCGGCCACCGCCGCCTCGACCTGTGCCTTCATCCAGATCTGGCTGGCCCCGACCGGCGTCTTGATCTCGAAGGTGGGCATGCCCGTGTCCTGACAGATGGCACCTTCGCCGTCGGCGGCCTGATCGATGTTCTGCGCGATGATGGCCAGCGCTCGAGCCGCGCGCGACCCGGGCTCTTCCTGGCCTCTGGCAGCCCTGACAGCGGCGCGCACATCCGGCGGCAGGTCGGTGGAGGTCCTGGTGACCAGCGCCAGAACGGAGTCGAAAAAGCGCGGCAGCATATCCCGCCAGTCTAGCTCGAACCGGAGGGGGCCGAACCCAGCCGCGGGTCCGTCCGTCCAACACGGCGTGAGACACGCACTCCGGCGCCTGGCGGGCACGCCAGTCTTCACGTTCACGGCGGTCCTGACGCTCGCTCTGGCCATCGGCGCCAACGCGCTCCTCTTCAGCGTGGTGAACGGGGTCCTGCTCAAGCCGCTGCCCTTCGCCGCCCCCGACCGGCTGGTCGGCGTCTGGCACACCGCACCGGGGCTCTTCGATGGACCGCTCAATCAGTCGCCAGCCACCTATTTCACCTATCGAGACGCCGGCGTCTTCGATGACATCGGCTTGTGGGACAACACCCAAGTCACCGTGACGGACCGCGGGGAGCCCGAGCGCGTCGACGCCCTGCAGGTCACCGACGGCACGCTGCCCCTGCTCGGCGTGCGGCCCGCCCAGGGGCGCACTTTCTCCATCGAGGACGATGCGCCGGGAAGCGCTGAAACAGTGATAGTGAGCCATGCCTACTGGCAGCGACTGTTCGGCGGCGATCCGGCGGCCCTCGGGCAGTCGCTGATGGTCGACGGCAAGCCGCGACAGCTCATCGGCGTCCTGCCCGAGGGGTTCCGGTTCCTGCGCTACAACCCGTCGATCGTGCTGCCGTTTCGTTTCAACCGAGCCGAGGTCTTCGTCGGCAACTTCAGTTATCAGGGTGTTGCACGTCTCAAACCGGGCGGCTCGATCGCACGGGCCAACGCCGACATCGCACGCCTCCTTCCCGGCATCGCGGACCACTTCCCCCTGCCACCGGGTTTCACGCGGCAGATGTTCGACGACATCCGCATGGGTCCACTCACGCGGCCGCTGGCGGTCGACGTGATCGGCGACATCGGCAACGTGCTGTGGGTGCTGCTGGGCACCATGGGCATCGTGCTGCTCGTGGCCTGCGCGAACATCGCGAACCTCTTCCTGGTCCGGGCCGAGTCGAGGCAGCGGGAGCTCGCCGTGCGGAGTGCGCTCGGTGCCAGCCGGTGGCAGGTCGCGGGGGAACTCCTGATCGAGGCGTTGGCCCTGAGCCTGGCCGCGGGTGCCCTGGGGACAGCGCTGGCCTACGGCGGGATTCGCCTCCTCCAGGCGCTGAGCCCCGCGCAACTGCCGCGCCTCGACGAGATCGCTCTCGATCCGGTGGTGCTCCTCTTCGTGCTGGCGCTCTCGCTGGTCGCGGGACTCCTCCTCGGCCTGGTCCCGATCCTCCAGTACGCCAACCCGCGGCTGGCCACCGCGCTCAAGGAAGGCGGGCGGGGCTCGAGCGACGGGGGCGACCGTCACCGCGCGCGCAACGCTCTGGTCATGGCGCAGGTGGCCCTGGCGCTGGTCCTGCTGGTGGCGTCGGGACTGATGATTCGGACGTTCATCGCGATGCGTAACGTGCCTCCCGGCTTCATCAATCCGGGCGAAGTCCTCACCGTTCGCGTGACGATTCCCGAAGCACTCGTCGAGGAGCCCGACCGCGTCGCCCTGACGCACGAGCAGATCGCCCGCCGGATCGAGGCAGTCGCGGGGGTGACGTCAGTGGGCCTGTCGTCGGCCATCACGATGGACGGCAACGACAGCAACGATCCGATCTTCGCCGAGGACAGGCCCGTGCCCGAGGGCCAGATGCCGCCGCTGCGACGCTACAAGTGGGTGTCCGAGGGCTTCTTCCGGACCATGGGGAACCCCCTCGTGGCCGGTCGCGACATCACCTGGCAGGACGCGCACACGCATGCGCCCGTGGCCGTCATCAGCGAGAAGCTGGCGCGGGAATACTGGAGCACCCCGGCGGCGGCCCTGGGCCGCCGCATCCGCAGCACGCCCTCGAATCCCTGGCGCGAGATCGTGGGCGTCGTCGGCGACGAGCGCGACGACGGTGTGGCCCAGCCCGCCCCGGCCATCGTGTACTGGCCGCTGGTGATGGACGACTTCTGGGACCAGAAGGTCTTCGCCGTGCGGTCGCTCGGCTACGCCATCCGCTCGCCGCGCCTCGGGTCCCCGGGCTTCCTGCGCGAAGTCCAGCAGGCGGTGTGGTCGGTCAATCCGAACCTGCCGCTGGCGCGGGTTGCCACCCTGCGGGAGCTCTACGACCGGTCCATGGCCCA
>JADZBZ010000209.1 GCA_020851835.1 Acidobacteriota bacterium
GGGGTGAGCTACAAGGGGCTGTGCCCGTTCCACGGCGAGAAGACCCCGTCGTTCAACGTCAACCGCGACCGGGGGTTCTTCCACTGCTTCGGCTGCGGGGTGGGCGGCGACGTCTTCAAGTTCATCGAGCTCAAGGAGCAGCTCGGGTTCCAGGACGCCGTGCGGCAGCTCGCCCAGCGCTTCGGCATTCCGGTGCCCGAGCTCGAGGGCGGCGACACCTCCGGCGACTCGGCCGCCGAACGCGAGTCGCTGCTGAAGATGCACGAGGTGGCCACCGCGCACTTCCGCGAGCAGCTCGACTCCCCGCCGGCCGAGCGCGTCCGCCAGTATCTGGTCGAGGCGCGGGGCCTCACGCCCGAGACCATCGCGCGGCTCCAACTGGGATACGCCCCGCCCGGCCGGGACGTGCTCCGCCAACGCCTGCTGAAGACCGGATTTGCGCCCGCCCGTATCCTGGCCAGCGGCCTGGTCACCCGGCGGGACGATGGGAGCGAAGTGGATCGGTTCCGCAACCGGCTGATGGTCCCGATTGCCCGTGACAGCGGGTCGGTCATCGCCTTTGGCGGACGGGCGATGGAGCACGACCAGGTGCCGAAGTACCTGAACTCGCCCGAGACGGCTCTCTACAGCAAGAGCCGCACGCTCTATGGATTGAACCTGACGAAGGGTGACATCCGCAAGCGGAGCTTCGTCATCATCGTCGAGGGCTATTTCGACTTCGCGCAGCTATTCCAGGCGGGCGGACTGCCCGTGGTGGCGACCTGCGGCACCGCGCTGACCACGGCCCAGGCCCAGCAACTGCGGCGCTTCACGTCGAAGACGGTGCTCTGCTACGACCCCGATGCCGCAGGGCAGACCGCCGCCGAGCGCAGTTCGGAGCTGCTGGTGGCCGAGGGGTTCGACGTGAACGTCGTGCGGCTGCCCGGCGGCGACGACCCGGACGGCTTCATCCAGGCGCGCGGCCGGGAAGCGTTCGTGGAGCAGTTGAAGGCATCGAAGCCCTATCTGGAGTTCCTCCTGGATCGGGCGGCGACCGGGCTCGACCTCGCCCGCGACGAGCCGCGCCGCGAGTTCCTGCACCAGATGCTGGTGGTCGCGGCCCGCATTCCCGACCCGGCGGCCCGTGACCAGTTCGCGGACCGGCTGGCCCACAAGGCGCGGGTGACCGAGACGGTGGTGCGAGCAGAAATCCGCAAGGCCGCAGCCGGCCGAAAGACCGAGCTGCCGGCCGCACGGGTGCCGGGCCCGATGGGACAGCTCCGGGGAGCCGAGCGGGGGCTGCTCTGGGGGTTGATTCATGCACCGGCCCAGGTGTTGCCGTGGCTAAAAACGCTGGAAGATATTGATTTAGAAGGACTTAGCTCGGCAGGCATCCTGCGCCTGGCACGTGACCTCGCCGTGAGCGATCCGGAGGATGTGCCAAACGCCCTGATGGAGCGTCTAAGTACGACAGAGGTCCAGTGGTTGGCGGCCACGGCGTCCCATGCCTCGCCCCCGGTCATCGACGCGGAATTCTCGGTTCGATCCCTGAAACGCCTGACGCTGGAACGGGAGCGGGCCGAGGTGCAGCGGGACATCGACAGGCTGCAGGCGCAGGGCGATCGCGGTCCGGCACTCATCCTTCTTCTCCAGCGCAAGCTCGAACTGCAGCGGCGGCTCGAGCACGAAGATGAGCAACCGGGCTACAATGCATAGCTCCCCCGCCGGGGATACAAACGGGATGTCACGCAGGAGGAAGGGCCCTTGTCCCTCGAAGAAAGGTTCGACGAAGTCCGCCAGCTCATCATCATCGGCAAGGAGAAGGGCTACCTGCTCTATGACGAGGTGAACGATCTGCTGCCGGCCGAGCTCACCTCATCGCCCGAAGATCTCGATGAGCTGATGAGCATGTTCGGCGCCGCCGGAATCGACCTCGTCGATTCCGAGAAGGGGTATCGCGAGCGCGAAGGCATGGAGCGCAGCGAAGGCCCTCCGGGGCCCGAGGAGGGCCAGGAGCTGGACCTCACGCCCGGGGCGCTCGACAAGACCAACGATCCGGTGCGCATGTACCTGCGCGAGATGGGCACGGTGCCGCTGCTCACCCGCGAAGGTGAGGTGGCGATCGCCAAGCGCATCGAGCGGGGCAAGCTCTCGGTCATCAAGTCGATCTCCCGCATGCCCGCGATTGCCAAGGCGGTCATCCGCATGGGCGAGGCCTTGAAGGCCGGCGAGCGGACCGTCCGCGAACTGGTGATCTTCAACGACGAGGAGATTACCGACGATCGCATCGAGGAGCGCGCCCAGAAGTTCCTGCGCGAGGTCGACGGCGTCCGCAAGGCGCGCGTGGCCGTCGAAAAGCTGCAGGAGAAGCTGGCGGCGATTCCGAAATCCGAGAAGCGCAAGTACCGCCGTGCCCGGTGGAAGAAGATGCGCGCGGAGGTCGATCTGTCGCGCCTGATTCGGAAGATCGAGTTCACCGAGCCCGTGAAGCGCCGCCTCGTCGAAGAAGTGAAGGACATCGTCGAGCGCGTGTCGAAGATGCAGCGCGAGCTCGACAACGTGAAGAAGACGCTGGCGGCCAAGACCCGCCGCCCCAAGCTGAAGGAAGAGGACCGCAAGAACCTCGAGCGGCGCCGCAAGGAGCTGGCGGCCGAGGTCAAGCAAAAGACCGAGGACCTCGAGGAGAGCGTGGACCACCTGCGGCACACGCTCGAGGTGATCATGCGCGGCGAGGCGCAGGCCGAACAGGCGAAGAAGGAGCTGGTCGAAGCCAACCTCCGCCTGGTGGTCTCCATCGCGAAGAAATACACCAACCGCGGCCTGCAGTTCCTGGACCTGATCCAGGAAGGCAACATCGGCCTGATGAAGGCGGTGGACAAGTTCGAGTACCGGCGCGGTTACAAGTTCTCGACCTACGCCACGTGGTGGATCCGACAGGCCATCACGCGAGCGATTGCCGACCAGGCCCGCACGATTCGCATCCCGGTCCACATGATCGAGACGATCAACAAGCTCATTCGCACGTCGCGGGCGCTCGTGCAGGAGCTGGGGCGCGAGCCCACGTCCGAGGAAATCGCACGGCGCATGGACATCCCGGTGTCCAAGGTGCGCAAGGTCCTCAAGATCGCGCAGGAGCCCATCTCGCTCGAGACCCCGATTGGCGAGGAAGAGGATTCGCACCTGGGCGACTTCATCGAGGACCGCACGGCCGTCTCGCCGTCGGAAGCCGTGATCAACCTCGACCTGAAAGAGCAGACCGAATCGGTACTGAAGACCCTGACACCGCGCGAAGAGAAGGTCATCAAGATGCGCTTCGGCGTGGGCGACGGCAGCGAGCACACCCTCGAAGAGGTGGGCCAGAACTTCGCCGTCACCCGCGAGCGCATCCGCCAGATAGAGGCCAAGGCGCTCCGTAAGCTGCGCCACCCGTCGCGCAGCCGCAAGCTGCGGGCGTTCCTCGAAGGGCGCTCGTAGCACGCCAGGCACGAGATGGGCGGGCGAAGGGCAGCAGGCGTGCTGCCCTTCGTCCGCGCAACTCACGCCCGCATCCCTGCCCCGTCCGCCAGGTCCTGTCCCTTGCGGGCCCATAGCTCAGCGGTTAGAGCGGCCGGCTCATAACTGGTTGGTCCCTGGTTCGAATCCAGGTGGGCCCACTCCTCCCCCCGCGTGCGAAGTGCCGCCGTGCCGTGCGCGCGCTCCTGCGATACACTTTCGGCAGGTTGCACCGACACCGAATCGTCCCATCCCTCTCGACCGACCGCTGATGCTCCCCGACCTCGAACGACTCATCCAGTTGCAGGAACTCGAACTGCGCGCCGACGCCGCACGGCGGGTCGTGGCCACCGCCCCCGAGCGGCTGGCCGCGCTCGACGCCAGACTGGCATCAGCCCGCGCGAACCTCGAACACGCCACGGCGGTTATCGCCGACAACCAGGGCGCCCGGCGCACGGTCGACAAGGACCTGGCCGCCGCTCAGCAACGGCTGGAGAAATACAAGGAGCAGTCCATGGCCGTGAAGACCAACACCGAGTTCCACGCCATGCAGCACCAGATGGCGGCGGTGAAGGCCGAAATCGACCAGTTCGAGAGCCGGACGCTCGAGGTGATGATGCACGCCGACGAACTGGCGGCGGCGTTGAAGGCGGCAGAGGCGCGCCTGAAGGCGGACGAGGCGGCCGTCGTCGCCGAGCGCAAGTCCATCGAAGCGGAGCGGGCCCGGAACGAGGCGCTCGTCCAGACGTGCGCCACCGAGCGCGCCGCCCTGGTCCGGCAGATTCGTCCGGAGGTGGTGAGCACGTTCGAGAAGGTGGCCCGGGCCCGCGGGGGCATCGCGCTCGCCCGAGCCGAGAAGGAGCGCTGCGTCGTCTGCCAGGTGCGTCTGCGCCCGATGGTCTTTCAGGCCGTCGTCCGCAACGACGAGATCGTGCAGTGCGACTCGTGCCAGCGCATCCTCTACTTCGTGCCTCCCCGGGCCGGGGAGGCCGCCGGCCAGGCCGAGCCGGCCCAGCCGCCCACGGCCTCGTCGTGATCACCGCGTACTTCGACGGCGGCGCGCGCGGCAACCCCGGACCGGCTGGCTGGGGGGCCCACATCGTGGACGAGGATGGCACGGTGCTGGCCGCGCTGCACGGGGCCCTGGGGCGCGCCACCAACAATGTCGCCGAGTACCACGGCCTGATCGCCGCGCTGCAGTGGGCCGTGGATCACGACGTCCCCGCGCTGCGAGTGAAGGGCGACTCGCTGCTGCTCGTCCAGCAGATGCGCGGCAACTACCGGGTGAAGAACGAAGGGTTGCAGCCGCTCTTCAAGCAGGCGCGGCTGCTGGTGATGCAGATCGGCAACGTCACCTTCGAGCACGTGCCGCGCGAACGCAACAAGGACGCCGACCGCCTGTCGAACCTCGGCATGGACTTGAACGGGGCGTAGCCACGGCGATCACGCCTCCCGAGGCGGCGCCACGATAAGGGCCGCCATCCGGCCGGCCGCGGCGCCGTCCCGGCGATACGATTCGAACCAGCGTGGGTACCGGGATGTGCTGAGTTCCGCCCGGTGTACGGCGCCGCCGGACACGCCGGCGGCGCGAAGCTGGTCCAGGTTGGCGCGCCACAAGTCGAGGTGGACGGCACCGTCAGGGTTCGTCCGGCGAAACCAACGACCGAGCGACGAGCCATGCCCGGCCTGGCGAAAGGTCTCGATGAGCGCGTCGCCGACTTCGTAATCGTCGGGACCGATGCTCGGTCCCAGCGCGGCCACCATGTCCGGCGGGCGGCACCCAAACTCCCGGACGAGCGCCTCCACCGCCGCCCCGGCAATGCCCTCGCACGTGCCGCGCCAGCCGGCATGCACGGCCGCCACCGCGCCGACCCGGCCATCGGCGATCAGAATCGGCACGCAGTCGGCCACCTGGACGAGCAGAGCTACGCCGGGGGCGTTCGATACGAGGGCGTCGGCCTCGGGCCGCTCGGCCGACTGCCCCGGCGCCGTCTCCCCCCGGCGAATCACCCGGACCCCTCGCCCATGCACCTGCTTGACGCGCATCAGGCGCTCCGGCCGGATCCCGAGGCGGCCAGCGACCCGTTCCCACCGGTCCGCGCGATCCGTCGCGGGCGCCGCGGGAAACGCCCGTTGCCGCGACGTGAACAGGTGTTGCGCGACTGATTCCAGGGGCACGCACCGCAGCGCCGGCTCCCAACCGTCATGGACCCAATGGAATGCGGCGCCCGGCGCCGGCGGCCGATCGGGCTCGGGCGGCTCGGGCGGGGAACCGGCGTTGACATCCCGTTGCGACACGGCGGCATCATCCTCTGAATCAGGCCTGTTCTGGACTGGCATCCCTCTTGATGGGTGTGGTCGCGAGCCCGGAGCGGGCCGTCACCGACATTGCATTGGCGCCGAAACGACGGGCGCCGGACGGGAGAACGCGATCATGGTGGTGAAAATCATGCCAAACGACAAGGGGAGTCCTGCGGGCAAGTTGGCAGACGCCGAACTGCACTTCGACGCGGGCGAACTCGAGGGCCTCAAGCTCATCGGCTTCGGCATCTGGGAACGCCGCACGGGGACGGGGCGCAACGTCACCTTCCCCGCCCGACAGTACTCCGTGAACGGCGAGCGCCGGAGCTTCGCGTTGCTGCGCCCCGGCACCGATGCTGCCGGCCAGGACCGCGTGCGCGACGTCATCCTGCACGCATATGCGGAGTTCGAAGCCCAGGCGGCCGTCACCAGTTGACTGGCGCGGCGGCGCCGGTTGTTGACCTGCCGGTAGGCCGTCGTCAGCGCCGCTTCGCGGCCGAGCGCGTCGCGCGTGTCCAACAGTCGGGGCCTGCCGTGCAGCCGAGCGGCCCTCTGCCACCCGTCGCGTCGCTCGCGGCCGACCCGGGGTGCGGCCGGTGGCGGTCTCCGTGGCGGGGGGCCTTGCCGGTCGTGCCCCGGGGAGCGGGAACCGCGGCCGGCGGTCAGCTCAACAGCGGAAGCACGTGCGCGTTGTCCTTCTGACGCTTCGGGGGCAGGGTCCACTCGGCTCGGGTGCTCTTGTCGAATTCGCTGCGGAAGAACGCCGTCTTCATCCCGCCGTCGATGATGTCCCACGGCAGTACGGTGTCGCGCGATCGGTCGCGGTAGATGAAGAAGTCGCCGTCCACGCCGGCGTCGGCCACGGCACGTCGCCACTGGCCGCCGTTCTGCTCGGCCCGTTCGATCGCCGGTGCGACGCGGCGGTCACCGAGCGACAGAAGGGCCTGGTAATAGGAATGCCGTTCGCTCTTGATGTTGAAGTACACGTTGTCGATGCCCGACACCAGCGATCGCAGGCGCTTCATCTTGTGTTCGATCGAATCGGTACCCTCCATCGGCAGCCACTGGTAGGCCGTCCCCGGCTTGGGCACGAGCGGGTTCACGCTGCCGACGATGCGGCCGATACGGCCGCGGGCGCGAGCGTGGCGCAACATCACCTCGCGAAACCGCATGGTCATGTCGCGAATCGCCACCAGGTCGTCATCGTCTTCGGTGGGGAGCCCGATCATGAAGTAGAGCTTCAGGTTCTCGATGCCGCTGGAGAAAATCAGCTCGGCGGCGGCGAAGATTTCATCGTTGGTCACCGTCTTGTTGATCACGCGGCGCAGGCGGTCCGATCCGGCCTCGGGAGCAATCGTGAGCGTCCGCTCGCCGCTCGCCTTCAGCAGCGACACGATGGCGGGCGTAAGGTCGTCGAGGCGCAGGGAGGCGGGGCTGATCGAATAGCCCATGCCCGCCAGGCTCCGGAGGATGTGCTCGATGTCCGGGTGGTCGCACAGCGCAATCGACACCAGACCGACCCGCGTGGCGTGGGCGCGGGCCTGCTGGGCCAGCGCGAGAATCCGCTCGGTGGGGAACGACCGCACCGGCAGGTAGTTGTAGCCGGCCCAGCAGTAGCGGCACAGGTTCGCGCAACCGCGGACCACCTCTACCAGGAAGCGCGATCCGAACTCGGTGTCGGGGGTGAACACCCGGGTAGCCGGCGGGTCGCACAGGTCGGTGGTCTTGAGCGCCGCCTTGCGCACGGTGGCCGGGGCCCCGGTCCCTTCCCGCGGTACGTATCGCGCGATGGTGCCGTCGCCCGCGTACTCCACGTCGTAGAAAGACGGAATGTAGAACCCGCACTCGCCCGCCAGGCGGCGCAGGGTTTCACTGCGGGACGACGTGCCGCAGGCCGACACGAGCGCGGGCACCAACGACTCGCCTTCGCCGGCGGCGATCACGTCGGCGAACAGCGCCAGCGGCTCGGGGTTCACGAACGTCACGGCGCCGCCGATCACGATGAGCGGGTGCCGATAGTCGCGGTCTACGGCGCGGACGGGCAGGCCCGCCAGCCGGAGCAGGGTGAGAACGTTGGTGTAGTCCCACTCGAACGACACCGAGAAGGCGAGCACGTCGAACTCGCGCACCGGCGTCTGCGATTCCAGAGTGACCAGCGGGCTGCCCGATTCGAGCAGCGAAGCCAGCTCCTGCTTCGGCGGCAGGAACACCCGTTCGCACACTACGTCGTCGCACGCGTTGAACAGCGTGTACATCGTCTGGAGGCCGAGGTTCGACATCCCGACGAAATAGGTATTGGGGAACGACAGCGCCACCCGCAAGCGGTTGGCGTGTGGCTTGACGACGTAACCGACCTCGCGGGCGAGGGTGAGCCGTGCGGTATCGCGTGAGTGGTGGACCTTCATCGAGACATCAGGGGACCGTCGAGCTGACCCTCAGCCGGCGCCGGAACTCGCGCGTCCCCTGGGCCTTTCTACTGTATCACCGGCCTATCCTTCACTCCGGCGAAGGAAGGCCGGCACGTCGAGCGGGTTCAGCACCTCGGGCCGCTCCGCGGGTCCGTCCGTTCGCGATGGATGGCCGGTGCTGGCCGCCGGGGAACGCGACGGCAGATCGAGACCCGGCCGCCGAACGATGGGACGCGCCGACGGCAGGCTGCCATCGCCCGCCGTCGGAAGGGTGAACGAGCGGGCATACGTGGCGTAGGCCTTCATGTCCACGGGCGTGGCCGCGGTCACGGCGGTGGGCGCGGCCCGCTCGCCCTTCGTGAGGTCGAAGCCGGTCGCGATGACGGTGATCTTCACCTTGCCGTGCAGCTGCGGATCGACCACCGCGCCGAAGATGATGTTGGCGTCCTCGTGCGCGGCCTCCTGGATGATGGTGAGCGCTTCGTTCACCTCCATCAGCGCCATGTCGGGGCCGCCGGTCACGTTGATGATCACGCCGCGCGCGCCGTCCATCGAGGCATCCTCCAGCAGCGGGCTCGAGATGGCGCGATGGGCGGCATCCATGGCGCGGCTGTTGCCCTCGGCCGACGCCGTGCCCATCATGGCCACGCCCATGCCCGCCATGATGGTCTTGACGTCGGCGAAGTCGAGGTTGATCAGCCCCGGCACCAGGATGAGATCCGAAATCCCCTGAATGGCCTGCCGTAACACGTCATCGGCGGTGACGAACGCGTCGAGCATGCTCGTGCTCCGATCGATGACCGAGAGCAGGCGCTCGTTCGGAATGGTGATGACCGTGTCGACGGAGTTGCGCAGGTCGTCGAGCCCGGCCTCGGCCTGGCGCTGTCGTTTCTTGCCCTCGAACTTGAAGGGCCGCGTCACGACGGCGATGGTGAGCGCACCGAGTTCGGTGGCGAGCGATGCAATCACGGGCGCCGCGCCGGTGCCCGTGCCGCCGCCGAGGCCGGTGGTGACAAACACCATATCGGCGCCCGACAGCGCCTGGATGAGGCTCTCGGTGTCTTCGAGCGCGGCCTCGCGCCCGACGGTCGGGTCGGCGCCGGCGCCCAGGCCCTTGGTGAGCTTGGCGCCGATCTGAATCTTGATGGGTGCCGGGTTGGCGCGCAGCGACTGCGCGTCGGTGTTGGCGACGATGAACTCGACGCCCGACAGCCCCGCCTGCACCATGCGCGTGACGGCGTTACTGCCGCCGCCGCCCACGCCCACCACCTTGATCCGCGCGCCCGCGCGTGTCGCTTCGTCGAGCGTCAACCGCAGTGCGTTGTTGTCATACAGGTCTGCCATCGCGCCTCCTTAGAAGAACTCCCTGAACACGGTCCGCAACCGACCCATCACGCGCGTGAGCGCGCCCCCGCCCACGGGCACGGCGGTCGTGCGGTGCCGCTCCGCGTACCGCACCAGCCCCACCGCCGTCGAGTAAGCCGGATGGCCCACGTGGTCGGCCAGGCCGCCCTCGCCGGTGGGCGCCCCGCGCCGGATGGGCAGGTCGAAAATCTGTTCGGCAATCTCGGCCATCCCTTCGAGTACCGAGCCGCCACCGGTGAGCACCAGCCCCGAGTTGAGGGACTTCTCGTAGCCCGCCTTGTTGATCTCGTCCCAGATGAGGTGAAACAGCTCTTCGGCCCGCGGCTGGAGAATGTCCGAGAGGATCCGCCGCGCCATCACGCGGGGCCTCCGGCCGCCGACGCTGGCCACTTCGATGGTCTCGTCCTCGTCCACCATGCCGGAGAGCGCACAGCCCACCCTCCGCTTCACCTTCTCGGCCTCCGGAATCGGGGTCCGCAGGCCGACGGCAATGTCGTTGGTGAAGTGGTCGCCGCCGACCGCCACGACGGCGGTGTGCCACAGGCTGCCGCGCTCGAAGATGGCCACGTCGGCCGTACCGCCCCCGATGTCCACCAGGGCGACGCCCAGTTCCTTCTCGTCCGGCGTCAGCACGGCCTCGGCGGCCGCAAGCTGGCTGATCACCGTGTCGAACACCTCGACGCCTGCGCGGTTCACGCACGCCACCAGGTTCTGCGTGGCGGTCTGGCTGCCCGTGACGACGTGCACGTTGACTTCGAGGCGGGCACCGGTGAGCCCCACGGGCGCGCCGATGCCTTCCTGCTCGTCCACGACGAAGTCCTGCGGCAGCACGTGGATGATTTCCCGTCCCGCTGGCAACGACACGGCCCGGGCGGCGTCGATGGCGCGGCGCACGTCCTCGCGGGAGACCTCCCGGTTCTTGCCGGCCACGGCGACGACGCCCCGGCTGTTGAAGCCCTTGATGTGCGGACCGCTCAGGCCGAGGTGCACCGAACCAATCTCGACCCCGGCCATCAGTTCGGCTTCCTCGATCGACTTCTTGATCGATTCGACGGCGCCCTCGAGGTTCACGACGACCCCGCGCTTGAGCCCCTTCGATTCGGCGGTTCCGATCCCGATGACGTCCAGTCCTCCGCCATCCACCAGTTCGCCCACCACCGTGCACACTTTGGAGGTGCCGATGTCGAGCCCCACGACGTAGCGATCACGCTGTGCCACGCTGCCTCCGTTCAATCGTCATCGGCGCACCCCGGCCGACGCGGGCGCGGCGGCCGGCCGCCGGGCCGGCCTCACGTACAAGCGTTCCGCAAACCGCAAGTCCACGTAGTCGATGGCCGCCACCCGCTCGCGCAGCGCATCGCCGAGGTCGAGGTACTGCTGCAGCCGCTCGACGAAGTCGTCTTCGCCCAGTCGCAGCATCGCCGTGTCACCCTCGAGCATCACGACCGCGTCGTGCGGGTCGTGGACGTCAATCTGCGAAACCTTCGACTCGATGTCGGGCCGCGCAGCCAGCGCGGCGATGACGCGCGCCGCCAGGGCGGTCCGCGTTTCGTCCACCGCGGCCGGCCGTCCCTCGGCCGGCGACAGGAGACCGTCCACCAGGGGCATATCGAGGTCGGCGTAGGGCGGCCCGAACTCGTCCACCACGACACCGTGCGGGTCTATCAGGTACAGGCCGCTGCCCACGCGCGCGAGGGCCATGGGCCGGCGTTCCCGGACGCGGACTTCCACCGTCGACGGCAGGACGCGCCTGAGCGTCGCGTCCTCGACCCAGGGTGACGAGCGCAGCCGGTCCCGCCACTCGTCGAGGCGCAGACCGAGGATGTGCGCACCGCGCAGGCCGTCCATCAGCGCCATCACCTCGCCTGTCGACAGGCGCTCGTTGCCGGTGACGGTGACGTGCGCCACGCGGAACGTGGCCGCACCCGACACCAACGCCACGCCCCGCCAGGCCGCGTACGCGGCCAGCGTGAGCACCGCGACCACTCGTGCGCCCGTCCACAGCGCGCGCAGCCGCGAGCGCCGCCGGCTGGACGGCTTGACGTGCGAGCGGCGGAAGCGCTTGTCGGCGGGGGCGGAGACCGGCGGCATGAGTTACGTGCCTGCCTTTCCCGCCACGCGGGCTTCGAGGGCCGCGACCAGCCGCGCGGCCACCCCGCCGATCGACCCGGCGCCCAGCGTCAGCACGAGATCGCCCTCCCGCACCAGGCCGGCCACCGCCCCCGGCACGTCGCCGATGGCGGGGACCAGGTGCACGGGCTCGGAGCGCCGGGCGTTGATCGCACCGGCCAGCGCGTCGAGCGTGACGCCGGTGATGGGTTCCTCGCCGGCCGGATAGATATCGGTGAGCACGACCTCGTCCACCTCGGCCAGCGCGTCGCCGAACTCTCGCATCAGGTCACGGGTCCGCGTGTAGCGGTGCGGCTGAAAGACGAGCACCAGGCGCGCCGGGCGGGCGGCACGGGCGGCGGCCACGACGGCCTCGATTTCGGTGGGGTGATGCCCGTAGTCATCGACCACGGTTACGCCGCCGACCGTGCCGGCGTGCTGGAAACGCCGTTCGGCGCCGCGGAACTCACCGAGCGCCTCGGCTATCCGCCGAAAGGGCACGTCGAGTTCCAGGCCGACCGCGACGGCGGCCAGCGCGTTGGCCACCGAGTGCCGTCCGGGCACCTGGAGTTCGAGGGAGCCCAGCAACTCGTCGCGCCCATCGGCGAGAACGTGTCGCCGGCGTACCGTGCACAGCGCCCCGAAGCCCTCGAGCGTGACCTGTTCGGCGCGGATGGCGGCATCGGGCGTGTCGATGCCATAGGTAATGACGCGGCGCGTCAGCCGGGGCAGCACGCCGGCCAGCTCCGGGTCGTCGGCGCACGCCACCACGGCCCCGTAGAACGGCACCTTGTTGGCGAAATCCACGAAGGCCTGCCGCAAGTCGTCGAAGCGGCCGTACGCCTCGAGATGCTCGCGATCGATGTTGGTCATCACCGCGATCGACGGCGAGAGCTTGAGAAACGACCGGTCGCTCTCGTCGGCTTCCACCACCATGTAGTCTCCGCGCCCGAGCCGGGCGTTGCTCCCGAAGGCGCTCAACCGCCCCCCGATCACGGCCGTGGGGTCGAGACCGGCGCGCTCGAGCACGAGCGCGATCATCGACGTGGTGGTCGTCTTGCCGTGTGCCCCCGCGACGGCGATGCCCACGCGCAGCCGCATCAGCTCGGCCAGCATCTCCGCGCGCGGAATCACGGGAATACGCCGCGCACGGGCGTGGGCCAGCTCGGGGTTGTTCTCGCGAATCGCCGACGAGTGGACGACGACGTCGGCGTTGCCGACGTGTTCGGCGCGGTGCCCCACGTGGATGGCCACGCCCAGCCCGGCCAGCCGATCGGTCGCCTCCGACCGCTTCTGATCGGAGCCCGACACGACGTACCCGAGATTGGCCAGCAGTTCCGCGATACCGCTCATCCCTGCGCCACCAATGCCGACGAAATGGACGCGCCGCGTCTTACCCAGCAAGGGCGTGCACCCTCTCCGCGATACGCTCGGCCGCGTCGGGCCGTGCCAGCGATCGGGCCGCCCGCCCCATGGCCGCGCGGTGCGCCGGGTCGCCGGCCAGTGTCAGCAGCTCGCCCGCCAGCCGTCCGCCCGTCAGGTCCCGCTCGTCGACCACCACCGCGCCGCCCGCCCGCGCGAACGCTTCGGCATTGACACGCTGATGATCGTCGGTGGCGCTCGGCAGCGGCACCAGGATGGCCGGCCGCCCCGCCGCGGCCAACTCCGCCAGCGTCGTCGCGCCGGAGCGGGCCACCACGACGTCGGCCCGGGTCATCTCGCGGTCCATCTCGTACAGAAAGGCCTCGACGCGGGCGTCCAGTCCGGCGCGGCCGTACGCATCACGGACCAGGACCAGGTCGCGCTCCCCGGTCTGGTGCGTGATCGAAAGCCGTGCCCCGGCGGCAGCCAGTTCCGGGGCCGCCGCCACCATGGCCAGGTTGATCGCGTGCGCGCCCTGAGATCCGCCAAAGATCAGGACCCGTACCTTCCCGTCATGCGTGTCCTCCACCGCCGGCGCGAAGAACGCCGCGCGCACCGGATTGCCGGCGAGAAAGCCGGTGCGCGGAAAGTAGGGCAGGGCCTCGGCGAAATTCACCGCCGCCGCACGGACCACGGGCGCCAGCAGGCGGTTGGTGAGGCCGGGCAGCGCGTTCTGCTCGAGCAGCAGGGTGGGATACCGGCGCAGTGCGGCCAGCGCCAGCACGGGCCCCGACGAGAACCCACCCACGCCCACCACCACCGATGGCCGGCGCCGTGAGATCACGCGCCAGGCGTCTGCGGCCGCCAGCGGCAGCAGGAACACACCGCGCAGGCGGGAGAGGGTCGACTTGCCCTTGAGGCCGGCGACGCGAATCAGGTCCAGCGGAAACCCTTCGCGCGGGATCACCCGCGCCTCGATGCCGGCCGCGGTGCCGACAAAGCTCACGCGCGTGTCCGGGTCGCGCCTGACGAGCTCGCGCGCGAGCGCGATGCCGGGATACAGGTGCCCGCCCGTGCCGCCGCCGGCAATCAACACACGCACGCTGGTCACCGGGCTCCCGTTTCGGACACGGCGTGTTGCGAGATGTTCAGGAGCACGCCGACGCCGATGAGGTTGATGAGCAGCGACGATCCGCCCGCGCTGACGAGCGGCAGCGGAATGCCCTTGGTCGGCATCAGCCCGAGCACCACGCTGATGTTCACGAAGGCCTGCAGAACGAGCATCATGGTCAGGCCAATGGCCAGATAGGCGCCGAAGCTGTCGGGCGCCCGCAGAGCGGTGCGCAACCCCCGCCAGGCGATGACGCCAAAGCAGGCCAGGATCACGAGGGACCCCACCAGCCCGGTCTCTTCGGCAATCACCGCGTAGATGAAGTCCGTGTGCGGCTCCGGGAGGAAGAAGAGCTTCTGCACCCCGGCCATCAGGCCCTTGCCGAAGATGCCGCCCGTGCCGACGGCGATGATCGACTGGATGATTTGAAATCCATCGCCCAGCGGATCGGCCCAGGGATTCAGGAACGCCAGCAGGCGGCGGCGACGGTAGCTGGCGAGCATGAGCACGCCGTAGAGCGCGGGTAGGGCAACCAGGGCAGCGCCGGCCAGATAGCGGTAGCTGAGGCCCGCCGCGAAGATCATCACGCCGATCACCGCCATCAGCGACACGGCCGTGCCGAAGTCGGGCTCGAGAAGGATCAGGCCCACCATCCCCCCGACAATGAGCGCGATGGGCAGCACCGAGTAGCCGATCTCGTTGATGCGGTGCATGCGGCGCTCGAGGGTGAGCGCGGCAAAGACGATGGCCGCCAGCTTGGCGAGTTCGGAGGGCTGGATGCCGAACCCCGCCACGGCGAACCAGCGGCGCGTGCCGTTCACCGGCCGCGAGAAGAGCACCGCAACCAGCAGGAGCGCCGCCAGCGCGAGCAGGCCCCACACGAGGCGCTCGTTGCGGTAGGTGCGGTAGTCGACGCGCATCACCATCGACAGCAGGGCCACACCGAACGCGGCCCACATCAGCTGCTTGGTCACGAACAGGTAGGGCTGCTGATAGCGCTCGAGCGCCACGAGCGCCGAGGCGCTGTACACCATGACGACGCTGGCGCACACCAGGGCGAGGGTCGCCAGGAACATCCACTTGTCAGACTGCAGCTTCCGCGCCATACTGTGCGGCCTTTCGATTGCCGTCCGGGCTGGGCCCGGGCCTAAAGTCCTGCGGCTTCGACTCGATACGACGGTCGGCGAGGGCGCTCCCTCGCTTCGCCGTCCGTGGCGCCCAGGGGCCTATCGCCCCTGTCTCGCCTGGGTCGAAGCAGTCAGCAGTCGTCAGTCAGTGGAGGGAATGGGACACCAGTCTCGCAGACCGGGGTAGCCTGCGTTCCCAGCGACCGGCTCCCACTCGCTCCCCACCGGCTGACGACTGCTCACTGCTTACCCGTGGCGTCCGCCTCGTCGGCCAGCCGCCGGACCTCCTCCTTGAACCGCCGTCCGCGGTCCGCGTAATCCACGAACATGTCGAAGCTCGCGCACGCCGGCGCGAGCAGCACGATCCCGTCGGGCCGCGCCAGCCTCCACGCCAGCCGCACGGCGTCGGCCATCGACGCCGCCTCGACGACGGGCACCGCCGCCTCGAGCGCTTCCCGCACCAGGGGGCGCGCGTCGCCGATCGCCACCACCGCCCGCCCGTGACGCGCCAGCGGCGCCGCCAGGTCGGCCAGGTTGCCGCCCTTGAACCGGCCGCCGACAATCGCGACCACCGACGAGAAGCTCTCGATCGACCGCGCGGCGGCATCCACGTTGGTGGCCTTCGAATCGTTGACGAAGCGCACGCCCCCCACCGTCGCCACCGGCTCCATGACGTGCTCGAGACCGGCGAACCCCTCGAGCCCTTGCGCGATGGCCGCGCCCTGGGCGCCGGCCAGAGTGGAAATGGCCGTTGCGGCGACGACGTTGCTCAACAGGTGGCGGCCCGGGACGCGCACCGCCGACAGGGGCACGAGCGGCACTTCACCCTCGGAGGTGCGGTGCCACAGGCAGCCGCGGTCCGTATAGAAGGCCACCGCCCTCGCCGACGGATCCACGCCGTACCGCACCTGCGCCGCGCGGCTGGCCGCCGCGAGTCGAACCGCCTCGGGGCTTTCGGCGTTCACCACGGTCCAGTCGGCGCCGGTCTGGTTGGCGAACACGCGGGCCTTGGACGCGGCATACGCCTCCACGGTGGGGTGGCGGTCGAGGTGGTCGGCCGAAACGTTGAGGAGCGCGGCAATCCATGGGTGGAAGCGGTCGGTGGCTTCTAGCTGGAAGCTGCTCGCCTCGACGACGTGCACGGTGTCGGCGGTGGAGTCGTCCACCTGGGCACTGAGCGGCACGCCGATGTTGCCGCCAACCAGCACGCGCCGACCCGCCGCCTCGAGCATACGGCCGACCAGCGTGGTCGTCGTGGACTTGCCTTTGGTGCCCGTGATGGCCACGAGCGGACCGCGCAGCCAGCGCGACGCCAGCTCGAGCTCGCCCACCACCGGCACGCCGGCGGCCCGCGCGCGTGCCACTTCTGGCAGGTCGAGGGGGACGCCCGGGCTCGTCACCACGAGGTCGGCGCCTTCGAACGACCCGATGTGGTGCCCGCCGAGTTCCAGCACCACGCCCGCCTCGATCAGGGCCGGCGCCTCGGCGATGGCGTCCTTGCGGTCGGTCAGGGTGACCCGCGCGCCCCGGCGCGCCAGCAAGGCGGCCGCCGCGACGCCGCTGCGGGCCGCACCGACCACCAGCACGCGCTGGCCGCTCACCGAGAAGTCCTGCGCCATCATCTGAGCTTCAGGGACGTGAGGCTGAAGAGCGCGAAGATGATGGCGACGATCAGGAATCGCGCGATCACCTTCGGCTCCTGCCAGCCGATGAGTTCGAAGTGGTGGTGCAGCGGAGCCATCTTGAACACCCGCCGGCCGGTGAGCTTGAACGAGGCGACCTGGATGACGACCGAGGCCGCCTCCAGGACGAAGACGCCGCCGACCAGGACGAGCAGGATCTCCTGCTTGATGAGGATGGCCACGGTCCCCAGCGCGCCGCCCAATGCGAGCGAGCCGACATCGCCCATGAAAATTTCGGCGGGATGCGCGTTGTACCAGAGAAAGCCGAGGCTCGCGCCCACCAGGGCGCCGCAGAACACGGTGAGCTCGGCCGCGGGCGCGAACCGCACGAGCAGCAGGTACTCGGCGAAGACCCGATGGCCGGTGACGTAGGCCAGGGCCGTGAGCGTGGCGGCTGCCACCGCGAAAGTGCTGATGGCGAGCCCGTCGAGCCCGTCGGTCAGGTTGACGGCGTTGCTCCAGGCCACCAGCACGAAGACGGCAAAGGGCACGTAGAACCAGCCGAGATCGGGGATGAGCTGCTTGAAGAACGGGAAGATCAGGCGGGTGTTGTACAGATCTTTCGACGCCAACCACATCAGGACGAGGCTCACGATCAGGGCCGTCAGGATCTGGAGGCCGAACTTGTAGCGGGGCGCGAGTCCGCCCGACGAGCGCCTCGTGATCTTGAGGAAGTCGTCCAGGAAGCCGATGCCGCCGAATGCGGCCGTGGTCATCACCGCAATCCACACGTACACGTTGGTCAAGTCCGCCCACAGCAGCGTGGGCCCGAGCGCCGCGGCGAGGATCAGCAGCCCGCCCATCGTGGGCGTGCCGGCCTTGGCCTTGTGCGACTGCGGGCCTTCCTGCCGGATGACCTGCCCGATCTGGAACTCGCGCAGCCGCCGAATCAGCCACGGTCCCATCGCGAGGCTGATGGCCAGCGCCGTCAGACTCGCGGCCGCGGTTCTGAACGTGATGTAGCGCACCACGTTGAACACGGGCACCTGCGGGATGAACGAGACCAGGAGGTGGTAGAGCATGTCAGGCGCAGACGGCCACCAGCCGGTCCACCACGAGGTCGGTTTTCACTCCGCGCGATCCCTTTACGAGCACCACGTCCCCCGGCGCCACGGCCGCGGCCATCAGCTCGGCCGCCTCGGCGCTCGAGTCGGCGTGCCGCACCGACGAGGGCGCCAGTCCGGCGGCGACGGCCGCCCGGCCCATCGCGCGCGCGGCCTCGCCGCCCACCGTGATCAGCAGGCCGAGCCCGGCCTCCGCCGCGGCCCGTCCACCCGCTTCGTGCAACGCGACGGCACGGTCCCCGAGCTCGAGCATCTCCCCCAGCACCGCCACGCGCCGGTGCCCCTGCCGCTCGCGAGACAGCGTCTCGAGCGCCTGGCGCAGGGCCGAGGGGCTCGAGTTGTAGCTGTCGTCCACGACGGTCACGTGCCCCGAGAGCCGCAGCACCTCGCCTCGCCGCCGCGCGGGCCGGAGCGCGGCCACACCTCCGACGATCTCGTCCAGCCCCACGCCCAGCTCGGTCGCCACCGCCGTGGCGCACAGCACGTTGGCGAGGTTGCCGCGGCCGTACAGCGGCACCTGCAGCTCCATTTCGCCAACCCTGGTCGTCACGGTGGCTCGCGTGCCCTCGAGACCCATTTCCTCCACGGCGACGGCGCGTACGTCGGCGCCAGGAGCGCACCCGAAGGTCACGACCCGGCCGGGAAAACCCGCCGCTCGCGCCATCACGCGCGGATCGTCGGCGTTGCCGACGAAAAGCGTGTCGGGGCCCGCCGCGTCGAGAATTTCGCCCTTCGCGTCCGCCAGGGCCTCGACGCTGCGGAAGTGCCCGATGTGGGCATCGCCGACGTTGGTCCACACGCGGACATCCGGCTCGGCGATGCCGACGAGCGCCCGGATCTCTCCCGCATGGTTCATCCCGAACTCCATGACCGCCACATCGGCTCCGTGCCGCAACCCCAGCAGCGAGAGCGGAAGCCCGAGGTGGTTGTTGAGGTTTCCCGGGTTCTTCACCACCGAGAACCGCCCCTCGAGCAGCGTTGCCATCGCCTCCTTGGTCGTCGTCTTCCCCGCGCTGCCGGTAATGGCCACGACCCGCGCCCCGGACCGCCGGCGCACCGCCCGCGCCACGTCCTGCAGTGCTCTCGTCGTATCGGCCACCTCCACCACGGTGGCGCCGGCCACCGCCGCCGCCACCCGCTCGCTCACCACCACCACCGCCGCGCCCCGTGCGGAGGCGTCCCCGACGAACGCATGGCCGTTCCGCGCCGCGACGATGGCGAAGAACGCCTGCCCGGGCTCGATCGTTCGGGAGTCGATCGAAAACCCGCCCGGCGTCACCGCCGGATCACCGGCCACGATCCGCCCGCCACTCATGGCCGCGACCTCCGCTGCGGTCAGCGGCACCCGGACGCCCGCCACTACACCGCCTTCGATCGCTGCGCCTGCCGCTTCGACAGCGCAGCGCGCGCCACGGCGACGTCGTCGAAGGGCAACACGCGATCGCCAGTCTGCTGGTACTTCTCGTGGCCCTTGCCCGCCACGAGAATCACGTCGCCGGCGCCGGCCATCGCGATCGCGCGCTCGATGGCCTCGGCCCGGTCCACCTCCGACAGCACCTCGGCGCGTCGCCCCGCCTGCCCTCCCGGGGTGATGCCACGGCCGACGTCCTCGATGATACGGGCCGGATCCTCGCTGCGCGGGTTGTCCGAGGTGATGATCACGACATCGCTCAGCCGCGCGGCCACCATTCCCATGAGCGGCCGCTTCGTGCGGTCGCGGTCGCCGCCGCAGCCAAAGACGGCGATCAGGCGCGAGGTGGTCAGGGGCCGCGCCGTCTCGAGCAGATTGCGCAGGGCATCGTCGGTGTGCGCGTAGTCCACGACCACGGTCACGTCGTCGGCGGGAGAGGATGCCACCTCGAAGCGACCTGGCACGCCGGGGAGCGCCTGAATGCCCTCGGCAATCGCGGCGAGCGGCAGATCGAGCGCGACCGCGGTGGCGGTCGCGGCAAGGATGTTGTACACGTTCGGCCGGCCGACCAGCCGCGAGCGAATGGCGACGCCGCCGCGAGGCGTCCGGACGTCGAGGGTGAGACCCTCGAGGCCGATGGTGGGCGGGCGCGACGTCACGTCCGCAGGCTGTGAGATGCCGTAGGTCACCGGGCGGCGGCAGGCGCTCACCAGAGCGGCGGCGCGCGGGTCATCGGCATTGATGATGCCGGGGGCGTCGTCCTCGAGCATCTCGAACAGCCGGCGCTTGGCCGCGAAGTAGTCTTCCATGTCCGCGTGGAAGTCCAGGTGATCGCGGGTCAGGTTGGTGAAGACCGACGCGGCGAAGCGCATCCCGTCCACCCGCTTCAGCGCGAGAGCGTGCGAGGACACCTCCATCACCGCCGACCGGCAGCCCTGCTCGATCATCTCGGCCAGCAGGTGCTGCACGTCGGGCGCCTCCGGCGTCGTACGGGCGGCCTCGCGCTCCTCGCGGCCAATGCGGTAGGTGACCGTGCCCATCACGCCGGCCGGCAGCCCGGCCGCGTCGAGTACGGCCGCCAGCAGGTAGGCCGTGGTGGTCTTGCCGTTGGTGCCCGTCACGCCAATGACCGGCATGCGGCGGCTGGGCTGTCCGTAGAAGCGGTCGGCGAGCAGGGCCAGGGCGAGGCGGGCGTCGGCGGTTTCGAGCCACGGCACCTCGATGCCGTCCGGGCGGGCCGACTCGGCGACCACCGCCACCGCACCGCGCGACACGGCCTGCGCCGCAAAGGCCCTCCCGTCGGCCTTGAGGCCGCGCAAGGCGACGAAGAGGGCGCCCGGTATCACCCGGCGCGAATCGAAGGCGATCGCGGCGAGGGGCGTAGCCGGATCCCGGCCGGCGAGCGCCCGATCGCCGTCCGGAGACCCGGCGATTGCCAGGGCATCGGCCAGGGTCACTGCGGCACCCCGGCCACCATCGCCGGCGGCGGATTGCGGTCGAGGACGAGCGTGCAGGCCGAGCCTTGCTCCACCGGCGCGCCGGCCGGCGGCTGCTGGGCGACGACCACGCCAGTGCCCCGCGTGCGCGGGGTCAGCCCGAGCCGCGCCAGCTCGCGAGTGGCCTCGCGCGCCCCGAGTCCGCGAAGGTCGGGCAGCGTGAGGTCTGCAGGCCCGCCGGCGGAGGCGGGCAGCACGCGCGGTCCGAGGCGGCGGGCCGGTGCGGCATCGTGAGCCGCGCGGCGGGTGACGATCACGGGCGGAGCCGGATTCACCGTGGGCGCCACGCCGAGGTACCGCAGGGCGTCCTCGGCAATGCGCTGGAAGATGGGGGCGGCCACGACGCCGCCGGTATCGGGCCCAGCGCTGGGCGAGTCGATCATGACGATGATCGCGAGGGCGGGTTTCTGTGAGGGTACGAAGCCCACGAACGAGACGTTCTGCTGGCTGGCCGAGTAGCGCCCGTTGACCAGCTTGTCGGCGGTGCCCGTCTTGCCGGCGACCGTGAAGCCCGCGATCTTCGCGCGCGTGGCCGTACCTCGCTCGACCACCGCCTCCATGATCGACGTGAGGGTGGCGGCCGTCTCGGGCGTGATCGCCTTGCGTACGGCGTTCGGCGTGGTGAGCGTGCGCGTCCCGTCGCGCGTAATGGCGCGCACCAGGCGCGGTTCGTACAAGGTGCCGCCATTGGCCACGGCGCTGGCGGCGGTCACCATCTGCAGCGGCGTCACGCCCACCTGGTAGCCCATCGACACCGATGCGAGCGCGCTGTCGTTGAGCTTCGCCCACACGATGCCCGCACTCTCGCCCTGGAAGTCGCGCGAGGTCGGGCGGCCGAATCCGAAGCGGCGCACGTAGAGGCCCATGCGCTCGGCTCCCACGCGAGATCCGATCTTGATGGCGCCGACATTGCTCGACTTCACCAGCACGTCGGTGAACGACAACGGAGCGTAGCGGTGCATGTCGCGAATGACCCGTCGGCCGAAGCGGATCTGCCCGGCGCTGACGTCGATCATCTCGGAGGTGTTGAAGAGGTGCTCCTCGAGCGCGGCCGACGCGGTGACGATCTTGAAGGTCGAGCCCGGCTCGTACAGATCCTGGATGGCCAGATTGCGGCGGGCCGACTCCGGCGCCTCGCCGTAGGCGTTCGGGTTGAACGTCGGCCAGTTGGCCATCGCCAGGATCTCGCCCGAGTTCGGGTCCATGATGACGGCCGTGCCCGCCGAGGCGCCGTGCTCGCGCACGCCGGCGCGCAGTTCGCGCTCGGCGATGTACTGCAGTTGGAGGTCGACGGTGAGCTCGATCGAGCCGCCCGCGGTGGGCGAGCGCTCGAGACGGCTGAACGCGCGGCCCCGGCCGTCGGTCTGCACGAGCACGGTGCCTTCGCGCCCGCGCACCGTCTTGTCGTAGGCCGCCTCGATGCCGCCCAGCCCGTTGTTGTCGAGGCCGGCGTAGCCGATCAGGTGCGACGCGAGCTCGCGGTTCGGGTAGAACCGCTTGCTCTCCTTCATGAAGCCGACGTTGTCGAGGTCGAGCGCGGCCACCCGCTGGGCCTCGGCCGGTTTGACGCGGCGCTTGACGAACACGAACTCGCGCTGCGGGCGGGCCAGCCGGGCCGTCAGCGCCACCTGCTCCTTCCTGTCGCAGTCGTCGAGCGCCCGGCAGAGGCGCGCCGCCACGTCGGAGGCATCCGTGATGCCGGACGGCACGGCGTAAATCGTGTCCGCATCCACGCTGAACGCCAGCAACCTGCCGTTGCGGTCGTAGATCTCACCGCGCTTGGCCGGCGCCGTCACGGTGCGGTTGTGCTGGCGGTCGGCGCGCGCCACGAGATCGGCGTGGCTGATGACCTGGAGGAAGACCAGCCGCGCGACGATGGCGACGGCCCACAGGGCGAACGCGCCGGCCAGGACAACCAGCCGGCTCTTGTGGGTCTGGCGCCACGCGTGAGCGGGGAGTTCGGCCACTGGAGTCCTCCGCGATCTCAGCGGACCGCCACCACCGACTTGGCCGGGGGCGAGGGTGGCACGACGCGCTCGAGCACGATGGCATCCGCGGCGGCCGGCTCGACCATGCCGAGCCGGCCGGTCGCCAGCTTCTCGATTCGGGACGGAGCGCTCAGCGTCTCGATCTCGAGCCGGAGATGCCGGTTCACCTGGGCCTCGGCCGCGCGCTCGCGCTGCGCCTGCTCGAGCCGGTAGCCGTGGCGCAGCAGCTCGAAGTGCTCCCACGCGGAGACGAGCAGCACCAGCGCCAGCGCGACACCGATCCCGGCCGACTGCCACAGCTTACGATGGCGTTGCTCGTCCACCTCGCGCACGATCGGGTTGTTGCGCACGTCCTTTCGGATGGCGTACTCGAATGACTCGGCCTGTTCCATCACGCCCTCCTCATGCCGCGAGGCGCTCGACCCCGCGAAGTTTCGCGCTCCTGGCCCTGGGATTGGCCGCCACCTCCCCGGCGCCCGCCCCGATGGGTCGCTTCGTCAGCAGCCGCACCCGCGGCCGATCCCCGGAAGCCATGCCGCGGAACGCGTGCTTGATCACGCGGTCTTCCAGCGAGTGAAAGCTGATGACCGCGAGCCGACCGCCGCCGGGGCCGGCCGCCGCCCGCAGCCGGCTCACGGCCCCGTCGAGCGCCGCGTCGAGCCCGTCGAGTTCACCGTTCACCCAGATGCGCAGCGCCTGAAACGTCCGCGTCGCCGGATCGATCCGCTGCCACGGCCCGCCCACGGCGCGGCGCACGATGGCGGCCAGTTGTCCCGTCCGCTCAATCGGCGCGTCCTCGCGAGCCCTGACAATGGCCCGCGCCACGCGCCGCGATTTCCGCTCCTCGCCGAACCGGTAGATCACGTCGGCCAGCTCCGACTCGTCGACGGCGGCCAGCCGCTCGGCGGCCGTGGCGCCCTGCGACTGATCCATCCGCATGTCCAGCGGCTCGTCCCGGCGAAAACTGAAGCCGCGTCCGCCGGCATCGAGCTGCAGCGACGACACGCCCAGGTCGAGCACGATCCCGTCCACCACGTCCACGCGCTGCGCGTCGAGCACGGCGCCCAGCGCGCGGTAGTCGGCGTGCACCAGCGTCACGCGGTCGCCGAATCGTTGAAGCGCCGCCCGCGCCGCCTGCAGCGCGTCGGGGTCGCGGTCGAGCCCAATCAGCCGGTCCGCCCCATCGTCGAGCAACATGCGTGCGTGGCCACCCAAGCCGACGGTGCCGTCCACGAACACCCCGCCGCGCGCCGGCTCCAACAGCGCCCCGACCTCGCCGACCATCACCGGGACGTGGTGCGTCCGTTCGTCCGCCACGTCCTAGATTCCGAAATCCGACAGCGCCCTGGCGTCCTCGTCGGTGAACGGCTCGCGGACCAGGCGGGCCACGAACCGATCGTGATTCCAGACCTCGAGGTAGTTCTGCTGCCCGAGCACGTCCACCTCGCCCGTCATCTGGGCGCTCTCGCGCAGCCGCAGCGGGATGATGACGCGCCCCTGGGGATCGAGTTCGGAGACCTGGCCGAAGAAGTTCACGCGGTCGAGAAACTTCAGTCGCGCGGGGTGGGTGGAAGGCATCTGCGCGAGCCGGTGCTCGACGTCGAGCCAGATCGGCATCGGATAGATGCGGACGGACTCTCCCGACAAGCTCGTCACGAACAGGTCGCGGCCATGTGTATCCTGGATGACGGCACGAAACCCGTTCGGGACCTTGAGTCGGCCCTTGTCATCGATCTTCGCCGGCGAGTTCCCCCGGAGCACGTCAGTAACTCCACTCCACTCCAAAAAAGCCCACCCGGATGGTAGGCGAGGGGTACCCGGATGTCAATGCTATATCCGGCCAACTTCTCTAGTTTCTGTAATTTACGCCTTTGTTTCGCCCCATGATCGAAACCCGTCAATCCGTTGACGGAATCGACGTCTCACGAAATCTGGCCGGTCCCCAGCCACATGCTACGATTTCGCCTTCGTTCTCCGCGTCCCAGCCCGCCGGCCATGAGCATCCGCACCGTCCTCGTCTGCGAAACGCAGGTGCCGTTCGTGCGCGGCGGTGCGGAACTGCTGGTCCAGCAGCTCGTCGATCAACTCCGGCGGCGTGGCTTCGAAACCGATCGCGTCGCGGTGCCCTTCAAGTGGTATCCGAAGGACGAGATCCTCGCGCACGCGGCGGCGTGGCGGCTGCTCGACCTCAGCGAGAGCAACGGCCGCGCGGTGGATCTGCTGATCGCCACGAAGTTTCCGACCTACTTCGCGCGGCATCCTCGCAAGGTGTGCTGGCTCGTGCACCAGCACCGCGCGGCCTACGAGCTGGCGGGCACCCCCTACAGCGACTTCGGACACGACGAGCGTGACGTCGGCCTGAAGGACCGCCTGCTGGCGCTCGACGAGCAGATGCTCGGCGAGTGCGCCGCCCGCTACACGATCTCGCGCACCGTCACCGATCGGCTCCGGCGCTACAACGGGCTCGACTCGATGCCGCTCTACCACCCGCCGCTGCTGGCCGATCGGCTCACGCCAGGCGACTACGGGCCGTACGTGCTGTCGGTGGCGCGGCTCGAGGGCAACAAGCGGGTCGATCTCATCGTCCGCGCCATGGCGGCGGTGCCGCCGCCACTCGCCCTCGTCGTCGTCGGCGAGGGCAGCCACCGGCCGCACGTGGAGCGCGCCGCCGAGGAGGCCGGCGTAGCCGATCGCGTCCGCTTCGCCGGGGCCGTCGACGACGACGACCTCGTGGCGCTCTACCGCGACGCGCTCGCGCTCGTGTACGTCCCCTACGACGAGGACTACGGCCTCGTCACGCTCGAGGCATTTCTCGCCGGCAAGCCGGTGGTGACGGCGCGCGACTCGGGCGGCACCCTCGAGTTCGTGCACGACGATGTGAGCGGGCTGGTGGTCGAACCGGACATCGCGCAACTGGGGGCGGCCATCGCGGCGCTGGCCGCCGATCGGACGCGGGTCCGCCGGCTGGGTGAGGCGGGGCGCGCCATCGCGCTGCCGATCACGTGGGACACCGTCATCGAGCGTCTGGTCGGCCGGGCCTGACCCGGGGCCCGGCGCCAGACGCGGCCCGCCGCACGCCCGACCCGCGCGAGGCTACAATGATGCGTCGGTCCGCCCGGTGGCGGCGCTGGCGGCGCGGGCATGAAGACGCTGGTCCTGATCCCCACCTACAACGAGTGCGACAACCTGCCGCCGCTGGTGCGGGACGTGCTGGCCATTCCCGGCACCGAGATCCTCGTCATCGACGACGGGTCGCCGGACGGCACCGGCGCGGTCGCCGACCGGCTGCGCAACCAGCACCCGGGCCGTGTGCACGTGCTGCATCGCACGGGGCAGCGGGGCCTCGGACGCTCGTATCTGGACGGCTTCCGTCGGGCCCTCGAGACCGACGCGGACGTGGTGGTCCAGATGGATGCGGACGGGTCGCACGGCCCCGAGTACCTGCCGGCGATGGCGGCGGCCACCTCCGGCGCCGACGTAGTGGTCGGCTCCCGCTACCTGCACGGCATCAGCGTGGTCAACTGGCCCCTCAGCCGCATCATTCTCAGTTCGTTCGCCAACAGCTACGCGCGGACGATCACCGGCCTCGCCGTGCACGACTGCACGGCCGGCTACCGGTGCTGGCGGCGGGAGGCGCTGGCGCGGATGCCTCTCGACCGCGTGATGTCGGACGGCTACGCCTTCCAGGTGGAAGTCACGTTCCACGCCGCCCGGCTGGGGCTCGCCATCGTCGAATCGCCCATCATCTTCGTCGAGCGGCGCGAGGGCACCTCGAAACTGTCGTGGCGAGTGGTCGTCGAGTCGGTGCTGACGCCGTGGCGTCTCGTGCTGCGGCACGGCCGCGTGCGGTCGCGCGTCCGGCGTGGCGCGGGGTACAATCCCAAGGGCGTCATGCGATGACCTCCCGGCCGGCACGCAGCCTCACCGTGTTCTTCCCGGCGTACAACGACAGCGGCACGATTGCCAGCCTGGTGATCGGTGCCGTCAAGGCGGCGGCCGCCCTGACGCCGGACTACGAGGTCGTCGTGATCAACGACGGTAGCCGGGACGACACGCCGCAGATTCTGGACGAGCTCGCACGCCTGTACCCGATGCACGTGCGCATCGTGCACCACGTCCGGAACCGGGGCTACGGCGGCGCGCTGCGCTCTGGCTTCGCGCACGCGACCAAGGACCTGGTGTTCTACACCGACGGCGATGCGCAGTACGACCCCGCGGAGATGGCCGCGCTCTGGGCGCGGCTCGACGACGGAGTGGACTGGGTGAACGGCTGGAAGATCAGCCGATCCGATCCGTTGCACCGCATCGTGATCGGGCGCATCTACCACCACACGGTGAAGCGGCTGTTCGGTCTCAAGGTTCGCGACGTCGACTGCGACTTCCGGCTCATGCGGCGGCGCATCTTCGACGTGGTGCAGCTCGAGAAGGACAGCGGCGTCATCTGCCTCGAGATGATGAAGAAATTCCAGGACGCCGGCTTTCGCGTGGCCGAGGTGCCCGTGCACCACTATCACCGCGCGTACGGCAAGTCGCAGTTCTTCAACTTCCGGCGCATCTTCCGCACCGGCGTCGACGTGCTGAAGCTGTGGTGGGCGCTGGTCGTCAGGCGCGAGCACCTCGCGGCACAGCAGGCGCGCGCGGCCGCGCCGGGCGCACGCCAGATCTCATGAGCCATACCGACTTCTACCGCGGACGCCGCGTGATGATCACCGGCGGCCTGGGCTTCATCGGCAGCAACCTCGCCCACCGCCTCGTCGCGCTCGGCGCCGACGTAATCATCATCGACTCGCTCATCCCCGACTACGGCGGCAACCTCCACAACATCGCCGGCCTCGAGAATCGCCTGCGCGTGAACATCGCCGACATCAGGCAGGCCAACACCATGAACTACCTGGTTCAGGGGCGCGACGTGATCTTCAACCTCGCGGGCCAGGTCAGCCACATCGACAGCATGCGGGACCCGCACACCGACCTCGAGATCAACTGCCGCAGCCAGTTGACGCTGCTCGAAGCCTGCCGCCACCACAACCCGGACGCGAAAGTCGTGTACGCCAGCACGCGGCAGATCTACGGCAAGCCCGACGTACTGCCCGTCACCGAGCGCCACCTGGTGCGGCCTACCGACGTCAACGGGATCAACAAGGCCGCCGGCGAGTACTATCACCTGGTCTACAACAACGTATTCGGCGTGCGCGCGTGTTCGCTGCGCCTCACCAACGTGTACGGGCCGCGCCAGCTCCTCAAGCACAACCGCCAGGGGTTCATCGGCTGGTTCATCCGCCTGGCCATCGAGGACCAGGAAATCCAGGTGTTCGGCGACGGATCGCAGGTACGCGACTTCGTGTACGTGGAGGACGCCGCCGAGGCCTTCCTGCTGGCCGGGGCCACCGACGCGGTCAACGGCGAGGTGTTCAACGTGGGCGGAGACGAGCACCTCGCGCACCGCGACCTGGTGGAGTTGCTGGTGCGGACCGCGGGCTCGGGCCGCTTCCGCTTCGTCGACTGGCCCCCGGAGAAGAAGGCGATCGACATCGGCAGCTTCTACGCCGACTCGACTTCGTTCCGCAGGTGTACGGGCTGGAGCTCGCCCGTACACCTGGCCGAGGGCCTGCGACGCACCATCGACTACTACCGGCCGCGGATGGCGCAGTATGTCTGACGCGCACCGTGTGCCGTTCAACGCGCTCAGGCCCGGCGAGGACCGCGAGGACATCGCCGCCGCCATCCGGCGCGTCGTCGATTCGGGCTGGTTCGTCCTCGGCCCGGAAGTCGAGCAGTTCGAGACCGAGTTCGCCCGCGCCTGCGGCGCGGCCCACGCGGTGGGGGTCGGCACCGGAACCGACGCCATCACGCTCGTCCTGCGCGCGCTCGACATCGGCCCGGGCGACGAAGTAATCACGTCGCCGCTGTCGGCCGCCTACTCCGCCCTGGCCGTCATGATGGCCGGCGCCCGGCCCGTGTTCGCCGACATCGACCCGGCGCGCCTCACGCTCGACCCGGCCGCCGTCGAAGCGGCGATCACACCCCGCACGCGGGCGCTGCTGCCGGTGCACCTCTACGGCCAGGCGGCCGACATGACGCCGCTTCTGGCGATGGCGTCCCGCCACGGCCTCGCCCTCGTCGAGGACGCGGCGCAGGCGCACCTGGCCACCAGCCAGGGGCGCCCGGTGGGTACCATGGGCGTCGCCGGCACCTTCAGTTTCTACCCGACCAAGAACCTCGGCGCGCTGGGCGACGGCGGCGCTGTCGTCACCTCCGACGCGGCGGTTGCTGCGCGCATCAGGCGGCTCCGCAACGGCGGCCAGACCACGCGGTACCACCATGAGGAGGCCGGCGCCAACAGTCGCCTCGACGAGATGCAGGCCGCCATCCTGCGGGCGCGGCTGCCGTACCTAGCCGGGTGGACGGCCCGTCGGCGCGCCATTGCGGCAACCTACCGCGCCGGCATCGAGTCGGCCATGGTGACCCTGCCGCCCGAACTCGACGCGGGCCATGTCTACCATCTGTTCCCGGTGCTGAGCACCGATCGCCCGGCCCTCCAGGCACACCTGTCGGCGTCGGGGGTCGAAACCCTCATCCACTACCCGGTGCCAATTCCGCGTCAGCCCGCTCTGGCCGCCGCCCGTCCGCGCCCGTGTCCCGTGACGGACCGCATCTGCGGCCAGGTCCTGTCGTTGCCGCTCTATCCAATGCTCGCCGACGCCGATGTCCGTGCGATCATCGCCGCCGTCAACGCGCTGCCGCCGCCGCGAACCGCCGCACCTGAGAACCCCTGACCCAGAAGCCCCACACCCATGCGTATCCTGATCACCGGCGGGGCGGGCTTCATCGGCTCGCACCTCGCCGAAGCGCTGCTCGAGGCCGGCCATGAAGTGTTCGCGCTGGACAATCTGTCCACGGGCTGCATCGACAACATCGCCCACCTCAAGGGACACCCGCGTTTCCACTACACCATCGACAGCGTGTTCAACGAGCCGCTGGTCGCCGAACTGGTGGACCGCGCGTCGGTGGTCTTCCACCTAGCCGCCGCCGTCGGCGTCAAGTTGATCGTGCAAGAGCCGGTGCACACGATTGAGACCAACGTGCACGGCACGGAGGTCATCCTGCGCCACGCCTCCAAGAAGCGGAAGCTGGTCTTCATCGCCTCCACCTCGGAGGTGTACGGAAAGAGCACGGCGGTGCCGTTCAAGGAAACCGCGGACCTCGTGCTCGGCGCCACGACGCGCCACCGCTGGGCGTATGCCTGCAGCAAGGCGCTCGACGAGTTCCTCGCCCTGGCGCACTGGAAGGAGCGGCAGCTGCCGGTCGTCATCGTGCGGTTCTTCAACACGGTGGGGCCGCGGCAGACCGGGCAGTACGGCATGGTCGTGCCCACCTTCGTCCACCAGGCCCTCGCGGGCGAGCCCTTGACGGTGTTCGGCGACGGCA
>JADZBZ010000210.1 GCA_020851835.1 Acidobacteriota bacterium
AACATGCGGGTCATCACCGGCAACTTCGCCGCCCTGTCACGGGCTGACGCGCCATTGCCGCTTCGCCGCGAGTGGCGGTCGGTACTTGGCGCGCTGCTGATGCAGGCGCGCGATCAGGTGATCGAGGCGCGAGCCCCGTGGCCCTCCGACGGGCTGCGCGTGGTCACGAAGCGGCAGCCGACGGCGGAGGAATGGCAGGCGATGCGCTTTGCGTGGCGAGTGATGGCCCACGTGAAGTCGAACACCGTGATCTTCACCGACGCCGTGAGGACGCTGGCCATCGGCGCCGGGCAGATGAGCCGCGTGGACGCCGTGAAGGTGGCCGTGGCCAAGGCATCGAACTGGGGCGCCGCGCCGGGCGCGTTGCAGGGGAGCGTTGCGGCCTCGGATGCGTTTTTTCCTTTCCGCGATGGTCTCGATGCCGTGGCCGCGGCCGGCGCCACTGCCGTGGTGCAGCCGGGGGGCTCGGTGAAGGACGCCGAGGTCATCGCCGCCGCGGACGAGCACGGCCTGGCCATGGTGTTCACGGGCCGGCGACACTTCCGCCACTGACGGCGCGGCGCCGCCAGACCCCTCAGAATTGCCGCCGCAGTTCCTCGGTCGTCACCGTCGCCGCCCCGAATTTGCCCACGACGATACCGGCCGCTTCGTTGGCGAGGGCGGCGGCTTCGCCGGGTTGCGCGCCGGCGGCCAGGGCCAGGGCGAGCGTGGCAATCACGGTGTCGCCCGCTCCGGTCACGTCCGACACCTCGCGCGCAACGGCCGGCAGGGAACCATCCACCTCGAGGTGCGAGAGCCACATACCACGCTCGCCGAGCGTGATGAGCACGCCCTCGACGCCGGCCCGCTCCATGAGCAGCCGGGCCGCGTTGCGCGCATCCTCCATCGTCCGGATGCGCCGGGCGGCGGCGGCTTCCGCCTCGCCCTGGTTGGGTGTGATCAGCGTGGCGCCGCGGTAGAAGTCGAGGTGCGGCACCTTCGGATCCACGAGCAGTGGAACGCGCCGCTCTCGGGCGCGGGTGAGCAGGTGATCCATCACCCGGCGCGTGACGACGCCCTTCTGGTAATCCGACACCAGCAGCACCCGTACGTCGTCGAGGTGCTGGTCGACCACCGCGGTGATGGCGTCCTCGGCGGCGGTATCGAGGTCGCCGTCGGTTTCATAGTCGATGCGCGCCACCTGCTGGTTCCGCGTGGTGACCACGCGCACCTTCGACGTCGTGCGGCGATCGGGCACGGCGATCAATGCGGCGGCCGAGAGGCCGTTGGCCGCCAGCTGCGCGGCGAGGCGCCCGGCGTCCTCGTCTTCGCCGACGGCGCCGACCAGCGTGACCGGGCCGCCGAGCGCGGCGATGTTGTGGGCGACGTTGGCGGCGCCGCCGAGCCGGAACTCGTCGTGATCGAAAACCACCACCGGCACGGGCGCCTCGGGCGAAATGCGGCTGACCTGTCCCACCAGGAAGCGATCCAGCATCACGTCGCCCACGACGAGCACGCGGCCGGTGGGGAACCGCGCGATGAGGTGGCGTGCCCGGCTCGCGTCGGGCGCTGGCAGGCCCAGCGTCATCGGGCGAGGCGGCCGTCGCGAACGGCGGCGAAGGGGAGGGTGATGATCACGAGCAGAAGCATGAGGAACTCGGAGTCGCCGAAGTTGTATTCCGTGAGTCCTGCGGCGAGCATCGCCACCATGGCACCCAGCCCCGCGGCCGCCAGCGGGCGCACGCCGTGCACCTGGCGCAACCGCCACAGGCCGGTGATGACCGAGACGACGAACCCGAGCCACAGGCCCAGCGCCGGCAGGCCGCGTTCGGCCGCGATCTGCATGGGTACGTTGTGCAGGTGGGGGTTGTGGGCCTGCACGGCCGACGCCGTACGGTAGTCGGGATAGACGTGCCCGATCATGTCGGGCCCGACGCCCGTCCACGGATGGTCCCGGACGATGGCGACGCCGGCCTCGAGCATGGCGACGCGGTCGCGTGTCGTGGGGTCGCTCATGTCGCCGATGGAGTTGACACGGCTGGTCAGCTCGTTGGGCGCGACCACGAGCATGATCACGGCCGCCAGCGGAATCAGGGCCGTGAGGCGGAAGTCCTTGATGACGAAGAGGACGGCGGCGCCGGCAGCGGCGCCAATCCAGGCGCCGCGCGTCAGCGTCAGCGCGAGCGACACCAGCAGCGCCGGCAGCACGAACGCGGCCCAGAGCCGATCGCGGGTGCCAAAGAGCAGGCGGGCGACGCTGGCGCAGATCACCAGCATGAGCGTGCCCGAGTAGGTCATCCAGTGCGACAGCGTGCCCTGGGTGCGCCGGCCCAGGTTGTCGTAGTTGAGCACGCCGTATTGCACGATGCCGATGAACGCGCTGGCGGCCCCCACCGTGATGATGATGGTGAGCAGCTTGTCGGCGCCTTCTCCGCGCGCAAAGTCGTACACCAGGGGGACCAGCAGGAAGAGCACCAGCTGCTTGCAGTCCACCACGCTCACCGCCGGGTCCACCGAAAACCCGGCTGAGACCAGCGTGGCAGCCGCGTAGGCGGCCAGCGGCCAGAAGAACGCCGGGGCGGCGAGCCGTTCGCCGCGCGCCAGGTGCAGTCCCAGCCAGCAGAGCAGGGCCAGGCCGAGCAGGATCTGCGCCGCCGCAATCGAGAACTGCATCAGCGCGACGATGCCCATCAGGGTCGCGATGCCGGCAAGCTCGACTCGGTCGTGAGGCAACTGGGCGGGGAGGGTCACGGAAGCCATGGCCGGGATGCGCGAACAGCTTATCGCGTCCGGGCGCGGCGGTCGACGCGCGTCCGCGTCACGGGCGGGGCGGGGCGGTCAGCGCCTGCCGGCAGGCCGCCAGCACCATGGGTACGGTGATGCCCGTCAGGCAGCGGAAATCGCCCGGGACACACCTGCGTTGATGGCACGGGCGACATGGCAAGGGCCCCACCTCGACGCCGATGGACGGCAAGGCAGGGTCGCGCCATGGCAGGGAGCGCGGGGGGAGCGTGGGACCGAACAAGGCCACGACGGGCGTCGGCGTGGTGGCGGCGATGTGGAGCGGGCCGCTGTCGCCGCCAATGTAGAGGCGCGCGCGCGTGATGAGGGCGGCCAGTTCCTCGAGGTCGAATTCGCCGATACGCACGATGCGCGTTCCGTCGTCGGCGGCGAGCCGCCGCGCCTCGAGCGCGACGCGTGAGGCCGCGTCCGCCTCCGAAGGCCCCGACGTAATGACCACTCGCAGCGGCTGCGCGTCGCTGGCCAGGGCCGCGGCCAGCGCGGCGAAGCGATCGGCCGGCCAGCGGCGGAAAGGGTTGCCGGCGCTCACGTGCAGAATGGCCAGCCGCGCGTCAGCGGCCACGCCGGCGTCGCGGAGGCGCTTGTCCACTCGCTCAATGGCATCTGGCGTGAGGGGCATCTCCACGGGGTCGAGAGCCGGGTCGGCGGGACCGATGCCGAGCGGCGCCAGCAGGTCCCACTGGTTCAGTACCGAGTGTCGTGGCGGCACGAGCGACGCCGTCCACGCGATCCGTGCCGTGTAGGCCCATCGCCGCCCCGGCAGATCGTAGCCGATGCGAACGGGCGCGGCCGAACCGCGCGTCAGCCATGCGGCGCGCGGGCCGCCGTGCAGGTCGATGGCCACGTCGAAGCGCTGCCGGCGCAGGCGGCGCGCGAGGTTCCAGTCGTAGCGGAGACGCCTCCAGCCACGCGGGCGCTCGACGATGACGAGGTCGTCGATGTGCGGATTGTGACGCACGACCGGTGCCGAGGCGGCTTCGACCAGATAGGTGAGGCGCGCCGCCGGAAAGCGGCGCTTCACCGCGCGGATGACCGGCGTGGTGAAGACCACGTCCCCGATCAGGCGCAATCGGACCAGCAAGATGGACTGGGGATTCAGGGCTCGACCGTGGCCTCGTCGATCAGCATCACCGGGATGTCGTCCCTAATCGGATACACGCGGTGACACGCATCGCACTTGAGCGCTGTTCCGTCCTTGACGAGCCGAACCGGCGTCTTGCAGGCCGGGCAGGCGAGGATCTCGAGCAACTCCGGATCGACGGGCATAAAAGGACTATACACCGCCCCATCAGCGGGTCAGAATCATCGCATGCGCGTCTGGTGTGCGGTGGTCGTGGTCGCCCTGTTCTTCGTTGCCGGGCCTGCTGCCGCCCAACCGCCGGCGTCCACGTCGAGGGCCCAGGCCTACTACGAATTCATGCTGGCGCGGCGCCTCGAAGCCGATGGCAGCACGGCCGAGGCCCTCGCCGCGCTGTCGCGTGCCGCGAAGCTCGACCCGACCGCGGCCGACATCCCGGCGGAGATAGCCGCGCTGTACGCGCGGGAGAACGACGGCGCGAAGGCGCAGGAGGCCGCCGAGCGCGCTCTGGCGCTCGACAAGGACAACGTCGAAGCGCACCGCATTCTCGGACTGGTGTACTCGGCCCGGTCCGAGAACGCCGGCCCGGCGCCCGCCGGCGAGTCTCCGGATTCGCTGCGCGACAAGGCCATCGAGCACCTGCAGGCCATCAAGGGATCCCCGGCCATGGCTACGGACCTGAGCCTGCAGATAGCATACGGGCGGCTGCTGTTGCGGTCCGGACGAACCGAGGAGGCCACCACGGTGCTCGAAGCGATCGCGTCGCAGGCGCCGTATGTCGCCGAGCCCTTCGTGCTGCTGGCCGAGGCACGCACATCGCAGGGGCGGATGTTCGAGGCCGCCCAGGCGCTAGTGCAGGCCGCCGAGATCAACCCCCGCTACTACATGTCGCTAGGGGATCTGTACGAGCGGCTCGGCCGGTGGGCAGCCGCGGCCGGCGCGTACGGGCAGGCGCTCGAGGGCGTACGCTCGCCGAGCCGCGATCTTCGGTTGCGCTACATCGCGGCGCTGCTCAACGTGCCGGCCGGGGCCGGCGCCGCGCGGGCGCGGGATGCGCTCGACGAGTTGCTCAAGGCGAGTCCCAACGACGCGCGGCTGTTGTACCTGCGGTCCGCGGCCTCGCGCCAGCTGGGCGACACCGAGGGTGCCGAGGCGGCCGCCCGCCAGTTGCTGTCGCTCGACCCGACCAGCCTTCCGGGCCTGAGCGCCCTCGCGCGAGTTCTGTCGGATCAGTTCCAGTACCGCCAGGTCGTGGACCTGCTGTCGCCGCTGGCCCAGGATACCGGCGCGCGCGTCAAGGGCCGCGAGGACGAAGCGGCCGCCGCGCTCGGGCAACTCGGGCTCGCTCACCAGCAACTCGGCGAATACGACGCGGCCATCGGCGCCTTCACCTCGGCCAGGGCGCTGGCGCCCACGGACGCGACCTTCGACCTGTACGTCGTACAGGCGCTCATCGCGGCGCGGCGGTTCGATCGGGCGGCCGACGTGGCGGCCGAGGCCTTGAAAGCCCATCCTGACGAGCTGCGCCTGATTCGCCTGCGCGCGCAGGCGCTGTCACGCCTCGGGCGAGGCGCCGAGGCCATCGCCTCGCTGGAAAGCGCCGTCAAGGCGGAATCGCGGAGTCCGCAGCTCGCCCTCGCTCTGGCCGACGCCTATGCCGCCGAAAAGCGCTACGACGATGCGGTGCGGGTGATCGAACAGGCGGAGACGGCCTTCGGGGCAGAGGAAGAGTTCACGTTGCGCCTCATCGGCCTCTACGAACAGTCCGGACGCCTGGGTGAGGCCGAGCGTGCGCTGCGTGCGCGCATCGAGAGGGATCCGCTCGATGCCCTCGCCCTCAACTACCTCGGGTATCTCCTCGCCGACCGCACCGATCGGCTGACCGAGGCTGTCGCCCTCATCGAGCGCGCCCTCGAGGTGGAGCCCGACAACCCGTCCTATCTGGACAGCTTCGGGTGGGCCCTCTTCAAGCAGGGCAAGATCGTCGAGGCTACGGCTCCTCTGGGGCGCGCGGCGGCGGCGCTGCCGGCCAACTCGGTGATTCAGGAACACCTCGGCGACGTGCTGGCACGACAGGGCAAGTGGGCCGAGGCCGCCTCCGCCTGGCAGCGCGCGCTCGACGGCGACGGCGAGTCGATCGACCGCGCCGGCGTCACCAAGAAACTCCAGGATGCGCGGCGTCGCCGCTAGGCTCTCCCCCGGACTGCTCGTCGTGATGACGATGGCGGCTGCCGCCTGTGCGGCCCGCCTCCCGCCGCGGCCGTCCGGGGCGGCCGTGCCGGCGCCCGACGCCGTGCCGCTCTTCGAGCAGGCCACCGCGCACTGCGCGGGTCTGCGCACCCTGACACTGGAACTGGCGCTG
>JADZBZ010000211.1 GCA_020851835.1 Acidobacteriota bacterium
CGAATGCCGGCGATGCGAGGAACACCTGGCGACCTGCCGTGAGTGCCGTGAGCGGCTTCGGTCGGTAGGTCAGACCATCCGCGCCTGCCGCCAGGCCGGGCGCGTGGTGGTGCCGGCCGACGTCAAGGCACGCGCCCGGAAACGCGCGAGGGAGATCCTCGCGACCCGGCACACGAAGCGTCGAGGGTAACGCCGCGGCGGCATGTCGGCCTCCTGACGTCTGGCTGTCGCGATGCCCCCGAGAACTCAGTTCCGGACCGAATCGTACGGAGCCCCGGCACGGAGCCCCGGGACTTCAGTCCCGGTACCGAGCCTCAGTACGGAGCCCCGGGACTTCAGTCCCGGTACCGAGCCTCAGTACGGAGCCCCGGACTTCAGTCCCGGCGAATCCGCGCTCCGGCTCCCGAACGAGGTTCGCCCGAACCCCGTCGTCAGCGCGTGGATCCACGAGGCGGCCTCCCCCGCCTGGACGGGCGAGACCGTCACTCCCGCAGCCGGTGGACCGTCGGCGGCCCCTCCGTGCCGGGTGAATCGTCCTTCTGGCCGAGCGCTGCCACCACGATTCTGAGGCCGGAGTGCACCCGGGGCGCCGTGGGACCGACGCCCTGATAGTCCGCCATCGTATGTCGGGACGATCGAATACCGTGGGTCGGTGGCCGGATTGCGAGGGCCGCCCGCTTCCAGTGCCGGCGGTCGCACGTCATAGCTGCGCCTCCAGAAGCGAACCAGGTTATCCCCGAAACGAGCCGCTGTCTCGGCCTTGTCGAGCACAGCGTTATTCGGACGTTGGTCTTTGATGATCTGGACCAGCCTGGTCGAGCCACTGGCCTGATAGCAGCTGTTTGTAACCCGAAGCGAGAGCGCCCGCTGCCATGGATCAGGCCAGTCGCGGCGGCCTCTTCAAAGATGGTCTGCCGCGCGAGCAACGCCTGAGCGGGAACCGGATCCGGTTCGAGTCCCAGCGATATCGTGCGGCAGGCGGCATCCTTGCAGGCGTCGCCGCCGACGATTCCGTGGCTGCCACCATAGCCTCCAGTGGGCAGGCTGACGAATGCGATCCGCGCTTGAGAAGGATAGACCGTCCGAACTTGTAGATACCGTGTGCCAGCAGCGGCAAAGGGAGTGATGGTCGGCGTGCGGGCAAGCCGAAGCGCGTCCGCGCGTACTCCATTGAGCATCACAACGACGACGTGATCGACGGCCCGCGGGCCCGCTTGGCCGAATGGCACGATTTGTGCGGGCGCGCCATCACGACCAGGAGCCACCGCATTCTGTGCTTTGTCATTCGCATCTCCAACGAATCGCCCGCCATCATAGCCTGCTCCAGTCGCCGGAATACCGGCGCCCTATGAACGCACGTCGACCGTCGCACAGCGACATCGGCAAGGGCGTTCTAGTCGCCAAGCGTCGCCAACTGTCCTCGAAGCGCCCCGACGCGTTGTAGCCTGTCTTCGAGATCGGCTTCGGACAGGTGCTGGGCCTCGGTTGCGATTGCTACAGCGCGCTCAGCCGATCGAAGCGCGCCCGCCAGGCGGGCACGGATCTGTCCTTCGAGCCAGCGGCGACTTTCGCGCGTCCGATCTTTGAAGTCATTCTCCACGCGGTGACTGTTCGACTCCAGGAGGTGCGTGAGATAGGCACTGGCAGCCTCGGCCACCTTGGCCTGCCGCATCGCTCGTGAGGCGAAGCGATCGACCAGCCAGGTGATCGGACTGCCGCCGGCTAAGTGCATCAGGCTAGCGAAATAGAACTGGCGTCGCACTCTGAAACCGAGATCCGGCGCCAGATCGTCGACGTGCAGATCGGCTGCGTCGACGGAGATGCGCGCGACATAGTCGTTCGCCGCCCGGACGAGCCGCTCGGTGAACGCCTGGTAGAGCGCGTTGGCCCGGGGATCCATCGTGTCGAACCATCGTTGAACGGCCTCGGCTGCGAGGCGGTGCGCCTCCTCGAACGCGGGACGTCGCAGTGTCGGGTCGGCCGATGCGTGACGATCAATCCATTGGGCGAGGGCACACTGTAAATCGCCAAGAGTGTCTTGGACAAATCGCGTCCGGTGCTTCTCGAATTCGGTTCCCAGACCGGCTTCCACGGCATCGAAGAGGTACCGCAGATCGACGAGATCCTGATCGAGGTCGTTCAAGGCCTGGCGCAGGCGCCCAACACGTTCCCGAATTTGTACGAGTGGTCGCCGGAGCGCCTCATCTCGTTGGCTCACCTCGCTCGCCAGGCGCCGAGCCAGCCGGGAGACCGCACGATCGCCGGCCGTGCCCACCAAACGTTCGCGGGCATTCGCAGACAGAGCGGTCAGGTAGGACTCGAGCGCCGCCCAGTCGCCCGTGGGTGCTCGAATAGTCAAACGTTCGAGCGCACTGATCGAGAAGAGTCGTTCCACGGGCCTCCGGATGGCGGACTCAACAGTCGCGCGGGTGAACTCCAAGACTTCACGCAACTGCTCCGGCGACACTTGATCCGACTTGTTCACGATCACCGCCAGGTCGCCCGCTTCGCGGCTCGCCTCCTGCACCAGCTCGAGTTCCTCGCCCGAGATCGGAGGATCAGGGCCGACGACGATCAACGCGACATCGATGCGGGGCACGAACGCACGCGTCGCCTCCGTATTCGTTGCGTGGACCGAGCCCAGTCCTGGGGTATCGACCAGGCACAATCCGTCGCGGAGAATCGCCTTGGGCAGGGCGACTTCCACGATGACCGCTCCACGGCGATTTCCCGGATTCCGACGCTCATCAACGAAGTCGGCAATCGCGTCGAGGGTCGTCGATTCACGATGGCCGTCGTCGAAACGAACGTTCGCCGACGGAACGTCGCCATAGAGCAGAACCGTCACGACGGAGGTGACCGGAATGACGCCGACCGGGAGGACGGATTCCCCTACCAGGGCGTTGATCAGGGTGGACTTGCCTCTTTTGAATTGGCCAATGCACGCGGCAAAGAATTGTGCCTCGAGCAGTCGCTGACGTTCGGCGTGTGCTTCGGACGCAAGGTCCTGATCATCCAGTTCGGTTGCGATCGCCGCCAGATGCTCCAACCGCGTGGCTACGGCGAGGCGAGCGCCCTCCTGTCTCGCGTTTGGAACCGGCGATTCCGTCACGAACGGGCCACCTTGGCGCGCGCCGCGCCGCCGAAGAGTGCCTGTGCGCCGAGTTCACTCTCGATCCGCATGAGCTGGTTGTACTTCGCCACGCCCTCGGAGCGTGCCATCGATCCGGTCTTGATGTACGCGGCATCCGTGGCGTCGGTCACGGTGCCAATCTGATTCAGCTTGATCAGCGTGGCGTTCCCGATGCCACGTGCGACGGCGTCGCGGATGACCACCGGGTTGGTGACGAAGATGTCGTCGCCGACGAGCAGCGCGCGCGCGCTCAAACGATCCGTGAGCGCTTTCCACCCGTCCCAATCGTGCTCGGAGAGGCCATCCTCGATGAACACCAACGGGTAGCGGCCCACCAGTCGCTCGAAAAGGGCGATCATGTCAGCTGTGGATCGAGACGGCTGGCCGGCCTTCGCGAACTCATACTGCCCATGGTGAAAGAGCTCGCTGGCGGCTGGATCCATCGACAGGCTGATGTCGGGCCCGGGCCGATACCCCGCGTGCTCGATCGCCCGGATGAGCATGTCCAACGCTTCTTCGGCCGTGGTGAGGTTTGGCGCATAGCCGCCTTCGTCACCGACCCCGGTCACGTGGCCCGCCTCCCGCAGCAGTGTCTTCAATGCGTGAAATGTCTCGGCTGACCATCGAACGGCCTCGGCCATCGTCGGCGCGCCAACCGGGACGAGCATGAACTCCTGGAAGTCGAGCGCGTTAACGGCATGCGCGCCGCCATTGATCACGTTGACGGTAGGAATCGGCAGCGAGTACGTGTCTCGAGCGACCAGATACCGATAGAGGGGGAGCCGCGCGCTCGCGGCCGATGCTCTGGCTGTCGCCATCGATACCCCGAGAATCGCGTTGGCGCCGAGTCGCGCCTTGTTGGGGGTCCCGTCCAGATCGATCAACGTGCGGTCGATGACCTGCTGAGAGCCAGCCTCTTGTCCTCGAAGGGCCGACGCCATCTCGCCGCTCACATGAGCCACCGCCTTGGTGACACCCTTACCGGCATATCGAACGGGATCGTTGTCGCGGAGCTCCAAGGCCTCCCGGTCCCCGGTCGATGCACCAGATGGGACGGCCGCGCGGCCCAGCGACCCATCCGACAAGACCACGTCCACTTCGACGGTCGGATTGCCCCGAGAGTCGAGAATCTCACGCGCACGGATCTGGCAAATCTTGGACATGCGTCATCTCCACACGATTTCGCCGGAGCCACTCGAGATCGCGCTGTACGGCGGTGGTCGTTGAGGCGTTCGTGGCGCTCGTCGTCGAAGCGCCAATGAATTGCATCAGCAGCGGTCGGCTCTGCCCCTCGAACTCCCGGCGGAGTCGCGCGAGTCCATCGGTGGCCCATCGCCGAAGCACGTCGAGGTAGGCATCGACCGCCCGTTCCACAGGCGCCTGCCACTCGTCACGGACACGTTCCGCGATCCATCGCCGAAAGAGACGACGATTTACGCGGGCCCAGACGGGCGCCTTCGGCTCGAGGCTGAGCGGCGGCACGTCCAGCAATGGTGTCTCGCGGTGAAGGCCGAGCGGTTCGAAGATTGGCACGGGAGCGCCCGCGGCATTCGCGGCGTCCGTGAGGACCGCCTCCACCTCACGTGCAAGCTCCTCGAGCTCACGCGCGACGGTCGCGCCGACGTCCTGCGACGAGCGGACCAGGTCTGCCCGGAGAGCGGCGGCCGCTGTGGGACCGAGTGGCTCGCCAGCCGTAAACGTCTGAGCGGCAGCCGTGAGCGCAGCCTCGACGATCGTGGCTTTCCGATCCTGCAGTGACAGGAGGTCTCGGCTGGTCCGTTCCAGTGTCGCGCTCATGTCACGCACCCGCGCCGCTATCGACGTCATGACGTCCGGATCGTGTGAAGAGCGTGATCCCGTGGCGTGGTGTTCGAGCGCCCCGATCGCCTGCTGACGGAGGACGGCGATCTTGCGACCGAGTGCCTCGCGCGCTCGATGTTGGGCCTGTCCTCCCAGCGGCGTCACTTCGTCACGAATCCACTCGCCCAGTAGCGACTCGTGGGTGGGCATCGTGCTCATGGCCCGCACGGGCGCGGCCGCTCCCAGCCGCTTCCGAACCTGCTCCGCCACATACTGTCGCACCCGCTCGAGATCGCCGGCCGCGAGCAGGTCCGACTTGCTCAGGAGGACAGACGTCGTGATCCCTGCCTCGTGCAAGAACGCCAGGACCGCGAGGTCCTCTTCGCCGACCGGCGCCGTGGCCTCGAACAGGAACGTCGCATGGTCGCAGCGTGGCAGATAGGCGTACGTCTGCAGGGCGCCACCCGGCGTCACGGATCCGAGTCCTGGCGTATCGACGAAGGTCACGTCCATGGGCAGCCGCGCCGACGGGTACACCAGCAGCAGGCGTGTGAGACGCTTTTCGTTGCCCGGGTTGCCGCTTTCCGCGACGAAGTCGGCAATGCGATCGACAGGGGCGGTGTCCGTGCGTCCGTTGGCATAGGCGATGTGGAGCCGCGCCTCTGGTCCGCGCCGCAACCGCGTCGGAAACGCCGTCACCGGCAGGACGCCTGTTGGCAGAATCGGCGCGCCCAACAACGCGTTCAGCAGCGACGATTTCCCGCTGCTGACGCGTCCGATCACCGCCACATCGAAGGTCTCCTCAAGCGCCCGATCCACGAGCAGGGCGAGAGCGGGGCGTAAATCAATCAGCCCATGGTCCCCGATAATCCGGGACAGTTCGCGAAGGTCGTTCGCCACCGGATTCGTGGGCGCGAGCCGTTCCAGATGCTGGCGCAGCACGTCGTCTGAGACGCCGGTGAGGAACGTCCCGAAGTCGCGCGTGAGCTCCTGCAGTTCGGAGACGACGCCGTCGAGCACGCGCTCGGCCTCTGCGGGCACTTGACCATATCCGGACAGGTGGCGGCCTCGCATTTCCTCAAACGTGTCATCAAGAAACATCAGCGCGGTGTTGAGGGCATGAACCGCCCCGATGAAGGGCGCGGGCGGCGCAAGGCCGACGACTTTCAACGCGCGCAAGAGTTGCTCCCGCAACCGGCGCAAGTAGTCCCGCGCAATCTTCTCCTGGGGAGTCGAGAGAGCTGTGGCGTACCGGGAGAGCGGGTCGGATCCGGCCGCCCCGGTGAGGACGTCATCGCAATCGCGAATCAGCTTCGCCGCATACTGAACGCTGGCCAGCAGGCTTCGTTCGTGGTTCTCCGTGAGGCCGGGCAACACGTCGGGTTCACTCCTTCCCTCCGGTGCGGCCTAACTGGCTACCGACTGTCCGGTGACACGTAGCGGACGATGCGGACCGCTTCGAGCGTGACAAGTCCCTCGGTGACCAACTCGTCCACCGTCGGCAGGAACGCGTCCACCTTGTCCTCGGAGTCGACGATCTCGATCAGAACGGGCAGGTCTGTCGACAGCTCGAGGAGCTTCGCCGTGTGCACGCGCGAGTGTCGGCCGAAGCCCATGGGGCCGCGGAGCACTGTCGCGCCCGCCAGATGTGCTTCACGGGCCCGCCGCACGATCGCTTCGTACAGGGGACGGTCACCCCCAGGCTCCTTGTCGCTCTCGCCGATGAAAATGCGGAGCAACACGCCGTTTTCAGGTGCCTTCATGGTTCGCACTCCAAATGCCGAGCTCGTCGTCGCTGTGGCGATGATGTGTCGGCCGGCGAGCGGAGCCGGCGTCTCGCGTTGTGAACCCGCTCTGTGCAGCAGCACGTGCGCCCGCTCGAGCGTGATGATCCCTTCGCGAAAGACAGGTTCCACTTTCGCCAGCAGCGCCTCGATACGTGCCGTGTCGTCCACGACCTCGACGATGACCGGCAGTTCCTGCGAAATAGACCACGTATGCTCCTCGAGGACCGAGCCATCGGGCCGCAGACCGAAAAAGCCCTTCAGCACCGTCGCGCCTTGAAGGCCTTCATGATGAGCCGTTTCGACAATCCATTCGTACAAAGGCGACATCCCGTGTCGAATGAAGTTCGAGAGCTGAAAGCGACAGAGGACCTGCTCGGTGTCGATCTTCATGGCCTCCTCAGTTCAGCCAGTTGTTCGCCAGGACGATTCCGGCACGGACGGCCAGGAGGCCGACGAACACGCTCGCGACCATGTTCGTGCTGGCGGTGAGCCACGAACCGTCATCAATCAGCGAGTGTGTCTCGAATTCGAACGTTGAGAACGTCGTAAACGCTCCGAGAAACCCAACGCCCAGTGCAAGACGCAAGGACTCTGAATTGGGCATCACCCTCTGCGCCACGAGCGTGCCCAGTATGCCGAGCAGAAACGATCCGCTGACGTTGATGACGAAGGTGCCCAGCGGGAATCGCGCCTCGAACATTGCACCCACGAGACGCGCCACGACGAATCGGGCGTTTGCGCCGATGAATCCGCCGAGACCGACGAGGAGGTACGGCATCAGGGCGGCCATCAGCGCGCCCTCACGACGAGCACGTGCGTCTCGAGTGTCACACTTCGCTCCTGTGCCTGTCGCCGCAGGTTATGGACGAGTTCTTCGCACTGGCGCGTCGCCAGTTCGATCGAGGCCTGCGCCTCGACCTCACTCGCGGGTATTTGGCGTGGCGCACGGCCGGGTCGAGGTCGGCGCCCGCGAGGAGGGTTAGAAAAGACCGCGCCGGTAGCGGAGAGGAGCGTCATCCACCTCACGGTGGTGCCGAACAGGGTGGTGCCGATGAACGCACCGATGACCAGCCGCGCAACGGTGCCGACGACGATCTCCGACAGCGCCGTCGCGATTCGGAGCCGAATCGAAATCAGCGCGAGCCCCAGCCACAACGCCGCGCGTAGCCAGACCTCGGTCATGCTGCCCTCGGGCCGGCAGCTCCTCATGGCGAGCGAGTCGAACTGGTGATGTCTCATGCTCCCGACCCGGATGAACATGCCGGGAGCGTCAATGACTCGCCCATGGCAGATCCGCTGCTGTAGGAGTCATTGGCCGCGTCAGGCGACGCGACGGTTACGGGCGGACTCCACCGCCAGTTACGTCAATTATGAGGACCAGACAACGGCGCGTCAATGCGTCATTCTCGGACACGTCAGACGCTGGGATGATGACGGCATCGACCGCCGCGCTCCGCGGAAACGGTCAGGGGCAGCTCGCGAAGGAAGCGCTTATCGTCATACCGTACCAGAGTACATCGCGCCCGGCGATGGAGTCCGCCTCAACCGCCCGGTTCCTGGCGGGATAGTGACTCCTGGCGCTCAGTGCCGGCGGGCGAGCACGTTCTCGAACCCCACGAGCCGGCAGCCACGCGCGGTCAACAGCCCGGACGCCCGGATTTCCGAGCGTCGAGGACTCCACCTGGAAGCGGCGGTGAATGGCCAGCTACGTCGCTTGACCCCGCGAGCTCGTCATGGCAATGTGCGGCGCATGCGCCGCACATTCCCGATTGCCCTGCTGGCCGCCACGGTGGCGGCCTGCGCTTCTCAGACACCCGAGCAGCGCGCCATCGCCGAGGTCGCCGACGCACTTGGCGGCGCCGACCGCATCCTGGCCGTCCGCACCCTCCTCCTCGAGGGTGAAGGCACACTGTGGAACGTGGGTCAGGACATGACCATCGATGCCACGGGGCAGACCTTTGCGGTCACCGGCTACCGGCGCACCATGGACCTCGAGGCGAGCCGCATGCGGGTCACGCAGACGCGGACGCCGAACTTCCCCTATTTCCAGGGGCAGTCGCCGCAGACCCAGACCTTCGGCGTGGATGGCGAGGTGGCGTATGCCATCAACGCCAGCGGCGCTGCCACCCGCGCGCCAGCTGAGACGGCCGCCGATCGCCAGGCTGAGCTGTACCATCATCCGATTGTCCTGGTCCGGGCTGCACTCGGACCGCAGGCGGCGGTGGGCAACGTGCGCGATGACGGCGGCGAACAACTCGTGGACATCACGCTGCCCGGCGCCGGGCCCTTCACCCTGGCCCTGAACGCCGCGACTCACCGACCCACGCGGATCCGGTCGGCCAGCGACCACCCAAACCTGGGCGATGTGGTCATCGAAACGCGCTTCGATGGCTACACGGAGGTGGATGGACTGCAGCTGCCCGAGCAACTCACGACGAGCACGGATCGGTTCAAGACGGCGGAACTGCGCCTGTCGAGGCCCACCCTAAACGCTGAGATCGGGGACATCGCCGCACCCGAGACCGCACGAGCGGCAGCCATCCCGGGGCCGCCGCCGGTGAACGTGGCCGTAGAGGCGCTGGCGCCTGGCGTGTGGCTGCTCGCCGGGCAGTCGCATCATAGCGTGCTGGTGGAATTCGACGACCACCTCATGCTGATCGAGGCGCCGCAAAGCGAGGCCCGCACGCTCGGGGTGATGGCCAGGGCGCGGGAACTCGTGCCGGGCAAGCCGCTGACCCAGTTGGTGAGCACGCACCATCACTTCGACCACTCGGCGGGCCTGCGCGCGGCCGTAGCCGAGGGGCTGACGATCGTCACGCAGCAGGCCAACGTGGCGTACTACCGCGAAGCCGTCACGCGCCCGCACACACGCCGGCCCGACGCGCTGGCGCGGAGCCCGAAGCCCATCACGATCGCGGGCGTCGAGGACGCCCGCGTCATCGAGGACAAGACGCGGCGCGTGGAGCTGTACCGAATCGCGGGCAGCCCGCACGCCGACACGCTGCTGATGGCGTATCTGCCGCGCGAGCGCCTGCTGGTGGAGGCCGACGCGTTCAACCCGGGCTCGTCCGTCTACCCGTTCGCCGCGAACCTGCTGGAGCAGGTGCGCGCCCGCAAGCTGCGCGTGGACCGCATTGCGCCCCTGCACGGTGCCGTCGCGCCGCTGGCGGAGCTGGTGAACGCGGTACCCGCGTCATGATCGGCGCCCGGCGCCCGTACGGGGCATCGCTGGCCGTCGCGGTGCTCGTGCTGGTCGCGGGTGCGCCGTCTCCGTCGCGATCGCAGACCGCACCCGCACCGGTCGCGCCGGTCCAGACTCCGTACGAGCCCCGCGTCGGCCAACCGGGCAAGGACGTCGTCTGGGTGCCGACCCCACCCGGGCTCATCGAGAAGATGCTCGACATGGCGAAGGTGACCACGGACGACTTCGTGATGGACCTCGGCTCGGGCGACGGGCGCAACATCATCGCGGCCGCCCGCCGAGGGGCGCACGGTGTGGGGGTGGAGTTCAATCCCGAGATGGTGGCGCTCTCGCACCGGCTCGCCGCGGAAGCCGGCGTGGCCGACAAGGCCAC
>JADZBZ010000212.1 GCA_020851835.1 Acidobacteriota bacterium
CACCGTCGAACCGGCCGCCTTCGGCCTGGCCGTCGTGATGTGGCAGGCGATGATCGTGGCGATGATGGCGCCGGTGGTGGCGCCCTGGGTGGCTGCCTATGCGAGGCTGCTCGCGCCGGAGGGCGGCAGCGCCACCGCGAGGCGCACGGCCTCCTTTGCCGGCGGCTACTTCCTGGTCTGGCTGGCCTACAGCGTCGCCGCGGCCGCCCTGCAGCTTGCGCTGCAGCAACTCGGCGCGCTCACGGTGGGCGTGGCGACGATAGTCGCTATGAACGGGTCCGCAGGTAACGGAGTCAACGTTATCAGATGCTGACGCCCGTGCTGCGTTCGATCTTCGCCCCCTCGCCACAGGGCGGATGACCCCGGCACCACGACGGAAGATGGGACGGTCCGTCAGTCGGCGTTGCGGAGAGATGGACGACGGCGCGGGCTCAAACCTTCCCTGGCGCATTCGCGACGACGGACAGATCCGATCCCGGAGAGTCAGGCCGGCGGCTCAGACGTCGACCCGTCGGCTTCCGTGTAAAATCGCTGCATCCCGGATATGGACTGCCCCAACTGTCACGCCGCAATGGTGGAACAGGCGCTCGACGGCCGCACGGGCCAGACGCTCGTCGTCGATCTGTGCCGCGTGTGTCAGGCGTTCTGGTTCGATGGATACGAGAGCCTGCAGCTCTCGCCCGGATCGGTGCTGACGCTCTTCCGCGTGATCGGCGAGCACATGCCTTCCGCGAGGATGCCGCTCTCGGACGCGGCGGCCTGCCCTCGCTGCGATGCGACGCTGGTAGTGACGCACGACATCCAGCGCAACACCCGGTTCCAGTACCGCCGCTGCCCGAAGCGGTGCGGACGGCTGATCACGTTTTTCGATTTTCTCCGGGAGAAGGATTTCATCCGGCCGCTCTCCGCGGAACAGATCGCGGACCTGCGCCGGAACGTTCAAGTCGTCAACTGCTCGAACTGCGGTGCGCCCGTGGACCTCTCGGCCGGTACGTCATGCACGCACTGCGGGTCGCCGTTGTCGATGCTGGACATGCATCAGGCGCAGAATCTCGTCGCGACGCTGCGCGAGGCGGACCACCCGCACAAGGCGGTGGACCCAACCCTGCCGCTGCAACTGGAAAAGGCGCGGCGGGACGTGGAAGCGGCGTTCGCTTCGTTCGACAGCGACCCGGACTGGTTCAACCGCGTCTCCAGCGCCGGCCTTGTGGGCGCAGGGCTCAGTTCGATTGCGCGCTGGCTGCAGAAACTCTGACGACTGGGGACACGCTGCATGCGCGCAGTGCGCCACTCCGTGCGTCTCAGGACGGCCGGAGTCTCGGCCGCGGTTGTGGCGGCGTACGTCCTCCTGGCATGCACCCTGACCGGGCCATTGCCGCGGCATCTGCAGACGCGCCCGCTCGGCGATCCGACTGGTGATCTGGAGCCTCGCTACTCGAGACCAGCGAACGGATTCTCGATCCGCACGCGGCCGAATTCACGACCGTCCTGCAGATCTTCGCTGAGTAGCCGGGAACATCCTCGCACGCGCGCCGCCTCTATGACGAGCGCGTCCCAGAACGACAGGTGGTGGTCGCGCGACAACACGATCGCCGCCCGAATAATCGGCACGTCGATCAGGACGACGTCGAGCCCCGAGAGGTCGTGCACGTGGCGCTCGGCATCCTTTGCCGGTAGGGGTGTCGCGAGTTTGCGGGTGACTGCCACGTAGAACTCCTGCAGCACCTGACTGCTGATCACGATCGAAGGCCCGAGTGCCTCCAGGACCGCTTCGGCACGCTTCTGTTTGGCGGCGGAATGTCGATCGACCGCGTAGACGAAGACGTTCGTATCGACAAACGTCCTATCGTCGCTCATGCAACTCGTCGCGGGTCCACTTCCGGCCGCCGCTGGACGCGCGCGACCGCCGTGCCGCCTCCAGAAAGCGATCGATCGCGCGCCGACGCTCGTCCTGAGCGCCGGACCACGCCTCCAGATGCTCACGCAGGACGGCGTTCACCGAGGTGCCGCGCTCGGCAGCGCGAATCCGCGCTTTCCTCAGCAACTCATCGTCCACGGTAATCGTCAAATTGGCCATCTCTGAAATCCCGTGCTACACGGGATCAGTGTAACACGCGTCAGGCGCTGTCCGCGGCCCACCTGCATCCGCATCCGGGACTATGCGCCGCATGACCTCCGACAACACGACAAGCGCGATCGCCCAGCCGACCGACAGGCGTAAGAGGCTGTGCGCCAGCGGGGGAAGCAGGGTAACCGCGCCGAGCCGTTCCCCCGCAAGGAACGCGAGCGGACCGCCGGCCGCCCCGAAGATCGCCGCATGGAGAGGACGCGTGATAATCCGTCGCAGACTGAAGCGGAACGTCGTCGCAAACTGCGCCCACATGGCCACGAGCCACAGCGGCGGAAGCGCCGTGCTCACCGTCCCGGACGTGAAGCGGTACGTGCCCGCCGCTATCTGAAGTGTCTCGATGCCGAGTCCAACGGCAGCGGCACAGACAACGAGCCGGACGTCGATGGCGCGCTCGGAAGAGAGCGACAGATGCGCGGCGATAAGCATCACCGCTATGAGACATCCCATCCACGGATGCCCGGACGCTGCACCAAGCACGCAGGCGAACCACCCGGCCTGATAGAGCGCGTAGTTGATAAGGCCCGAGTGGCGCATGCTCAGCGAGGGTCGCGCGGGAACCACGGAACGAAGGCCGACGTCCGGGCGATGTAGGCCCCGTAGCCTGGCTTCGAGGCCTTGAGGCCCTCCTCGAGAAGCGTCACGCCCGATACGCGCATGAGGAGCAGTGTCATGAGGACCGGGCTCAGCACGGTGAGCCAGCCCCACGGCGTCGACGCCGCCATCGCGTAGAGGCCCCACCACATGGTCGCGTCCCCGAAGTAGTTCGGGTGCCGCGTGTAGCGCCACAGCCCGCTGTCGAGAACACGTCCGCGGTTGGCGGGGTCGGCCCTGAAGCGACCGAGTTGACGATCCCCGACGGCCTCGAAGGTGAAGCCCACAGCGAAAAGGACAAGTCCGAGGCCATCGAGAGCTGTGAGCGCGGCGGGCTGCGCCGCATGGATGGCGACGAGAAGCGGGAGCGCCACGAACCACAGGATCGCGCCCTGCAGCCAGAACACAGTGAAGAGGCTGCGCCACCAGAACGCCTCGCCCTGTGAGGCGCGCATCGCCCGATAGCGCGGATCCTCGTCCTTCCCGCGGCTCCGCTGGGCTATGTGGAGGAAGAGCCGCATCCCCCACAGCGTGATGAGCGCAGCGACAAGCCAGGATCGGACGGTCAACGCCGGCGACAGAAGAGCGTAGAGCCCGGCAAGCAGCACGAAGCCCGGCCCCCAGAAGATATCCGCGATGCTCGCGTCCTGGCGCCGGACGCTCATCATCCACAGGACGGCCTGCGCGGCAAGGATGACGCCGAGACCGGCAAGCGCGGCGGTTACGGCTGTCACGACTGGCCCCCTCGCAGAAGCGCGGACGTCAACGGAAGGCGCCCTCCGCGCGACGAGCAACCGCACGCAGCAGACCGGCAAATATGAGCGCGTGCGCCGGCAGGAGGACGTACCAGTAGAGAAGACCGGACAATCCGAGAGGCTCGAAGACAGCTGTCTGATGAATCACGGCGCCGCGGGCGTCCGGGACGACCTCGAACTCGAGCCACGCGCGGCCGGGCACCTTCATCTCGGCGGCGAGCCGGAGTCGTCGTCCTTGTTCGAAGGTCTCGACCCGCCAGAAGTCCAGCGCATCGCCAACGGCGGGCACGTCCGGGTCGCGCCTTCCCCGGCGCATCCCGACACCGCCCATCAGGAGATCGATCGCACCCCGGACCTGCCAGAGCCACGTGGCGTAGTACCACCCCTCTGTGCCGCCAATCTTCGCGATGGGGGCGAACGCGCGGTCCGCCGGAACGTCGACGTGTACCTGCCGCGCGTCAACAAGCCTGCTGCCGAACCCTTTCTCGGGCAGCGGCCTCGGTTCCCCGCCTGAGGAGCGCGCATCGGACCACCGCGTGCGCGCGAACCCATGATCTTCGTGGCGAATCGCCCGCGCGATCGCCTCTCGCAGGCCAACGGGTCTGACGGCAAACGTCGAGAGCGCGTCCGGCGTCGCCACGACCGACGGGGTCTTCAACCCCTGAATGAGCTCACGTCCCACCCGTGCGTAGAGGAGAGTGACGAGCCCGAGCCACAGGCTGGACAGGTGCGGTGTCAGGAGCGGCACCGAGATCATGACGCGCCGCAGCTCCCGCTGGCGCGCGTACTCCCGCATCAGATCGCCGTAGCTCGCCCTATCCGCGCCGCCTATTTCGAACGTGCGGCTGCCGCTGTCAGGCAGGTCGAGGGCTGCCGCCAGATATGCGAGCAGGTCATCGATGCCTATAGGCTGCGCCATCGTCGACACCCACCGCGGGCAGATCATGAAAGGCAGGCGCTCCACGAGCGCGCGAACGAGCTCGAACGACAGGCTCCCTGACCCGATCACGACAGACGCCCGGAACTCGACTACCGGAACGCCACTGGCCCTGAGCATCTCGCCTGTTTCCAGGCGGCTCCGGAGATGCTTGCTGAGCCCTCCGTCATCGGCCGCGAGCCCGCCGAGGTACACGATCCGGCGCACCCCGGCGCGTCGCGCGGCCTCGCCGAAGTTGAATGCGGCCACGCGATCCTTCTCGGAGTAGTCGCCGTGTGCCCCCATCGAATGTACGAGGTAGTAGGCGACGTCGATGCCCGCGAGCGCGCGGTCGAGCGACTCCGGGTCGAAGAGATCGCCGGCGACAACTTCGGTCGCCGGCTGCACGCGCGACTCGAGTGCGGCAGGTTGACGTGCAAGGCATCGAAGACGGATCCCTGCCGCCTCCAGGACCGGCACGAGCCGCCCCCCGATGTAGCCCGTCGCCCCTGTCACGAGCACGGTGCGCAGCGCCATCGATTCCGGGCGGAAGGCCTCGGCCATCAGAACCGCCACTCGAGACCAGCGACAGGGAAGATGCCCAGTTGCTCGTTCACGTCTACCCTATTCGTGCCGCGGTTCCACGTGTAGCCGGCAACGTTCAGCCGGTTGGTGATGTTCTGCGCCCCGGCAAATACGAGCAGCGACCTTCCGCCCACGATGAAGCGGCGATCGACGCGCACGTCGAACCGGAAGTAGTCCGGCAGCCGCACCGCGTTCACCTGCGTGAGGTCGTAGACACCCCGGCGTTGTGCGGCTGACTCTTCCAGGTCGAAGGGCGTGTAGGGCCGGCCGGCCAGATACGACATCCGCGTGGACAGACTCCATCGCGCGTTCACCTTGTAGCCACCCGATACGTTGAGCACGACGGGATAGTCGAACGAGCCGGGCCGCTGCACGCCGTCGAGCCCGGCCTGCGTCGAGCGGGAGAACGCTATGTTTGCCTGGCCGTACCAGGTGTCGCTGAACTTCTTCTCCGCGGACAACTCCAGGCCGTCGGCGCGGCCGCGCCCGGCCGCGGTCAAGGGAAAGAGGATGTCTCGGATGTTGAACGTGTCGCCAATGCTGGCAAGCGACAGCGAAGGAATCTCTGTCGCCACCGGATAGTCCCGGTAGTTCTTGCGGTAGGCCTCGACGGTGAGCCGTGCTGTTGGGCTGGCTTCGTAGCTGATGCCTGTCACGAAATGGTCGGCGCGGAACGGCAGCAGCTGCCGGTTCTCCGGGAAGGCCGCCAGAAACAGGAAGAACGGCTGCTCGTAATAGATCCCCGTGGCGCCCTTCCACGACAGCCTGTCGGTGAGCTTCACGTTGACGCCCGCGCGCGGGCTGAACCGCGATTCATCAATGTACTGATAGTTGTCGAAACGTCCGCCCCAGGTAAGGCTCACCCGGCGGCCGAGATCCTGCGTTGCCTGCGCATACGCGCCGCTCTGGTAGGAGGCCACCTTCGTCTTCAGAGAGAAAGGATCGAGTCCCGGTACAGCGGAATACGGGCTGTCGTTGCCGAAGGGAGACGCGGTGTCGTAGTTGACGCCCAGGCGCTTCACGCTGCCTCCGACCTGCAGTCTGCCGAGCACCGGCACAGGGGTCGTGAGGTCGTATTTGATAGTGGTTTCCGCTTCGCGCGAGTTCTCCCGGAATACCACCGGGCTCGCCGCGATGATCGTGTCCACGGGCGTGCCGGCGCCGGGCACGCCGTTACGCACGAGGTCCTTCACCTGTTCGTCTATGTGCGCTTCGGAGTGACTCACGCCAAGCAGTCCCACGCCGCGGCTGAACAGGTGCTGCCAGTTGACGCCTGTCCCGTTTCGCCAGCCCGTGTAGCGGATGTCGAAGTTGAACACCTCGTCTGTCCGAGTGTCGCCCTCGGTGGGACCGAGGCGGATGTTGTCCACGCCTCCCAGGTTTACGGCCCACACGCGATCGCGCGGCGTCAGGTCGTAGACGACCTTCCCGTTGAGCGTGTAGAGCACCGGCACGCCTCCGAACCCCGCGTCACGGGTGAACACATCGAGAAAACTCCGCCGGACGGACGCGACCCACGAACCCTTCCCGTTGTTCACCGGACCCTCGAGGATGGCGCCCGCGCCCGCGAATCCAACGGTGGCGCGCGCTTCGAAGCCCTGCCGACTGCCCTCGCGCTGACTTACCTGCAGAACGCTCGATGTGCGATTGCCGTAAGGGGCGGGGAACCCGCCCGTCAGGAACGTGGCGTTCTGAATGAGCTCAGCGTCCAGGACGCTCACCGTTCCGCCCGCGGAGGCGAACGTGGCAAACGAATTGATGTTCGGGATCTCGACGTTGTCGACGACGAACAGGTTTTCAAGAGGGCTGCCGCCGCGGACGATGATGTCGTTGCGGAAGTCGTCAGATCCGATGGCCACGCCCGGCAGCGTCTGCAGGTAGCGGGAGACGTCCTGCAGGGCGCTGGCGCTCTGGAGGATCTCGGATCGCTGCACGAGAAAGCCCGACGTCTTCACTTCCGCTGGCACGGCGAACGCCGACGGCGTCACGGTGACCTCTTGCCGCACACCTTCGACCAGCGGCAGCGTCACCTCGATTGTCGCGTCGAGTCCCGCACGGATCTGCACGGTGGCGGCCGGATATGGCGGCAGGCCCGGCGCCGTCACCTCGAGCGAGAACTCGCCCGCCCGCACGTCAGGAATCGCGAATCGTCCTATGTCGTCGGTTGTCGCGCAGCGGTTCGTGGTCTGGAGGCAGAGGACGACGCCGGAGGCAGGTGTGCCGTCGCTGGTTGTGGCGACACCGGAGAGGGAACCCGTTGCGGCCGTGTCCTGGGCGGTCACTTGGCCCCACACCATAAACAGGCAGACGACGACCGTGGAGGCGATGACGTCGAGTGAGCGGCGGAGGAGTGCGCTTGTCATGCCTGTCCGCCTATGCGGAAGAGTTCTCGCTGGTAGGCGTCGTAGTCTGGCAGCACGAGGCCGCGCGTGCCTATGGCGTGAGCGTGGCGCGCGGCGGCAGGCCCGCCGATCCACAGCTCGACGTCGCCGGGCAGGCCGCCGGCGATTGTCCGTAGTTCGTGCTGCGCCGTCTTTGCCCCGAGGGTCGTCGTGACGCCGAGAACGAGGACCTGTGCGCCTGCAGGCTTCACGCTGTCGAGAATGTCGCGCGCCGGAAGGTCGGGTCCGAGGTACGCCACGTCCAGCCCGCTGCTGGCGGCGAGCATGGCCGCGCCCAGCGTGCCCATCTCGTGACGGTCCCCGGACGGGGTGGCCAGCAGCAGGCGCGCCGCCCCAGCCGGGCGGACGTGCAGCCGGAGAAAGGAGCCGAGAATGTTCCTGATCGTCGAGGACATCAGGTGCTCCTGCGCTACGGTGACCCTGCCCTCGTGCCAGTCGTCGCCTACCTTCGCGAGCGTCGGCATGAGGACGTTCCGGACAAGGTCGAAGGGACGAAGAACCGCTGCCAGGCGGGCGATCTCCTGATCGATGGCCGCCGCGTCGAACCGGCGCAGCGCGGCATCGAGCGAGGCGGTGTCCGGCGCTGTCGGCCGCACAGGAGCCACCGCGGGTGCTGCGGTCTCATCTCCGACCGCCGCTATGCGTCGCAGATCGCCGTCGGTCAACCCTGCGAGCCGACCGATGCTGTGGCCGTGGTCCACGGCGGCGCGCAGCAGCCGCAGCCGCGCTACATCGGCTTCGGTGTACATCCGTCCGCGATCGTCCCTGACAGGCGTGACGGCGCCGTGGCGACGCTCCCACGCGCGGAGCGTGTCTATGCCTATGCCTGTCAACCTGGATACCACACGGATCGGGTAGAGCGCCGCCGCTTCCGGTTGGCGTTTCATCGACCCAGGAAGCGGACAACAACTGAGGCCGCGGCTGACGCGACGGTACCCCACGCCACGTCCGCCAGGGTCAGGACGAACGGCCACTGGCGCAGCGTCGAGTAGTTGGTGAAGTCGTAGACACCGTAGACGACGAGGCCCAGGAGCGCACCATAACCGGCCGCGGCAAGAAGTGTCGGCGCTCGCGGGATGACAAAGACGGCGATGCCCGTCCCGAGAAGGATGTAGACGACAAAGGCGGCCGGCCAGTTGGGCGCGATGCCGCCATCAGCCAGGCGCACGATGGGCCCGAGCTGGCTGCTATAGAAGGATTTCGCCAGCATGCCGAGCCAGACGCCGTCGAGAACCATGAACGACACGGCGCCGATCGCCGCGAGCTTAAGTGTGTGTCCCATCACCATCCCTGCTTTCGTGACCGTTTCCGAGAACCCGAGCGTATAGCTCCGCCCATGCGTTGTCAAGCATTTGTCATGGACAAAAAGTTGACAAGCGATGACCGTTGTTGATACACCTGAGAGCGTCATGAAGAACGTCGCGGTCGTCGGGGCAGGAATTTCCGGCCTCGCCGCTGCCTATCTCCTCAGCCGGCGACACCGGGTGCATCTCTTCGAACGCGAGGGGCGGCTCGGTGGTCACACGAACACGGTCCTCGTCGACGGGCCGGACGGCACTGTGCCGCTCGACACCGGCTTCCTCGTGCACAACGACCGCACCTACCCGAATCTCGTGCGGCTCTTCGGCGATCTCGGTGTGGCCACGCGCGATTCGGACATGTCGTTCGCCGTGTCGTGCAAGCGGACAGGACTCGAGTACAGCAGCCGCGGCGCCAACGGGTTCTTCGCGCAGCGCCGGAACGTCATCAGGCTGTCGCACCTGCTGCTGCTTCGGGAGATCGTGCGGTTCAACAGGGAAGCGCCGGCGATTCTCTCTGCGCCGGACGCCGGCAGTCAGACGCTCGGCGACTTCCTCGACTCGCGCGGTTTTGGCGAGGCCTTCACCCGCCGGTATCTGCTGCCGATGGCCTCCGCCATATGGTCCACATCGCTCGACGCGATCCGATCCTTTCCCGCGCTCACGCTCATCCGCTTCTTCGACAATCACGGGCTTCTCGCGCTCAACGCGCAGCCCACGTGGAAGGTCGTTGACGGCGGCAGCCACACCTACATCCCGAAGCTCGTCGCGGAGGTGTCTGGAGACGTTCACGAAGGTGCGGCAATCGCGTCGGTCCGGCGTCATCCGGACGGCGTCGCGATAGCCTTCCGCGATCGTCCCGCCATTAAGTTCGACGACGTGGTCTTTGCCTGCCACGGTGATCAGGTGCTGCCGCTCCTTGCCGACCCGACGGATCGGGAGCGCGATGTGTTGTCGAATTTCAAGACCACGACAAACGACGCCTGGCTGCACACGGACGCGTCCGTCCTGCCGGCCGGCGCGCGCGCCCGCGCCTCATGGAACTACAGGCTGGCCGCCGACGGCGACGCGCCGCCGACGGTCACCTACGACCTCAATCGTCTTCAGGGCCTGACGACCTCCGAGCAGTACTGCGTGACGCTCAATCCCAACGGCTGCGTCGACGAGCGCCGCGTGCTGCGCCGGCTCGTGTATCGTCATCCTCTCTATACCCGCGATGCCATCCGTGCGCAGCTGCGGTGGGACGAAGTGAGCGGCGTCAATCGCACGCACTACTGCGGCGCCTATTGGCTCTACGGCTTTCACGAGGACGGGCTCAACTCCGCCATCAGGGTCGCGTCTGCGATGGGGATCGCATGGTGATCGACTCCGGCCTCTTCGTCGGGACGCTCCGTCATCGCCGGCTGACGCCTGTCCCGCACACGTTCACCTCTCCGCTTTTCATGGCGCTGCTGGACGTCGACCGGGTGCCCGAGCTCATGCGGGTCTCGCGCGTGACGAGCCACAACCGATGGAACTGGGCGAGCTTCGACGACCGCGACCACCTCGGCGATCCGACGCGCCCGCTGAGAGCGCGGCTCCGGGCCGACGCGGCACGCCACGACGTCGAGCTGCCGGACGGACGCATCTTTCTCCTCACGCACCTCCGGTACCTGGGCTACTGCTTCAATCCCGTCTCCTTCTTCTATTGCTTCGACGCCGCGGAGCGGCTGCAGCTGGTCCTCGCGGAGGTGAACAACACCTTCGGCGGCGCCCATAACTACTGGCTTCGGCCCGACCCGGGATCGCGGACTTTCCGTTCGGCGGCACCGAAGTCCCTCTACGTCTCCCCATTCATGCCGGCGGACCTCGACTACGCGTTCGCGTTCACCCAGCCAGCTGCCAGCCTCGTCGCGCACATGCAGACGATCAGGCAGGGACAGCTGCTCTTCGACGCGACGCTCTCGCTGGAGCGCCGCCCGTGGAATGCGGTCGAAATCCGGCGCGTGCTCCTCCGCCATCCGGCAATGACCATGGGCGTCATGGCCGGAATCTATTGGCAGGCGCTCAAGCTGTGGTGGAAGCGTGTGCCGGTGATACCGCGCCTGACGGACGACGGTGTGGGGGAGCGAGCGGCGGTGGATTCAGGGGCGGCCGACAAGGCTGGCCCCGCGAGGGAGTGATCACGTGCTGACCAAGTGGGCGAAGTCGGCGTTTCTGTCAGGCCTCGGGGGCATGCGCGGCGGCCTTCTCACGTTGAAGTGGCCGGACCGGACGTACAAGTTGGGTGAGCACGGCGAGCTCGATGCGACCCTGACAGTGAACGACGAGCGGTTCTTTCTCCGCTCGATCGTCGGGAGCGACATAGGGATCGGCGAGTCGTTCATGGACGGCGACTGGACGAGCCCGGACCTTGTGTCCCTCGCGCGGCTCATGATCCGCAATCGCCGGCTCCTTGACGAACGGAGCCGCCTCATGGGCGTACTGCACCGCCTGGGCGGCGGCGTCGCACGACGCCTCCGCGACAACTCGCTCGCCGGCAGCCGCCGGCACATCCATCGGCACTACGATCTGGGCAACGACTTCTTCCGGCTGTTTCTCGATGCCGATCTCCGCATGTACTCGTGCGGCTACTTCGAGCATCCCGCCGATTCACTCGAGACGTCGCAGGCACAGAAGGTCGACCTCGTCTGCCGGAAGCTCGCGCTCGGACCATCCGACCGCGTGCTCGAGATAGGCAGCGGATGGGGCGGGTTCGCCGTCTGGGCCGCGACCCGCTATGGCTGTCACGTCACGACCACGACAATAAGCGACGAACAGTATCGGCACGTCCTCGAACTGCGGTCGAGACTTGGCGAGGCCGGATCGCGCATAGACGTCCTGCGCGCTGACTACCGCGAGCTGACGGGGCAGTTCGACAAGGTGGTGAGCATCGAGATGTTCGAGGCTGTCGGCCTCAGTCACTACGACGACTACTTCACGGCCGTCGATCGGCTGCTCGCGCCTGACGGCTCGATGCTCCTCCAGACAATCACCGTGAACGACCAGTGGTTTCCCAAATATCACGGCACGCCTGACTGGATCGAGAAGTACATCTTCCCTGGCGGCGAGCTCGCGTCGATCGGCGAGATCCTGCAATCCCTCGCGCGAACGACCGCGCTGTCGATGTACCACGCCGAGAACTGCGGGACGCACTACGCGCGTACCCTGAACGCGTGGCGCGAGAGGTTCCATGCAAGCACCGATCGCGTGCGCGCGCTCGGGTTCGACGACCGCTTCATGCGGATGTGGGGCCTCTATCTTGCTTCGTGCGAAGCGGCCTTCCTCGAACGGCACACGGGGCTCTTTCAGCTGCTGCTCGTGAAAAACGGCGGGCGGAGCGTGCTTTTCAATGAACGGTGGGCCGAGGCGAGTGGTTCGCTGCGGGCGGCCACGGCGCGCGGTACCGCGGCCTGAACCGTGCCACCTGTTCGCCGTCAGCAGCGAATTCGCGTGATGGATCCATGCTGTCCACGTGGAGTGTCTGTGAACGGTGACTTATGTCGATGACTCGCCGGGTTCTCCTGCTGAGCGCGGTCCTCATCGTGATCGTAGGACTCGTGGCGGCCGTCCGCGCGATCCGGCGCCCCGCCGCCGTTGCGGTGGAGGTCGGCTCGCCCGCGCGCCGCGCCACGTTCCGGTCGACAGTGACCGCTTCGGGCGAGATCGTCCCGACGCGCTACGCGGACATCGGCTCGAGCGTGATGGGCAAGATCGTCAGGCTGCCTGTCGCTGAAGGCGACAGGGTGAAGGCGGGGCAGATCCTCGCCTACATCGATGCCGTCCAGGCGAGGAGCGACGTGTCTGGCGCCGCGGCCCAGACTCGAGCTCTCGAGGCCGAAGCGCAGGCCGCCACTGAACAGGTGCGTGCCGCGGCGGCGGATCTAGCGGCGGCCGAGGCGCTCGCGAGGGATGCCGACAAACAACTGGCGCGCAATCGACAGTTGGCCGACCAGCAACTCCTTCCCGGGTCAGTGCTCGACTCCTCGCTCGCCGCCTCCGAAGCTGCCGCCGCCCAGGCAGCCTCCAGCCGCGCAGCTCTCGAGCGGGCCCGCCGTTCCCTCGATGCGGCATCGCGCCGCGTGGCCCAGGCTGAATCCCAGCAGGTGACGATAGTCGCTATGAACGGGTCCGCAGGTAACGGAGTCAACGTTATCAGACGCTGACGCCCGTGCTGCGTTCGATCTTCGCCCCCTCGCCACAGTCCGCAGGTAACGGAGTCAACGTCATCAGACGCTGACGCCCGTGCTGCGTTCGATCTTCGCCCCCTCACCGCGGGCGATCCGCTGGCCGACATCACGGAGATGTCGCGCGTGCGTTTCGTGATGAAGGGCGGTCAGGTCGTCCGCAACGACGTGAAGTAGCTCGTCCGCGTCAGCCGACGATCTTCCAGTACGAGTCCTTTCGGACGATCTTCCCGTCGCGGAACTCGTAATGATCGCAGCCGCGGACGGCGAGGGTGGCGCCCGATTGCAGCGTTCCGGTGAGGAGCCATTCGGAGACACCCATCTCGTCCGTCGCGAAGTGGCGCGCGTCGCCGTAATGGACGTCGGGCACCATGTCGAAGCGGCCCTGCAGCCCTTCGCGAACGGCGGCCTTGCCCACGTAGCGCCTGCCCCAGGGTTCGGTACCGCGCGGCATGTCCAGGGAACAGTCGTCGGCGAAGAAGTCCATGATCCGGTCGAGATCGTGGTTGTTGAAGGCGTCGACGAGCGTGTCGAGCGCGCGCAGATTCGCGGATGCCGGGGGCTCGGCGGTGGCGGCTGCGAGTTGACCGCCCCAGTCGGCCGGATCCACGTCCGCGACAGACTGCGAAAAAGTCCACCGATGGCCGGCGAGGTCGTGGGCGCTGTACTGCCGTTCGCCGAACGGGAACGTCGCGGGTGGGCCGGCCACGGCGGCTCCGTGAGCGGACGTCATCCTGTAATGGGCGTCCACGTCTGCCACCCTGACCATCACTGCGCTCGGGGTGATGGGCGGTGCCGTCTGGACCGCCACCACCGAACCAGCGCCCACTGAAATCTGGATGCGGTGACTGGCAATCCGCAGTCGTTCGCGGACGCCGAAGGCGGCGCAGAGCCATGCGGACGCTGTCGCCACGTCGATGTACGGGAGTTCGGGGATCACGTCGCCGGGTGGCATCGAGCGGTTGTGCGGCAGCATCACGTCCTCATCCTGCATTCTCTCGAGCTAGGCTGCCTCGATGAGACGATAGTCGCTATGAACGGGTCCGCAGGTAACGGAGTCAACGTTATCAGACGCTGACGCCCGTGCTGCGTTCGATCTTCGCCCCCTCGCCACAGCGATGACGGTGATACGTCGACGGGGCGATCGGCAGGGCTCTGCAGATCGACTCGACCCCGAAGCGGTCCCGATGGGCGTCGATGTACGCCACCATCGCGTCTACTTGGTCCGGCGGTCGAGTGCCGCCTGGGCGAAAAACGCGGACGCCGTCTTCAGGATCTCATTGGTCCGCTTCAGCTCGCGATTCTCGCGCTCCAACGCCGCCAGCCGCTCGCGCTCACTCGTCGTCAGCCCCGGCCGCTGGCCGGTATCCCGCTCCGCCTGGCGCACCCACTTCCGCAGCGTCTCGGCCGTCGTGCCGAGCTTCGTCGCCACCGCCTGCAGCGCCGCCCACTCCGACGGGTGCGCCGGCCGCTGCTCCATCACCAGCCGAATGGCGCGCTCACGCACCTCCGGCGAAAACCGACTTGGACGTCCCATAGACCCCATCCTCCCAAGAAATGAGGTCTCCGAGAATCCCGGTACGCTTCAACACATTTCGGGTCCAGATTCTCGGCCGGGCTCGCCTCTTCTTGCATCACCTCGTCGATGCCGGGCTCGTGCCCCCACATGGCGACCCAATCGTGTCGTGGCCTCCACTGTTCGTGAGCTTCTGCCAATGGATGCAGCAGCAGCGCGGGACCTGCGACAGCACCCTCGCGAATTACGCGATCCACGTTTGCGAGCTGCTCAAACGAGTGGGTGACGACCCGACCCGATGGGATGCTCGCTGTCTGCGCGAGTTCATCATCGACGGCAGTCGGACATGCGGGTGGGCCGCGGCGAAGAAGCGGACCACTGCGGTTCGGATGTTGCTGCGGTTTCTCGTCGCCGAGGGCCGGTGCGCCAGCTGTCTGGATGGAGCGATTCCTGTGCTGGTCCATCGACGCCTCTCATCCTTGCCGCGCTACCTGGCCGAGGACGATGTCGAACGCGTCCTCGCCTCCTGCGATCCCGCGTCGGCCGTGGGTCAGCGGGATCACGCCATTCTGCTCCTGCTCGCGCGTTTGGGATTGCGCGCGGGCGACATCGTACGGCTGCGGCTTCGCGACATCGATTGGAAAGGCGCGTGGATTCACGTCTCGGGCAAGGGCCGCCGTGAGACGCGCCTACCGCTGACGCACGAGCTCGGCGATGCGCTGGTCACGTATCTCACGCGCGGGCGACCGCAGACGGACACGGACGTCGTCTTCGTCCGCGCCCGCCCACCCTTTCGCCGGTTCCGCTCGCGTTGTGCCGTGTCAGTGATCGTCGATCGCGCCTTCGCCCGCGCGGGCGTCACGCGTCCGAGTCGCGGCGCCGTCCATTTGCTGCGGCATTCGGTCGCGACGGCGATGCTTCGCCACGGCGCCTCGCTTCACGACATCGCGGCCCTCCTGCGCCACCGATCGGTCACCACGACGGAGATCTACGCCAAGGTGGACGTCACGGCCCTGCGCACGATCGCGCAGCCCTGGCCGGAGGTGCCGTCATGTTAGCCGCGGCCGTCGACGCGTATGTCGCGATGCGGCGTGCCGCCGGCTTCACCTTCCAATCGGAAGCGCGGCAGCTGGCGAGCTTCGCGGCGTTTGCCGAGGGCAGGGCCGAGTCGCACGTGCGTGTGTCCCTGGCCGTCGAATGGGCGGCGCTCGCCCGATCAATGCCCCAGCGTGCCCGTCGGCTCGGGCACGTCATTCGACTCGCTCGCTACCTCCGGGCGGAAGACCGCGCCCACGAGGTCCCGCCGGCGGTCTTCGGTGCCGAGAAGCGATCCCGTCCCACCCCGTACATCCTCACGCCAGATCAGATTCGTCAGCTGGTCGTGGCCGCATCTCGCTCAGGGTACCGGACGCTGCGGCGCGACACGTATCGCACCTTCTTTGCGCTCCTCGCGGCCACCGGGTTGCGGGCGTCAGAAGCCATTCACCTCCGACTGGACGACATCACACCCCCCGATGGTCTCGTGATCCGGTGCTCGAAATTCCGCAAAAGCCGACTCGTCCCGCTACATGAAACCGCTCGAGCCGGACTGGAGCGCTACCTCCAGCGACGGTTGGCGTACGCACCGGCCGAGCCCCACGTGTTCGTGTCGTTGCGGGGGAAACCCCTCTTGCTCCATGACGTCGAAGTCGCCTTCCGGACCGCAGCCCGAGCGATCGGCTTACCAGACTCGCCGCGGGCGCGACCGACGCGGCACTCGCTCCGCCACGCGTTTGCCGTGCAAGCGCTGCAAGCCTGCCCGGATGGCCGTGATGCCATCACCCGGCACATGCTAGCGCTGTCCACGTATCTCGGCCATGCCAAGGTCGCCGATACCTACTGGTACTTGGAGGCCGTCCCGGAGCTGATGAGGGACATTGCCGATCGCTGCGAGCACTTCGTGACGGGAGGGCAGCCATGACACCACTCGCGCCTCACGTCACCGCGTTCTTTCAGCAGCGCCTCCCAGCCGAGCGCCGCGCCAGCGCTCACACTTCCGAGTCGTAGGCGTACGCGTTTAAGCTGCTGCTGGAATACGCGAGTGAGCGGCTACGCGTGCCGCCCTCAGCGTTACACCTGGAGCAGATCGATGCGCCGTTGGTGGTCGCGTTCCTGCATCATCTCGAAGCCACGCGCGCCAATCGCCCAAGTTCCAGAAACGTCCGCCTGGCAGCCATCAAGTCGTTCATGCACTTCCTCGAATGTCGTGAGGCCGCGGCGATCGACCAGATTCGGCGCATCCTGGCGATCCCACCAAAGAAAGCCGACACGCGGCTGGTCCGCCACCTGACGGTCGAGGAAATGCAAGCGATCTTGAATGCGCCCGAGCCATCCGGCTGGGATGGCCTGCGCGATCGAGCGATGCTCCATCTCTGTTTCGCCGGCGGGTTGCGCGTGTCCGAGCTCGTGGGTTTGCAGCTTGGCGACGTGACCCTTCAACCGCAGGCGACGGTCCTCGTGCACGGCAAAGGTCGACGCGAGCGCTGCCTGCCCTCTGGAAAGTTGTTGGTTTTCAGAATCTAGGGACCCCATTCCGGCGAGTTTTTCAGAATCATTCCCCCCTCTGAGCTGCGGTTTTTCAAAACCATTCCCCCCTTCGGCGGGCGGGTTTTTCAAAACCATTCCCCCCTCGCCTGACCGTGCGAACGATGTCTCCGTCCTGGGCCCATGCCCGGGCGTGGAGGCGTCATGTATCGCGAGGTCACGATGGTGGAAGTCAAAGAGGTCCTCCGGCTCTGGCGGGAGGGCGTGCCGACGAAACGGCTGGCGGCGCAACTGGGGCTCGATCCCAAAACGGCCCGCCGGTATTTGCGCGCGGCCGAGGCCGCCGGCCTGCGGCGCGAGGGGGCGCCCGTCACCGACGAGGACGTGCGCGAGGTGCTGCTCGCGTTGCAACCGGTCAGTGGGCGGCCGCGGGGGGACGGCTGGGCGGCCTGCGCCACGCAACGCGAGGCGATCCGCGGCTGGCTGGCCGACGGGCTGCGGCTGACCAAGATCCGCAAGCTGCTCGTGCGGCAGGGGGTGCCGATCGCGTATCCGACGCTGTATCGCTTCGCCGTGCTCGAGCTGCAGTTCGGGCAGACGGCCACCACGATCCCGGTGCTGGATGGCGCGCCGGGCCAGGAGCTGCAGGTCGATACCGGGTGGGTCGGCTGGCTGACGCTGCCGTCTCCGGCGAAGCGCCGCCGGTTTCGCGCCTGGATCTTCACCGCCGTGTGCTCCCGCCATCGGTTTGTTTATCCGACGTTCGAGGAGTCGACCGGGCGTGCCATTGAGGCGTGCGAAGCCGCCTGGGAGTTCTTCGGGGGGATCTTCACCGTGCTGATCCCCGACAACACGAAGGCGATCATCCTGGAGGCCGATCCCCTCTCCCCGCGCCTCACGCCCGCGTTTCTCGAGTATGCGCAGGCGCGCCACTTCCACATCGATGCCGCCCGCGTGCGGCGGCCTCGGGATAAGGGGCGCGTCGAGCGCGCGGTACCCAGTGTCCGGGACGATTGCTTTGCCGGCGAGGTGCTCACGACGCTGGACGACGCGCGCACGCTCGCCACGCGCTGGTGTCTCGACGACTATGGCCTGCGCCGGCACAGTCGTACGCAGCGCCGCCCGCTCGAGCACTTTCGGATGGACGAGCAGCGCGTCCTGCAACCGGCGCCGACCAGCCCGTACGACATCCCCCTCTGGAGCGAGCCCAAAGTCGCGCGCGACCAGCTCGCCTCCATCGGGAAGGCGACCTACTCGATTCCGCATCGGTACGTCGGCCAGGTCGTGCGGGCCCGCGCGGATGCACAGCTCGTCTGCTTCTATGCGCGCGGGCTGCTGATCAAGACGCATCCCCGCAAGCCGCCCGGCGGGCAATCGATCGACGCGAGCGACTATCCCGTCGAACGGAGTGTCTACGCCTTGCGCAACGTCGCCGCATTGCAGCGCCAGGCCGACGAGGCCGGCCCCATCATTGGGCGTTACGCCGCGGCGCTCCTCGACAGCCCGTTGCCGTGGACGCGGATGCGGCGCGTGTACGCGCTGCTGGGCCTGGTCCGCCGTTATGGCGCCGCGCGCGTGACCGAGGTCTGCACCGTCGCCCTCGCGGCCGACTTGCTTGGTGTGCGGCGCCTCCAGCGCATGCTCGAACTCGGCACGGCGGCCCCGCCGACGCCGAGTGGGCGCGTGCTGCCGCCCGCCCGCTATCTCCGCCCCGCGACCCAATACGCCTTGCCGTTTCGTGCGCCCACCCCGACCGCAGAAGGAGAAGAGTCCTCATGACCCCCGACCTGATCAGTCCCGATTTAAAAACCGTCCTGCGCCGGCTCCGGCTGTCGCGGATCCTCGACGTCTTGCCCGAGCGCCTGACGCTCGCCCGCCAGCAGAAGATGCCGCATCAGGATCTGTTGCTCCTCGTCCTCAGCGACGAAGTCGCCCGGCGGGAGAGCCTGGGACTGTCGCTGCGCGTGCAGAAAGCCCATCTCGATCCGGCCCTACACCTGGAGGCCTGGGATCCCAGCGCGAAGGTGACTCTGGATCGCGCGCTCCTGAATGAACTCGCGTCCTTGCGCTTCCTCGATGCCCACGCGCACGTCGCGATCGTCGGCCCGGTCGGCGTCGGGAAGACCTTCCTGGCGCATGCGCTCGGCCACATCGCCTGCCGGCGCGGCGCGACCGTGCTCGCGATCCGCACCGATCAGATGCTCAAAACGCTCAAGCACGCGCGCCTCGATCACAGCTATGACGTCGAACTGCGCAAGCTCACCGCCGTCGATCTCCTCATCCTTGACGACTTCGCGATCGATGTCCTGGATCCGACCGAGAGTCGCGATCTCTACGACCTGCTGCTCGAGCGCTATCGCACCGGTTCCATCGTGGTGACCTCGAATCGCGGCCCGGACGAATGGCTCGCCACGTTTGCCGATCCCGTGCGCGCCCGGAGCGCCATCGATCGCTTCACCAGCAACGCCTACGACCTCGTCATCGACGGCGAATCGTATCGGCCCCGGCTCAAACCGCGCCTCGCGACGGACGTGGCGGAGCGCCGCCGATCATGATCACATCATCGCGTGTCGGCATCGGCGGCACACCCGATCCCCACCAGCCCCGCGGGATCGGCGCGCCTCGGGCATCCGGCGCGGTCGAGCTGACGCACACCACGCCCGTGACGCGCCGGCCGGCCCCCGGCCGTGGAAATGTCGGTCGCATGGACATCACAGACCGATGTCCACACGCCCTTGGAAATCTCGCACAGACCGCGAGATTTCCACATTCCCACCGCCGACCCCCGTTGCAGGAGCAGACACGAACCCTGGAGCGCGCGCTTCGCGCGCGCACGGAAGACACCAGCAGGAGGGGTCTAGACACGGCATGACGCCGTAGGGCACGCTACACACGCACGGAGGCGACGGCACAACTCAGGGGGGAATGGTTTTGAAAAACCAAGGTCCCATCCTTTTGAAAACCGACAAAAGTCACGGCGACCGCTCTACGCGCGTGGTTGGGCGTCCGTGGCACCCCGCCCGCGCCTGAGGTCTTCGTCAGCGCTCGCGGCCAGCCGCTGACGCGCTCGGGTTTTGAGTACATCCTCACAAAATACGTCCAGATAGCGATCACACACCGCCCATCGCTCTCGACCAAACACGTCTCGCCCCACGTGCTGCGTCACACCTGCGCCCTAACCGTCCTGCAAGCGACCAAGGATCTGCGCAAGGTCTCACTCTGGCTCGGACATGCCCACATGCAAACCACGGAGATGTACACGCGTGCGGATCCGTCAGTGAAGCTGGAAGCCCTGGAAGCGATGATTGCGCCGAAGCTGCGATCAGGCCGCTTCAAGGCCACCGACACGCTGATCGCCTCGCTGACATCACGCTCCGTAATGCGGAGTACTGAACCGCGAAAATGACGTCCTGGCGGGGCCTCGTTTCACGAGGCTCCGCATAACGATTGGCTCCGCATTAAATCGCCCGGTCGACGACTGGGGCAAACTCCTGGGCGACACCGCCGCGGTCACGGCGCTCCTCGACCGGTTCCTGCACCACGCCCATGTGCTGAAATGCGGGCCCCGGAGCTGGCGCACCAAGGTGCACACCGACTTGCGTCCCGATCCCGTCTCGCAGTAGAAGTCACGAGTCTCGATCGGCGCCCGTAAATGACGGTTTTGCCCTGTCGATAAATTGCCGGTTTTGCCCCGTCCACCGAGGGCCCGGCATCGAGCGCGCCGCGCTTGGGACGGTACCCGTAGGCCGCCTCATCGAAGTCCGCTTCGAAGATCGGTTCGAGCACCAGCGTCGCCGCGGTCCGTACGACCCGGTCGCGGATCGTGGGAATACCGAGCGGTCGCTGGCCCACACCACTGGCTTTCGGAATCATCACGCGTCTGACCGGCTGCGGTTTGTAGCGTCCGGTCCGAACCTCCTCCCGCAATTTGCCGAGCCAGCGCTCCACCCCATAGACCTCGATGCGCGCAAACGTTTCCCCATCCACGCCGGGCGCTCCGCCGTTCGTTCGGCTGAGCGCGAACGCGTGTACGAGGATGTTGTCACGCCACACCTTGTCATACAGAAAATGGAACCGCCGCGTCGGCTCCAACTTGGCCTTCACGTACAGCGCTCGTTGGAGCGTCCGGATTCGTTCGGGAGTTGCCAGGCTCACGCCAGTCCCCCTCTCCTCAGCTCGTCCAAGCGCGCCTCGAACCAGGGCTCCTTCCCTCCACCGGCGTTACCCGGTTTCGACAGTACTATGAGCCCCTCCGATTCCTGCCATACCCGACTCCCGATGGAGCCGTTGCCAGGTGTCCCTGACAGCCCGACAGGCCTCCCGTGTTGCGAATCACCGCGTGTGTACGCGCCGCGCCCACTACCCCGGCGAGCAGGTCGACCTTCGTTTGTCGGTCGTTCTGGTCGACCTCGACGGCCTTCGTCTATTGAGAGGAGACTCGGCGCCCGCATTCAAACTTTCGAGGCCTGCTCAGGCTTCACTCGCGTTGCGGCCCGCACACTCGCTGGCCCGCCCGAAGCGGACCTCTGTCCCCGGAGCTTCGATGGCTCGGTCGCCCTCGCCATCGCCCGGGTAGCTACCAAGGCGTACCGACACCTCCTCGGACCGGACTCTCACCGGCTGCGTTGATTCACCTTTCACGGCGCACTCTCACCTATCTTGGCAGGGAGGGGGGCGTGTTTCTGGCCGTCTGCCGCGATGCCGAGCGCCACCATCAGGCAGTGCTCGCCGATGTGTACGCCATCGATGATCAGGCCGACCAGGTCGAGCGCCTCGAGCGATGCGGTCTGCCACGCCGC
>JADZBZ010000213.1 GCA_020851835.1 Acidobacteriota bacterium
GTCCCCAAGACCCTGCCGGCCCTGCTGGAGTCGGCCCCGGCCGACCGCACGGCCATCGTGCTGCCGGAGCAGAACCTGCGCATCTCGTATGGAGCGCTCCGGCGCCAGGTGCAGGATCTCGCCGAACAGCTGGCGGCGGTCGGCATTGGTCCGGGCGACCGCGTCGGCATGGCCATCCCCAACGGCCTGCCCACCATCGTCTCGTTCCTGGCCGCGTCGGTGGCGGGCACCGCCGCTCCGCTCAACCCCGGCTACAAGGAAGACGAGTTCCGCTTCTTCCTCGAGGACACGAATGCGAAGGTTCTGCTCCTGCCACCCGAGGGGCTGGACGAGGCACGCCGCGCGGCCGGCACCGTGCCGATCCAGACCGTCGCGATGGATGAGCACGGCACGGTGAGCCTGGCTGGAGTCACCGAGCGACGCGCGGTGTCGCCGCCGCACGTGGACGACGTGGCGCTCATCCTGCACACCAGCGGCAGCACGGGCCGGCCGAAGCGCGTGCCGCTCAGTCACGCCAACCTGTCCATCTCGGCGCAGAACGTCGCCCGCAGCTATGCGCTGACCTCCGACGATGTGTCGCTGTGCGTGATGCCGCTCTTTCACGTCCACGGACTGGTGGCCTCGACGCTCGCGACCCTGGCCTCGGGCGGCACGGTCGTCGTGCCCGCGAAGTTCTCGCCTCTCTCGTTCTGGCGCATCGCCCAGGATGCCGGCGCCACGTGGTACTCGGCGGTCCCCACCATCCACCAACTGCTGCTGGCGCGGGTGAAACCGGGAGAGGCAAAGCCCGCCGGTGCGGAGAAGCTCCGTTTCATCCGCTCGTGCAGCGCGTCGCTGCCGCCGCAGGTGATGCACGACCTTGAAGCAGCCTTCGGGGCGCCGGTGCTCGAGGCCTACGGCATGACCGAAGCGGCCCACCAGATGGCGTCGAGTCCGCTGCCACCGAGGCAGCGTCTGCCCGGCTCGGTCGGGCCCGGGTCCGACGTTCGCATCAGCATCCGGGACGAACAGGGACGCAATCTGGCCCCGGGCGAGCGTGGCGAGGTCTGCATCCTGGGCCCGAACGTGATCACCGGCTACGAGAACAACCCCGAGGCCAACGCCACCTCCTTTTTCGAAGGCGGCTGGTTCCGCACCGGCGATCAGGGGATCCTCGACGAGAACGGCTATCTCACGCTGGTCGGCCGCCTCAAGGAGCTGATCAACCGCGGCGGCGAGAAGATCTCGCCTCGCGAAATCGACGAGGTGCTGCTCGCGCATCCCCAGGTGGCCGAGGCGGTGTGCTTCGGCGTGCCGCATCGGACGTGGGGCGAAGAGGTGGCGGCCGCCGTCGTCCTGCGGGAGCCGGTGTCGGAAGACGATCTGCACACGTTCTGCAAGGAGCGGCTCGCGGACTACAAGCGCCCGAAGCAGATCCACGTCACCGACACGATTCCGCGCACCGCGACCGGCAAGATCCAGCGTCGTATCGTGGCCCAGGCCTTCGCCCCGAAGACATAGATGCGCATCGTCATCGTCGGGGCGGGAGCGATAGGCGGGTACATCGGTGCGCGGCTGGCGAAGGCCGGTGCGGACGTCGTGCTCCATGCGCGGGGGCCGCACCTGCACGCCATGCAGGAGCGCGGCCTGCGCGTGCTCAGCCCCGATGGCGACTTCGAGGTGACGCCCGCGGCAACCGGCGACCTGGGGTCGGTCGGTCGCGCCGACGTCGTGTTCCTCGGCGTGAAGGCGCACAGCCTGACGGCCCTGGCGCCCAGCCTGCCCCCGCTCCTGGGGCCCGATACGGTGGTGGTGAGCACGCAGAACGGCATTCCGTGGTGGTATTTTCAGGTCGGCGGCGGCGACCTGGCCGGGCTGCGGCTCGAGCGCGTGGACCCGGGCGGCGTGATTGCCGACACGATCGAGGCGCGGCGCGTGCTCGGGTCACTCGCCTACTTCGCCACCGACATCGTCGAGCCCGGCGTGATTCGGCACACCGAGGGCAATCGCATCAGCTTCGGCGAGCCGGACGGGTCGAAGTCGGAGCGGGCGCGCCGCATCGCCGAGGCGCTCATTGCCGCCGGTTTCCGATGCCCGGTGACACCGCGATTCAGGCACGAACTGTGGGTGAAGCTGCTCGGGAACGTGGCCTTCAATCCCATCAGCGCGCTCACGCGGGGCACGCTCGAGGAGTTGGCACGTCATCCGGAGGTGTCGCGCGTGGTGCGCGACGTGATGGGAGAAACCGAAGCGGTAGCCGCCAGGCTCGGCATCGAGTTACCGATCTCCATCGACCAGCGCATGGCCGGCGCCGAGAAAGTGGGCGCGCACAAGACGTCGATGCTCCAGGACCTCGAGGCGGGCCGCCCCATGGAAATCGAGGCCGTGGTGGGGGCCGTGGTGGAACTCGGCGAGCGGCTCGAGGTGCCCATGCCGGCCACGCGCGCGGTGTACGCGTGCGCGCGGATGCTCGACGAGCACAGGCGAGGCCGGCCACGGTGAGTGCCTGGGCGAAGGGTCGGAACAGGAGGACGCGTTGAACGTGAACAACCGTTGGTTCCAGCTGGTCGCGTCACTGATCGCGATGGTCATGATCGCGAACCTGCAGTATGCCTGGACGCTCTTCGTGGGTCCGCTCCAGACCGGAACGGGCTGGAAGCTGTCGGATATCCAGTTCGCCTTCACGCTCTTCATCCTGTTCCAGACCTGGGTTCAGCCCCTGGATGGATGGCTCATCGACCGGCTGGGCCCGCGCGGATTCATCAGTGCCGCCGGGCTGCTCTGCGGCCTGGGATGGGCGGGCATGGGCTACGCCACGTCGCTGCCGATGCTCTACGGCCTGTACTGCATGGCGGGCATGGGCGCGGCCTTCGTCTACAGCGGTTCCATCGGTTCCGCGCTCAAGTGGTTCAAGAACCGGCGCGGCCTCGCCTCCGGCGTCATGGCCGCGGGCTTCGGCGGCGGTACCGCCCTCTTCATTCCCTTCATCTCCTGGGTCATCAGCACCAGTGGATACCGATCGGCCTTCGTCGCGACCGGGCTCTTCCAAGGTCTGGTCATCCTCACGATTGCCCAATTCCTCAGGCACCCGCCGCAGGAACCGTCCGTGCCTGCCGCGGCCACCACCTACCGCGCCGCCGCCGCACCGCGCCACCACTACACCACGCTCGAGATGCTGCGCACGCCGCAGTTCTACGTGATGTACCTGATGTTCATGCTGATGGCCACGGGCGGCCTGCTGGTGACGGCCAACGCGGGTCCGATGGCTCGTTCGTGGGGGCTCACCGCTGCGGCGCTGACGCTGGCTACCACCCTGAGCCCTCTGGCCAATGGCGGGAGTCGCGTGTTCTGGGGCTGGGCCTCGGATCGGCTCGGCCGCGAGAACACGATGGTTCTCACCTTCGTGTTGCAAGCCATCTGCCTGCTGCTGGTCATTGTCGTCGGCCAGCGCTCGGGTGGCTTGTTCGCCCTCTCACTGGTTCTGGTGTATTTCACCTGGGGCCAGATCTACTCGCTGTTTCCCGCCACCTCCGCCGACTACTTCGGCGTGCGTCATGCCACCTCGAACTACGCGGTGCTCTACTCGGCCAAGGGTGTGGCGTCGATCATCGGCGGATGGTTCGGGGCATCCCTGTACGAGCGGTTCGGCAACTGGGAAGTGGCCTTCTATGGCAGCGCGCTGATGGCCTTCATGGCGGCGCTGCTCGCCGTTGTCCTCCGCGCGTCGAAGGCGTCCGTGCACCTGCAGGTCCCAGCACAGGCCGAGGCCAAGTAACCGCCGCGGGGATCGCGCGACACACCGGAGGGCAGCCATGGACCCGAACGCCACCACGGGCCTCGCCCGCGAAATCCTGGACGCCTATGCCAAACCGCACGCCATCGCCGTCGCCCCCTCGGGCCGCGACGGCGGCCTGGATCTCGCCACCGCCTACGGCGTGGAGTCGGCCATTGTCGGGCTGCGCCGCGCGGCAGGGCACACCCCGGTCGGGCTCAAGGTCGGGTATGCGAACAAGGCGGTGTGGCGGGCGCTCAAGCTCGAGACGCTGGTGTGGGCACACATGTACGACGACACGGTGGAGCACGCACCTGCCAACAGGGCGTCGCTCGACGTGAGCCGGTTGTTCGCGCCGAAGATCGAACCCGAGATCGTCTTCAAGCTCGCGCGCCCGCTCGACGCAGACGCCGCAGACGCGGCGGCCGTGCTCGGCGCGGTCGAGTGGGTCGCGCTCGGATTCGAGATTATCGACTGTGTCTTTCCCGACTGGAAGGTGCAGCCGGCCGACTTCGTCGCCGCCAAGGGGCTGCACGCGCGGTTGATCGTCGGCGCGCCACGGACCGTGGACAATGCGACCATTCCGGCGCTGGTGGACGCACTCGCCACGTTCAAAGTGAAACTGTCGAAGGACGGCGAGGGGGTGGCCGAAGGCGGGGGCCGCAACTCGCTCCGCAGCCCGGCGTTGTGCCTCGGCGAACTGGCGTCGGCCCTGCGCCGGCAAGCCGGCTCGGCTCGGCTCGCCGCGGGCGCGCTCATCAGCTCGGGGACGCTGACCGAGTCGCAACCGATCGGCCCGGATCAGGCGTGGACCGCCTCGCTCCAAGGCATCGATCTGCCGGATCTCACGCTGCGGACTGTTTGAGGGAGAAGAAGCCCTCACGCACCGGACGCGTCGAGGGCGTCGGCTACCTCAGCACGTACGACCCGCCGATCGCCGCCGCCGCGAGCAGCCCCGTACCGAGCTCGCGCAGGCCGAGCCGCACGGCCGGAATCGAGGGCGCATCAGGACGCAGGTGCCACGCCGCGCGCACGGCGAGCAGCACCACCACCAGCACCACTCCCCGGGGCATCACGTGCACGCTCGCCAGACCGGCCGCGCCCACCAGCGCCAGCAGGTGTGCCGCCGCCGGGCCGCGCGCGTCGGGTCGCTGGCCGTGCAGTCGCCGCACGCGCTCGCGAACCGTCACGATGGCGGGTAGCACCAGGGCCAGCGCCGCGGCCCACAGCGACAGGGCATCGGGCCACGACAGTCCGGCCGCCAGTCCTGCGGCGCAGGCGACACCAGCCAGCGCCTGGGCCCCCGCCAGTTCGGCCACGAGGGTGCGGCCCTCGCCGCGACCGTCGTACCAGATGTGGATGGCGGCAAGCGGGGCCGCCAGGAGTGCAACCGGCCAGAAGCGATGGGTCGCGGCCACCGCGGCGCCGCCAAGCGCCAGCGCTGCCCCAAGCAGGACGCTCGCGCCCAGTATCAGGGCCACGCGCGTGCGCGGCACCCGCCGCCGGCGCCGCAGGTCGTCAAGGGCCAGCTTCAGAGGTTGTCGAGCCAGGAACACCAGCAGGGCGGCGAGTGACAGCAGGAGTGTTGCCCTGGAGGGCACCGCCATCAGCGCGATGATGAGGGGCTCGACGAGAAACGCCCAGCCCCCGTGCTCGGTCGGCAGCAGCAGCGGCCGCAGCCTGACTGGCCGGCCGTGCGACCCTGGTCGTGGAGTGTGGATGGCTGCGCTCTGAACCTGCGTGGCTGACTCCCGTGTCCGAAGTCCTCCTCGTGGCGCCGAAACCCGTGGGAGTGGGCGGATTATAGCCCTTCCACTCGCTTCCCATCGCCTGGCGTCGCGCCATCGTGCGCCCGGCACTGGCGCCGTGTTCTAATCTCCCTCATGCGAACGAACCGGTTCCTGCCCTGGTTGCTCGGTGCGGCGGTGGCGCTCTCCGCCGTGCTGCCGCTGGCCGCTCAGTCCGACCTGCTGGCGCGCGCGCGGGCGCTGCACAAGCAGTCGCCGCTCATCGACGGCCACAACGACTACCCGTGGGCGCTCCGGGAACGAGACGTGGGCGGAGATTTCGCCAAGGCCGACATCACCGGCTCGGTGCCATCGCTGATGACCGATATTCCCCGCCTGCGCGAAGGCGGCCTGGGCGCGCAGTTCTGGTCGGTGTACGTCCCCGCCACGATGCAGGGCAAGGACGCCGTGCGGGCGACGCTCGAACAGATCGACATCGTGCACCGCATGGTGAAGCGGTGGCCACAGGCCTTCGATCTGGCCCTCACCGCCGATGCCGCCCAGCGCGCGTTCAAGAACGGCCACATCGGCTCGATGATCGGCATGGAGGGTGGCCACTCCATCGACAGCTCGCTGGCGACCCTGCGCCAGCTCTACGCCGTGGGCGCCCGGTACATGACGCTGACCCACTCGGCAAACGTGCCGTGGGCCGACTCGGCCACCGACGACCCGGCGCACAACGGGTTGACGCGCTTCGGCGAGGAGGTGGTCCACGAGATGAACCGGCTCGGTATGCTCGTGGATCTCAGCCACGTGTCGCCCGATACGATGAAAGACGCGCTGGAGGTAACCGAGGCGCCGGTCATCTTTTCCCACTCCTCGGCTCGCGCCCTCTGCAACGTGCCCCGCAACGTCCCGGACGAGGTCCTGGCGATGCTGCCCGGCAACGGGGGCGTCGTGATGGTGTCCTTCGTTCCGGGTTTCACCTCGCAGGAGGTTGCCGACTGGAACCTGAAGGAGTCGGCCCAGATGTCCCTGCTGCGGGCCCAGTACCCGAGCAACCAGGCCTACCTCAACGCCGCCCACGAGCGCTGGATCGCCGAGAACCCCGAGCCGCGCGCCAC
>JADZBZ010000214.1 GCA_020851835.1 Acidobacteriota bacterium
CGTCCGACGCTGGTGCCGGGGTCATCCGCCCTGTGGCGAGGGGGCGAAGATCGAACGCAGCACGGGCGTCAGCGTCTGATAACGTTGACTCCGTTACCTGCGGACCCGTTCATAGCGACTATCGTCCTGCGCCCGCCGACGCGAAAGAGAAGATCGGCGTCGTCATCGCCATCGCGGAGGACGGCCTCACCTCCGCGGTGAAGCGCGGCGAGAACAGCGGCCGCACCCTCGCGCACACGGCCGTCGCACGGCGACTCGAGTCGATCGGCGCGCTCGACCGCGACGCCTTCGCCGGCGAGGGGCAGTGGAAGCTGAACGCCGCGTGGCGCCCCTCGTCGCTCCGGGTTATCGCCTTTCTTCAAGGGCAGACGTCCCATCGAGTGTACGGCTCGGCGCAGGCGCGCCTGTCGTCGCCCCGCTGAGCACTCGTCGCCCCGGTATGAGCATCGGCACCATCCGCCGATAGTTCGCGTACGCGGAGCCGTGCTCGGCGACCAGGTCGTGCTCCTCGAACTGGATCGCCAGGACGATGTAGGCGGTCGTCACGAGCGCGAAGACGAGATGCGCCAGCGTCATCGTCGGCGTCATCCAGAAGGCGAACAGGAACCCCAGGTACAGCGGGTGCCGGACGATGCGGTAGGGAGCCGGCGTCCGGAAGGCGATCGGCGAGTAGGGCTTGCCTCTGAGCGGCAGCCACACCTGCCGCAGCCCGAACAGGTCGAAGTGGTTGATCAGGAACGTCACCACGAGCACCGTGCCCCATCCGCAGGCAAAGAGCGTCCACAGGATCGCCCGTGCGGCGGCGTTGTCGACGGACCAGATCGAGCCGCCGAGAGGACGCCACTGCCAGAAGAGCAGCAGCAGGGCAAGGCTCGCGCAGAGGACGTAGGTGGAGCGCTCGATGGCCCACGGCACGATCTGGGTCCAGCGCTCCTTGAACCACCGCCGCGCCATCACGCTGTGCTGGACGGCGAAGATCGTGAGCAGGCCGCAATCGATCGCCAGCGCGGCCGGCAGCGAGCCCTCGAGCGGGCCGTCGAGCCGCCGCGGTACCGCGAAGCCGCCCACGAATGCGATCGCGTAGAGGAACGTGACGAGAAACACGAGGTAGGCGGCGAGGCCGTACCCGAAAAACAGCAGACGCTTGACCATGCGATCCTCCTTCGTCTGGAAGCATCGCCGGTCCACCGCCGTCCGCCCATCGGCGGATTGTCCCGATTCAGGTAGAATCGCGCCCCTAGACATGAGGCAAATGTCCCGCCCGTCATGACCGCACCCGGACGCATTCGCCAGCACGTCCGTTACGTCACCGCCGGTGACGGCACCCGCCTCGCGTGGGCCGAGGCCGGGGCCGGGCGTCCGCTCGTCAAGGCCGCCAACTGGCTCACGCACCTGGAATACGAGCTGGACAGCCCGGTGTGGCGCCACTGGCTGCAGTTCCTCTCGTCGCATTTTCGATTCATCAGGTTCGACGAACGAGGCTGCGGCATGAGCGGATGGGGCGGAGGGCCGCTCACCGTGGAGCGTTGGACCGGGGATCTCGAGACGGTCATCGATGCGGCGCGCCTCGATGGGCCCGCGATCCTCCTGGGCATCTCGCAGGGTGCGGCGAGCTGCATCCAGTATGCGATTCGGCACCCGGAGCGCGTCTCGCACCTGGTGCTCTACGGTGCCTATGCGCACGGCGTGCTGCACCGCGGCACGCCCATGACCCGGCTCGCCTACCAGGCGATGGTGGATCTCGCGCGCGCCGCGTGGGGCACGGACAACCCGGCCTTCCGCCAGGTCTTCACCTCGCGCTTCATTCCCGGCGGGACGCCCGAGCAGCTGCAGTGGTGGAACGAGCTGTGTCTGAAGACGACTACTGGCGAGATCGCGGCCACCTTGTTCCAGGCGCGGGCGGAGGTTGACGTGTCGGCCCTGCTCGGCCAGGTGCGCGTCCCCACGCTGGTGCTGCACGGGACCGACGATCACATCGTGGCGATCGACGAAGCGCGCTTCCTCGCGAGCGGCATACCGGGCGCGGAGTTCGTCGAGCTCGACTCGCGCAACCACGTCCTGCTGGAACACGAGCCCGCGTGGGCGCGTTTCCAGGACGCGGTGCTGGACTTCGTGCAGCGTGGCGCGGTGGCGGGGAATTCTCCCTTCGCCGCGCTTTCGGCGCGCGAGCGGGAGGTGCTGGCCGCGATGGCAGACGGCCTGAGCAACACGGAGATCGCGGAGCGGCTGCAGATCAGCGAGAAGACGGTGCGCAACCACGCATCGAACGTCTTCGACAAGCTGGGCGTCTGGTCGCGCGCGCAGGCGATCGTCTTCGCGCGCGACCACGGATTCCGGCGGTGATCAGCGCTTCGAAATCCTGATGTTGCTGACGTACATCTGGTCGTTGGGCCCGGCCTGGCGCTGCAGGTCGAACGCGATCGCGTCGAACAAGACCGTTGCGGGAATCGCCTTCGGGTACTCTGCGATCTTCGCCTTGCCGATCGAGACACGCACCATCTCGCCGGCCCTCGTCACCGTCACGGTGATCCGGTTGTTCTGTTCCGTGTTGGAGAACCCCGGCACCTTCAACCACTTCGTCTCGTTGAAGTAGCCCGGCTCGCCGGGGAATTTCCCTTCGATCTCCGCTTCGCCGTCCCTGCCGCCGAACCCCGGGCGCAGCTTCACGGTGAAGAACGCGTCCTTGCCGCTGTTGGCGACCCCCTTTGACATCTTGAAGATCATGCCCCGCGCCCCCCACGTGTAGTCACGGGCAGCCACGAGGTCGAAACTGATGGTCACGTCGCGCGGCAGCGGGCCCTTGAGCGCGGTCGGCGTAATCGTGAAGCCGCTGAGCGACGCCCAATGACCGTCGAGTCCTTTCAGCTCCGTCACAACGCTCGTCTTCCCGGTGTTATCGAGGTTGCTGCGCCACTTGAGGGGCGCCTTGCCGACGGGCGTCGCGGAGAAATCGTCGAAGAAATGCACCGCCGGGTCAGCGGCTCCGGCCCGGCTGGCCGCAGACGGCATGGCCGCAGACGGCATGGCCGCAGACGGCTCGGACGCGGTGGTCGGTGCGCCAGCGGGCCGCAGCGGCGCGTACGGCTGCCCGGCCACCTTCGCCGGGTCGAAGAAACGGTTGTAGAGATACTCGAAGTTGAACTGGTTCAGGACCGCGTCGTGGAGGTGCTTGCTGGCCGGCTGGTTCAGCTGTGCGGTCCACGACACCACGATCCACTGCGGCGTGTCCCCCTTGCAGCGCTCGAGCGTCGCGGCATCCACCGTGTAGACAGGCAGCCGCATCGAACTGCCGCCGTTGCCAAGGAACGCATCGGGCGCGTTCTCGAGCATGATGTCCGGCTCGCTTCGCGCGATCTCGGCCACCTCCTGCAGGCGGCCCGCATACTTGACCCGGTTGGCCTCGAGCGCCGCGCGCCGCTTCGCGGTGGCCTCCTCGATGTAGGTCATGGAGCGCGCGATGCGCTGCGCGTCCCCCTGTTCCGCTTCCGTGATGCGCTTCTTCTCGAGCTCGTACTTGCGGGTGATCGCCACACCCAGCGCATCGAGGTATTCACCGCGGGTGAGCTTCACGAAGGGCAGCCGCCGGTCCTTCGCGATCAGCACGTACTTGCGGTTGCCGTTGACCGAGTTGCGCTGGAACCAGGCGGGGAACTGGCCGAGGAACGGATGGTTCGAGACGTCCGCCGCCTTCTCGAGCTCGGGGCCGAAACCCTGCTGCTCGAACGTGGGGATGGTGAAGTAGTAGCGCTCCGGCGTGCTGAGCGCCGCGGCCTCCTCGCCGAAGGGCCCGTTCACGATGACGTTCCAGGTGAAGTGGCTGCTCGTGAACGGCTCGAGCTTCTTGTTGGCGCCGTACTTCAACTCGGTGTAGACCCGGGCGGCAACGCCGTAGCTCTGTGCTCTGGCCGTCGTGTTCTGGTTGTACGGGGTCAGCTTTTCAGCCATCACGACCGCCAGGTCGCCGAGCCCCCCGATCGGGCTGTAGCTCGCCTGCATCCAGTTGGCGAGCTCCATCGCGATCGTTCGCTGCGCGGCGGAGTACACGCGGTGATCGACCTTCAGCGGCGCGGTCGCCCCTTTGAAGTTGTAGATTTTCGCCCAGCCCAGCTCCTGGTCGGCGATGGACGCAGGGGGAATCGTCTGGGCGAGGAGCGGCACCGCGAGCGCGATCGCGAAGGAACCGATCAATCCGCTACGACCTTTCATGGGTACTCCCTTTCGGCGGGGTCCGGCCGCCTCTGCACGCCGTGCGCATTGTGGCACAGACCACCCAGTGCGGAGTTGCTGTCCCGCCACCTGGCCCGTCACCCGATCAACGGCCGTCACCTGGCTTTTGGCCCACGTCCGACGCTGGTGCCGGGGTCATCCGCCCTGTGGCGAGGGGGCGAAGATCGAACGCAGCACGGGCGTCAGCGTCTGATAACGTTGACTCCGTTACCTGCGGACCCGTTCATAGCGACTATCGTCGGACGTGTGTCGATCCGCGCCCGAAGCGGTGTCTCCTGGCCGCGCAGGTCATCCGTCATGGCCTAGGCGAAGTCTTCCGTGTCCGCTTCGTCCGCCTGTGCGTGGGTCCCGAGTTCTTCGGGGCGTTCGAGAACAGCAGCTCGACGTACCGCTTGAGGTGATCGACGCTTTCGATCGCCACGGCAACGTCGTTCTGGGCCTTCGCAAGGATGAAGGCGCCTTGCAGGACCGCTTGTGTGTGCGTCGCCAGGCTTTCTGCGGTCCAGCCGCCGGCGATGCCGTGACTCTTCATGGCGTCAGCGATGTCGTTGGTGAGCGTCCCGGCGTGACCAAAGATGCTGGCCGCGCAGGCGTCGCGGATCTCCGGATGCTCTCCGTAGGTCTCCTGGACCATGGTGCCGACCACGCACGTGAACTCCGGAATCTCGCCCCGGAGCAGCGCCCGTCGGAACTCGATGTAGGCAAGAACGCGATCGAGTGGATCTTTGGGGTCGTGGTAGGGCGCACGCTCGAAGAGCTCACCCGTCACGGCCGACCAGTGCTCGGCGGCGGCCACGCCGAGCGCATCCTTGGTTGCGAAGTAGTGGAAGAACGCGCCCTTGGTCACGCCCGCCCGCGCGCATACGTCGTCGACCGTCGTCGCCGAGAACCCCTTCTCGCGAATCAATGACAGGGCGGCGTTGAGCAGTTTGAGCTCCGCGGCTCGGGCTTTGGGCACGGTCTATACATACAAACTAGTTGGTATGTATGTCAAGGCGAACTGTCGAACCAGCTGCCAGCCCCTGCGCGACTGGGTGGATGAGGCCTGGCGACGTTGGCTCACGCTTGCCGGAAGCGAGACGAGTCCGAGTGAGCCAGGCTACCTGGCCGGGGCCGTACACGCTGCAGGATGCACCGCCAGCGAGGTGACCCAACTCCTGGCGCTGGGGTGAGCCCTACTCGTCGCGCAGCGCTTCGATCGGCTGGATGCGCAAGCCCTGCCGCAACGGACCAATCGCCGCAATTACGCCGATCGTCATCGTGAGCAAGACGACGGCCGGCAGCAGCATCGCGCGGTAGTTCTGTATCATGTCGCCCTCGAGCATCTGCTCCAGGCCAACGGCGCCGATCACGCCGAGCATCGCGCCGGCGCCCAGTTGGGCGAGGACGCGCGAGAAGATGCCGAGGAGGATCCGGTTACGGTTGGCGCCCAGCGCCGCGCGAATGCCGATTTCGCGCCGCCGCCGCGCCACGGTGAACGACATCAGCGAGTAGATGCCGGCCGACGAGAGCAGCAGCACGCTCACGATCACCAGCCCAAGGCTGACGCCGATCAGCCGCATCATGCCCTGAGCCTGCCGGAACGCGATGGCGGCGGTGGACACGTCGAGCACCAGCAGGTCCGGATCGACCGACGCGCTGAGGTCGCGTAGCGGCTCGGCAAGCGCCGCCGGATCGCCGGTGCGCGCCCGCACATTGAGACGGGCAGGATACAGGTCGCTGGCAGCGACGGCGTGGTAGACCCGACCTTCCGATTCATCGTCGAACGACCCGGGCACAGGGAAGTTGGGCACCACGCCGACGATTTCATACCAGCGCTCGAACACGACGTGCTGGGACGGCGCCTCGCGGCTCCGCCCGACGTACTTGATTCGGCGGCCGAGTGGATTAGCGCCACCGAAGACCTGATCGACCAACCCGCGGCTGACCAGCACGCCAGGCGTCATACCGGCGGTGTCCGCCGACGCATCGGCGGGTGTCAGGCCGCGCCCGATGCTCACCGGCACGTCGAACGCTGAAAAGAAGTTGGCGGTGACGCGGTTGAACCGCACCAGGGTGCCGCGCTTGGTGCCCTCGACGATGTTGTAGTCGACCGGGTCGATGGGCACCGGCACGCCTTCTGCCTCGACCACCAATGCAAGTTCGCGGCCAGGACTGGTCAGCGAGAACGTCACCTCACGCACGCGTGCGTCGTCTCTCAAGCGGCGTTCGATGTCCGCAAGGGCGCTGCCATAGCGGTCGGCAAAGGCCTGGTCAACCGTCTCGGTCGGCGCGGCCACGGCGCGTTCGAGCGACAGGCTTGCGTTGAGGAACTCGGCGGTGGCGTAGCCGCCGCCAGACTCGATGCGGAGCGCGCTCCAGGCAAAATAGGTCGCCATCGGCAGCAGCGCGACCGTCACCGCCACCTGCGCCACGATCAGCGCCGTCCATAGCCGGCCCATCTGCATGCGCGATCCGCTGCCGGGTGACAGCGTCTGCAGGCGCGTGTGGACCTGGGGACCGGTCGCCTTGAGCGCCGGCGCCACGCCGACAATGGCCGCCGCCAGCAGCGTCAGCCCGACGACGTAGATCACGGTACTGGTCTGAAGCTCCGGCGAGAACCAGAAGGGCCAGGCGCCGACCATGGTGCCCATGGCGAGCAGTGCGCCCTCGAGCTGGCGGAGCCCGACGGCGGTGAGGACGATACCGATGGCCGCCGACACGCTCGCCAGCATCAGCGCTTCGACGAACAGCTGCGCCACGATCCGGCGCCGGCTGGCGCCGAGTGCCCCTCGCACCGCAATCTCGCCTTGTCGCGTCGCGGTGCGGGCGTAGACGAGGATGGCCACGTTGACGCAGATGAGTATCAGTAACAGCACGATTGCAGTCTCGATGGCATAGATCGCAAGAGCGCTGTCAGGGTCGTCGAGTTCGCTGAAGGCGTGGGCGTAGGCCAGCACCGTGGGGCGCAGGTGCTGGTGGGTTGCTGGCCAGGCCCCCGCGAGACGCTGGCCGATGGCCGCAAGCTCGGCCTGCGCACTCTCGAGCGTGGCTCCGGGCGCAAGCCGTCCAAACACGTTGATGCCGGGGCCGCTGCGCGGCGCCGAGGCGACCGCGTCGAGACGCCACGGGATCCAGAAGCTGTGATAGGTGGGGAAGCCGAACCCCTCTGGCATCACGCCGACGATGGTGTAGGCCGTGGCGCCAAGGTCCACCGCCCGGCCGACGATGTCCGGATCCGCCGCGAAACGGCGGACCCACTCGTCATGACCAATCACGAGCGCGTCGGGCGCGTCCGGGCGCTCGTCGTGCGGCAGCAGCGTGCGGCCGCGATACGCGGGGACGCGGGCGGCGCGAAACGCCGACGCCGAGATCTCGGCCACCATCACGACCTCGGGCGGCCGGCCGTCGACGATCAGGTTGCGCTGGACGTCGCGTGACACGCTGAAGTCTTCGATGGAGGTCGCGTCGCGCCACGCCTCGAGGTCGGCGAGCAGGCGGAACTCGCGATTGTTGGTCGAGGCGTCCCAGTTGACGAGTGAGACCAGCCGGTCGCTCTCGGGCAACGGCAGCGTGGTGCCCATCATCATCGAGCCGATGGTGAAGGCGCCGGCGGCGATGGTGATGCCGACCGACATGCCGAGCACGCTGACCAGGCTCAGGCCCGGATAGCGGAGCAGCATGCGCCAGGCCAGCGTGAAGTCGAGTGCCGAGAACGCCGGGCCCTGACGGAGCCGGCGCTGGCGCCGTCGCTCACCGAGGCCGGTGCCGAGCACGTTGAGGCAGGCGACGAGCGCGAAAGAGAGGCGAGCGTGTCCGTCTCGCGCGGCGAGCGCTCGCGCGAACGTTTCGGTCATCTCGGCCGCGTAGCGCTCGCGATGCCGGCGGGGAAATGCGCGGAGGGCCAGGTGGTAGAGGCGTGTCATTTCGGGCCTCCGAACATGTTCTGCGCGCGGGCCACTTCGAGGAGCGCCCGCAGGCGTTCCGATTCCGCGCGCGCCACTGCGCGGCCGAAGCTGGTGCGCTGGTAGTACCGCCGAGCCGGCCCGCCGCTCGCATCGCCCTTCGGCGTCGATTCGGTGACCAGGCCTTCGTCCACCATCCTGGCGAGCGCGGCGTAAAGGGTGCCGGGGAGGATGGCCTCGCGGCCGTCGGTCATGGCCGACACCACCTGCATGATGGCGTAGCCGTGCAGGGCGTCGCCGTCGCCTAAGGCGAGCAGCACCTGGAAGGTGGAGTGTTTGAGCGGGAGCAGCTCAGCCGGGTCACGCGTCAGTCGGCGCATCGTATTCGGCTTAGACTATAGTTGATATCGAATAGTTCCAGCGATGGCGGTGCGCCGAACGAGCCCACGGCGTCGCGCTCATCCCGCGGTGGGCGCCACCCAGAGGCCCGCCGCCAGCGCCGGCCCCATCTCGATCAGCACCATCGCGACGTAGAGCACCAGCGTCTTTACCGTGGTCGGGACGCGGCTCGGTGGTCGTGATTCCTGGTGTGGTGGCGGTAGAGTGGATAGCCGTCGCCACCTCTACCCGGTGCGGGCACTCACAGGGCGCGGCGGCAGAGGACGGGAGGACACCCTCGTGACCGAGTTCTACGGCGCGCTGGCCGCGTGGTGGCCCGTCATATCGCCGGTCGAGGATTACGCCGACGAGACGGACGAACTCCGCCGGCTCATCCAGGGCTATCGACCGCATGCGCGGACGCTCCTCGAACTGGGCAGCGGCGGCGGACATGTGGCCCACCATCTCGCGCGACATTTCGACTGCTGCCTCACCGACCTCAGCGCCGACATGCTGGCGCTGTCGCGGCAATTGAATTCAGCGTGCGAGCACGTGCAGAGCGACCCGCGCAGCCTCGACCTGGGGCGCACCTTCGATGTCGTGCTGGCGCATGACGCCATCGACTACATGCTCACGGAGGACGACCTCGCGCGAGTGTGCAACACGGCATGGCGGCACCTCGAGCCAGGCGGACTGGTCGTGCTGGTGCCCGACACGGTGGCCGAGACCTTCGAGCCTGGCACCGATGTGTCTGGCAGCGATGCGCCTGACGGCCGTGCGGCGCGGTTGTTCGAGTGGGCCGAACCCCTGCGGCCCGGCGCCACGCAGGCGGCCGTGCACTACAGCTTCCTGCTGCGCGAGCGCGACGGCGGCATGCGCACGGTCTACGAGCGGCACGACTGTGGCGTCTTTCCGACCGGGACGTGGACGCGTCTGCTCGCCGAGCGCGGCTTCCACGTGGACGTGGTCGTCGAGCGGACCGATGACGAGCAAACGCCGCGGCGCCTGTTCGTGGGACAGCGGCCGGGCTGACGCACCAACGTGGCTAGTGGGTCAGCCCCCGTCACCCACGAAGCGCTCGAGCCACTCCACGCCACCAGGCTCGGCCCGTCCCGCCGTGTTCGCGGGCACATCCAGCACGCGGCGATCTCGCGCGTGCCGACACCGAGCCAGCAGTGCAGGCGCGCGGAAACGCGTGCGCGCCTTCACGTTGACCGCGATGCGCCGCGCTGCGACAGCGTGACCAGCAGCAGGAGGGGAAGCGCCATCCAGGCCAGCGGGACCAGCGTGTAGCCGAGGTAGCGCGCGTGGTGTCTGAGCACGCGGCCGAGCGCACGGAAGACAGCTGGCAGCGAGTCGTTGAACAGGCGCATCTCGAACAGCCCGGCCTGGACGGCGCGTTTCTCCGCGGCCATGCCCGCCCGGTTCGAGGTGCGGCCGACCACCCACAGTATCGCCACCCCGGTGGCCGCGGACACCAGCAGCAGCGTGGCGAGCGGCGCGACGCGGACAGCCGGTGCGAGCGTGGCGTCGGCGGCCGCCACGGCCGCCGCGTTCAGCGCCGCCAGGGCCTGCTCAGGAAATGTAGCCAAGCCCCTTCAGCTTCTTCCTGATGTCCTCCTCGGAGTCGGAGCCGTCCAGCTTGGCCAGTTCCTTCTCGAGGATGTGGGTGATGAACTCGTCGACCGACGCATAGCCCGCGAGGTCCGCGTAGCGCTTGGCGCGAGCCACCAGGGCCTTGTCCAGCTTGATACCCGATCCGAACATGTCAGGGCGCCTCGCTTCGCCTGGGGAAGTCGTTGATGCCGAACTCGGCGAGCAGCGCGGCCGCCAGTTGCTGCAGCGTTGGCGCCGGCCGCTTCAACGGCCGGCTGCTCAGGAGCACGCCCGGCACGGCCTCGTGAACCATGCAGTGGTCGCCGCTGTGGCGAGGGGGCGAAGATCGAACGCAGCACGGGCGTCAGCGTCTGATAACGTTGACTCCGTTACCTGCGGACCCGTTCATAGCGACTATCGTCGCACGTGGGCATCCACCAGCCCGCCGGGCAGCACCCACCCGCCGGGGAGCTCGCGCGCGCCGGCCACCGGCTGGCCGGTGAGCCGGCCGTCCACGATCCACAGGTCCGCTGGCTCGTCGCCGTCAGGCAGGCTGACCGCCCGCACGTGCCAGGACGTAGCGCTCGATGACGCCATGAGAAGCGTTCCTCCAAGGCAGAGCTTACGCCGCCTGGCAACGTGCGTGCGCGCGATTGCGGCTCATGAGCAGGCCGCCCAACACCATGAGCGATGGTATATTTCTGCCATGCTGACTACCATTGACGGGGCCGGTCGAATTGTCATTCCAAAGGCCACTCGCTCGAGGCTGGGCCTCGAGGCCGGCAGCGTGGTCGAAGTTCGTGAACGCGACGGACTGCTGGAGATTGAGCCCGTGGCCACCGTGATGACGCTCAAGCCACGCGGCGGTGGGCTGGTCGCCGTTCCCGAAGAACCGCTGCCGCCCCTGACCGATGCGATGGTCCGGGCCACGCTCGAGGGGACACGGCGGTGATCGCCGTGGACACGAGCGTGGCGGTAGCGGCGTTTGCCAGCTGGCACGAGGGGCACGCCTCGGCGGCGGCGGTGCTCACACGAGCGCCGAGGATTCCCGCCCACGTCGTGATTGAAACCTTCTCGGTCCTGACCCGCTTGCCGCCACCTCATCGGGCGCCTGCGGATGTGGTGCAGGCCTTTCTGGCAGGGCGGTTCGGCGATGCGCCCCTGGTGCTGCCGCCGCGGAGACACATGGGGCTGATCGAGATGGCGAGCCGCGAGGGGCTCACCGGCGGGGCCATCTACGACGCGCTGATCGCGGCCACCGTGCTGCATGCCGGCGCACGGCTGGTCACGCGGGATCAACGGGCGCGGATCATCTACGACCGCGTGCGTGTGCCGTACGACTTCCTTGGCTGACCCGCGCCTCTGGCGCGATGGAGCAGCGTGGGGTCGTTCATCTGCGGAGAGGTTCTCGGCGTCGCGCGGGTCGGGCACGCACCGCCGGATGACGTTCCGGAGGCCCCGCCCCGCGTTCCAGGACGTCGACAATGCGCCGGTTCGAATCGAGCGCCGTCAGCGCCAGGCCCGTAAGCCCTCCCTCTACGGGATGTAGACGGATGGTCGGCGCCGGATGTTACGCGCGGGTGGTCACGCTCCGCACGTAGCGACCCACCGCATGAGTGATGAGGCCTCCGCTCAGCATGGTCACGGCGACAGGGAAACCTCGACGTCGCGCAGCAGCCAGGCCGACACGCCCAGCGCGACGACGACGTAGGCGGCCCGCGCCAGGCAACCAGCGCCGCGATCTCGGCGATGCTGGCGCCCAGCCAGTAGTGGAGGCGAACGGCCGTCTGGTAGACATCGCGCAGTTCGTCCACCGAGGCCAGGATGGCGCGCCGGCCATCTCAATCCTCATGGCGGCGGCCATATCCGTCGCACTGTTCGGCATCCTTCCAGCTAACACCTTGGGAAATGCCCGCGCCCTAGCGCCTCCTGGAACACGATGTCGGCATCCTCCCCAATCCGAGATCAGACATCCCGTCGATCCGGTCGGTCGGTCTCCAACGCGCCCGTCGGCTCCCGGTACAGACAGGCGCGCGCCGCGGGCTGCAGCGTGTGATCGGGCCGTTCCAGCCGCATGACGCGATCGGCCACGCGGCGCCGTTCGTCGTAGACGGCCGCCGGCAGCTCGGGCATGGCAGCGATATCGACCCGCGTTCTAAAGTCCCAGCAGCCGTGCACCATCACTCATGGACATGGCGCGATGGACCCGGACTCTGGTTCACGCAATCCGGCTCCCCATCGTCGAGCGGTCGTCGCCGCGGCCGGTCCTGGGGGGTACCGTGTCGGGCCGGGCAACCCTGCGACCTGCAGGCGCGAGGACGAGACCGTGCCCGGCAATCTTGCGGAGTCGACGGCGACCGGGACGGCGTCAGCCACGGCGGTCGTCCTCCCGCGACTGCCGCCTCGGGCAGCGGGGCGCCGGTCCGCCGGCGCGCCGTCGCCAACGCCGGTGCTGCCGGACGGAGATGGCCGCAGGTCGATAGCCGGGACACGTCCGACCTGTTGGCAAGCACGACACAGACCCCGGCACGGGAGCACTGGACTGTTCCATGGAACGGCCCCGGCACAGTCCTGACGGCGCCGTATTCTGCCCTGTTCAACTCCGTACGTACCCGTGGAGTGCCGAGCGCTTTCCTCCCCGCCGGTGCACCTCATCTGACAGCGCGTGCACGCCGCTCGCATCGATCCACCGATTGTAGAAGTTGAAGAGCGCGCAGACGGTGATCGCGAAGTAGAGGGCCTCGTCGGTCCAGCCTGCGGCCCGCGGGACGTCCAGATCGGCGATGCTGAGCGCCGGCGAGGCATGATTCACCCGATCGACGAATCGAAAGAGCACCTTGTGCCGTTCGTCGAGTGCGGACGACTCCAGGTCGGCTATCACGGAGTCCACCAGTGCCGAGTCTCCGAGCAACTCCGCCGCAACTGCGGCGTGGGACTTCAGTCAGAAGGAGCACTGGTTGCGCTTCGATGTGTACGCGGCGATCAGCTCGCGAATCCCGGGGCTGAGCGGCGCGGGCCCGCGCAGGATCTCCTGCGTGAAACGGGCCAGGTGGTCGGTCGCACGAGGAAGATAGGCGAACAGGTGCCAGATCTGGGGATACTCGGCACCTTGCGCCCGCATCTGTTCGATGAGCGCGCGGTAGGGGCCCGGCTGCGGGTTCTGTTCGACTTCAGGCATGAACATCGGTTTGATCCGGCCACCTGTGAGAGGTTGTCGAGTCCGCGTCACCGACTCCACGACGGACGGGGACTTCAACGTTCCCCGGACTGTACTCCACGGCACGGGCTTCCCGCGCACCGGCGCCAGCCTCGTCGCGGCCAGCTCATCCGGTCTGGATCGACCGGCTAGCGCCTGGCAGATCGTCCACCAGCTCCTCATCGAGTCGAGCGTGCTGGCCGTGCGGGGCGGATTGGGCGGGCTGCTGGTGGCGGCCGGCCTCTTGATCCGCAGCCTCGCGGACGTGAGCCGTGTGGACCTCGGCCTGAGCACCGAGCACGTCGTCGGCTCGGCCGGGGCGCCATGTATGCAGGGCTATTCGCCCGAGCGCACGGGGCCTTCCTCGAGCAGCGCGAGCCGGCTGAAGGAGATCGTGCACCGGTGCATCGGTGAGCGCCGCAAGCGTTACGACAGCGCGGACGAGCCCGGCGCGGTCTTCACGTGCCGGGCGCACCGGGCCCCAGCCCCATCACCACCAGCGTCTGATCGTCGTCGGCCTCGCGCCCTCCGGCAAACCGCTCGAGGTCCGTCATCACCGCCGAGACGATGGCCTCGGGACTCGACGCGGCGGAGCGCGCCAGTGACGTCGTCAGCCGGTCCTGATCGAAGAGGGTGCCGTTGGGCGCCTGCCGATCGGTAATGCCGTCGGTGTAGACCACCAGGCGATCGCCGGGCTCGAGGCGCTGCTCGGGGCACTCCACGTTGCCGAGGTCCCTGAACAGCAGCATCATGGCCGACCCGCCCGCCGCGGGCACCACTTCGCGCCCGGGGCGGATCAGCAGGGGCGTCGGGTGGCCCGCCGACACGGCCCGCCACGTACGGCGCTCGACGTCGAGCACGCCGTAGACGGCCGTGGCGAACATGGCCGTGTCCCACAGGAAGTCGAAGTGACGGTTGATGTGGGTCAGCACGGCCAGCGGGTCGTCGGGCACGCCCGGGAAGGTGTGCAGCACCGCCCGGATCATGGCCATGACGATGGCGGCCGGTGCGCCATGACCCGAGACGTCGGCCACCATCACGCCGAAGCGGCGGCCGCCGAGCGCAATCACATCGTAGTAGTCGCCGCCGGCGTGTCGGCTGGTCTGGTAGAAGGCTGCGAACGCCGCCCCGGCGTCGGCCGGCATGGTCCTCGGCAGCAGCCGTCGCTGCATGTCGGCCGCGGCCGCCAGCTCGCGGTCCAGACGGTCCCGGCTCCGCCGCAACTCGCGCTCGAGATACTGGCGCGTCAGGTGGTTCGCCACGCGCGCCAGCACTTCCTCGGCCTGAATCGGCTTGGTGATGTAGTCGGCCGCGCCGATGCTGAGGCCCGACACCTTGTCGGAGACTTCGCCGAGCGCCGACAGGAAGATCACGACGCTCTCCTGGGTCTCGGGCCGGCTCTTGAGGGCGCGGCACACCTCGAAACCGTCCATGTCCGGCATCATCACGTCCAGGAGGATCAGGTCGGGCCGCGCCCGCTCCGCGATGTCGAGGGCCGCGCGGCCCGAGGTGGCCGCCAGCAGGCGATGGCCGCTCGCGTGCAGGGTCCGGACCAGGACCTGCAGGTTCACGGGGCTGTCGTCCACCACGAGGATGGTCGACGAGGGCACACGCGCCACGCCACTCGGGCCGGGCGCGCTCATCGGGCCCCCTCCGAACGCCCGAGCAGGCGGTGCGCCAGGTCCGCCAGTCCCTCGAAGTCGAACTGCGCGTTCAGCCGCGCGATGCGCTGGCCGAGAGCGGCTTCCCCGTCATCGCCCGCGACCAGCTCCTGCGCCAGCGCCTCGATGTCGGTCACACTGCCGATGCTGGCGGCTTCGTGGAGCCGGCGCGCCAGGTCCACGCGCCGCGAGTGGTCCGACAGCTCGGGCTCGCGCGGCGGTTCGGGCGCGGGTGTGACGATGAAGCGGACACCGAGGTGCTCGCGCAGCGCCGCATAGAGCGACTCCGCGCGAACGGGCTTGGACAGATAGTCGGTGCACCCCGCGTCCCGGGCGGCCTGCCGGGTATCGCCGAAGGCGCTGGCGGTGACGGCAATCACCGGAATCGATGCGACCGAGGCGTCCTGCTTGAGCCGGCGCGTGGTCTCGAGACCGTCGAGCCCGCCCATGCGGAGGTCCATGAGGATCACGTCTGGTGCGTGTGCGCGCGCCAGCCGCAGCACTTCGTCGCCCCCGGCCGCCGTGATCACCCGAACGCCCGCGCTCTCGAGCAGCCGCGCCAGGATCCGGCGATTCACCGTGCTGTCGTCCACGACCAGGGCCGTGAGGTCTTCGCCCGGCGCCAGGCGGGCATCGAGCGGAGGATCGAGCGGCTCGTCGGCCGGCGGCCCGGCGCCCTCGCCCGCCGCGACGAGGGGAAGCGCAAAGAAGAAGCGGCTGCCCTCCCCCGGCGTGCTCTCGACGCGCAGGTCGTCGCCCATGGTCTGGATGAGATGCCGACTGATCGTCAGGCCCAGCCCGGTGCCACCGGCGGCCGCCCCCGCCCGGGTCTGGGTGAAAGCGTCGAAGATGCCCGTCAGCGCCTCGGGCTCGATGCCCACACCGGTATCGCTCACCTCGAAGCACAACTGGCGGTCGTCGACCACTTCGATGGCCAGGCGCACCTCGCCCTGATGCGTGAACTTGAGGGCGTTGCCGAGCAGGTTGAGCAGGACCTGCCTCAGGTGGCGCCCGTCCAGGCAGACCCGCTGCGGCACATCGGGTGCGATTGTCATGGTCAGCAGCAGACCCTTGCGGCGTGCGGCCTCGGCCACGACGTACTTCAGGTCGATGATGAGCTGCGCCAGGTTGGTCGACGTGGGCTCGATGTCGATGCGTCCCGCCTCGATGCGCGACAGGTCCAGCACGTCGTTGATGAGGTCCAGCAGGTGCGCGCCGCACCTGGCGATGGCCTCGAGTGCGTCGCGCTGCGTGGCGTTCAGCGTGCGATCGCGCTGCAGGAGCTGGGTGTAGCCCAGCACGCCGTTGAGCGGGGTCCTGAGCTCGTGGCTCATGCTGGCCAGGAAGTCGCTCTTGGCGCGGGTCGCGGCCTCGGCCGACTCCTTCGCGGCGCGGAGCTGCGCCTCCTGTTCGCGCCTGGCCGTGATGTCGCGGATGAACGCCCCGAAGAAGTAGCCCCCGGCCAGCGGTATGGGTGACGTGATGGTGATCTCGATGGGAAACTCGCCCCCCGTGCGATGGAGCGCGGTCCGTTCCAGCCGGGTGTTCAGGACCGGGGCATCCCCTGTCTCGAGGAACCGCCGCATGCCCCGATGGTGTGCCTCGCGATAGGCCGGCGGAATGATGGTCTCGGCCATGTCGCGGCCCAGGACCTCCTCGGGCGACCATCCGAACACGGCCTCGGCCTGAGCGTTCCACGTGACGATGGTTCCGGCCGTGTCGATGCCGACGAACGCGTCGTGCGCCGTATCGACGACGAGGCGGGCGCGCGCCTCGCTGTCGGCCAGCCTCGCCAGCGCCTCGCGCCGTTCCTGGTCCGCCAGCGCCATGGCGATGAGGTTGGCCGTCGAGATGGCGAAGTTCTGTTCGTCCACCGTCCAGTGGCGCGCGCCGCCGACGTGCTCGGCGCAGAGCACGCCCCTCATGTGGTCGTCCTGCCGCAGCGGCACGTCCAGCATGGCGCCGATGCCGTTGGGCGCCAGATAGTCCGACTGGAAGTCCCGCGTCCGCGGGTCGGTGCGGGCATCGGCGGCGGCGATCACCCGCTCGCGTTCGAGCGCATCGAAGTACGGCCCCGCCTCGGCGCGATGGAGCACGGCGCCCGACTCGTGGCTGCCGGGCGTGCGGCGGTGGAGGTCCACGCAGCGGATGGCCTGCCGGGACTCGTCGATCCGCCAGAGGCTCAGGCGCTCGACGTCCAGGGTCCGCGCCGAGACCTCGAGGATGCTCCGCAGGCGCTCCTCGAAGCGGCCGCTCGACCCGGCATCACGCGCCGTGAGTTCGGTGAGGGCCCCGCTCTGCGACACCAACCGGGCCTCGCTGGCCTTGAGGATCCGCTCGGCCAGGACCTGGTCGGTGATGTCGCTGAACACGGTCAAGATGGCGTCCTCACCGCCGAAGGTGACTCGCCGGGACGACACGCTGGCCCAGAGGGTCTCGCCCGTGGGACGCTTGAGCTCGAACCGACGGTTCTCGGCGCGCCCCTCGCGCGTCACCTGCTCAGCCAGCCGGCGGCGCTCATCCGGGTTGACGTAGTAGTCGGGCGCGTGCTCGCCGACGGCGTCCTCCTGGGCGATGCCGAATACGTCGGACGTGCGCTGGTTGATGGCGAGGACGACGTGGTCGCGCAGGCGCGTCACCACGGCGGGGAACGGACTCGCGTCGAACAACTGGAAGAAGAGTGCGTCGTCAGAGTCCGACATGGGTGGCGATTGGTCGGCGACGCTCGCGGCGCCCCGGACAATCGCGTTACGGTACCCGTGACCGAACCCGACGTCAAGGCGCCGGCTCGTTCGTGTCAAGACTCGTTGGAAATGTCCCCTTCCCAAGAAGCTGCTGGAGGCCTGTGGACGCTCGTGGAAACCCACCCCGTCGTCAGGGCACTGTCACCACGAGCTCATCCGACGACAGACCCGCGCCCCTAGACCACCGTGCTGCATGCCGGCGCACGGCGGGTCACGCGGGATCAACGCGCCCGGATCACCGACGACCGCGTGCGCGTGCCGTACGATTTCCTCGAGTGACCCGCGCCTCTGGTGCCATGGCGTAGCGGGGCGGCTGCTTGACCCCGGCCCGCCAGTCCAGCATCACCGTGAGCGGCCGCGTGCCGCCCGTCCCTCATCGACGCCCACCACGGCGGGCAGCGTCACGGTTGGTGACTGCCCGGTCTGCGCCCCGGCCGGCGCGGCGCTCGGGAACCCGAGCAGCGCCGCGAGCACGCCGGCGGGACGCGAGAAAGGGCAGATGCGCATCGCAGCCTCATGTCCCGCCGCGCGGGCGGAGCGGCAGCGTCCACACGTTGCCGCGCCGCTCGCCGCGCTCGTAGACCACGAGGTCGCCGCGACGCGACCAGTCCGGGTACCGGACGTAGACGTTGGCGGGGCCGGCGGGCAGCATCACACCTCGCCGGCGGGTGGCGACGTCGATCCACTGGAGGCTCCATCGCCCCGCGCGCAGCATGGCCACCGCGATCCGGGTACCGTCGGGCGACCAGCTCCGCACCCAGGTCTGGCCCGGCTCGTCGGTGAGCCGCCGGAGTGCCCCCGTCGCGAGATCGATGACGCCGGCATGCGTGGAGGTGCCGTCCTTGATCTCCACGGCGAGCCGCCGCTCGTCCGGCGACCAGGCGGGATAGCCCACCCACACGGCTGTGGCGAGGGGGCGAAGATCGAACGCAGCACGGGCGTCAGCGTCTGATAACGTTGACTCCGTTACCTGCGGACCCGTTCATAGCGACTATCGTCTCGCCGACCGGAGTCATCCGGCGCGCGCGGCTCCAGCCGCGTCACCTGCCGGCCCACGGCGGGGAGACGGACGTCAAGGCAGGCGACCGCGTGGCCTACCCCATGGTCCGCGGCACCTACGCCGAACACCACATCGTCCCCGCCCGCCTCATCATCAAGGTGTCCGACGCGCTGCCGCTCGAAACCGCGGCCGCCGTGCTGCTGCAGGGCACCACCGCGCACTACCTCACGCGGTCCACGTTCCCGCTGAAGGACGGGCAGGTCTGCCTGGTGCACGCGGCCGCCGGCGGCGCCGGCGGCCTGGTGGTGCAGATGGCAAAGGCAGCCGGCGCGCGTGTGATCGGGACGGTGTCCACACAGGCCAAGGCGGAGGAGATCCTGGCCCTCGGCGCCGACCACGCCGTCATCTACACGGAACAGGACTTCGAAGCCGAAACCATGCGCCTTACCGACGGCCGCGGCGTAGACGTGGTGTACGACTCGGTAGGGAAGACCACGTTCGACAAGAGCCTGGCGGTGCTGCGGCCGCGCGGCCTGCTGGCGCTGTTCGGCCAGTCCAGCGGCCCGGTGGCGCCGGTAGACCCGCTCAGGCTGAACGCGAAGTCGCTGTTCTTCACCCGGCCGTCGCTGGGGCATTACCTGGGCACCACCGAGGAGCTGCGCTGGCGCGCGACCGAGGTGTTCGACCTGGTGGCCGAAGGCCGCCTGAAGGTGCGCGTGGAGCGGACCTATCCGCTGGCCGAGGCCGCCCAGGCGCATCGGGACCTGGAGAGCCGGAAGACCAGCGGCAAGCTGCTGCTGGCCGTGGGTTACCTAGGCCTCACGACGCGGGGCCGGCGCGCGCTCGTTCCCGCGCCGGCAACTCTGCGCTGCCATGCCCGGACCCACGAGTCCGGGATGACGACAGGCCACATGACCGCGTCTTTGCCGCCACGGCCAGTATGACCCTGCACATCGGCACGCTGGTTGGGCCCAACGAGATCACGGCGACGGTCGGCGCCGGCGGGATGGGAGAGGTCTATCGGGATCCGGATTCGAATCTCGGACGCGATGTGGCCATCAAGATCCTCCCGGTCGAGTTCGCCCAGGATGCCGACCGCCGGATGCGCTTCGAACGCGAGGCGCGGCTGCTGGCGTCGCTGAACCATCCGCACATCGCGCACGTGTACGGCCTCGAGGCCCACGAGTCGTCTACCGCTCTGGTCATGGTTGAGGGCGATGACTTGAAGCAACATCTCGAACGGGGGCCGATGGCGGTTGAGGACGCCTGTGAAGGGGGGCGAATCTCCAATGAATCAACGCGTGACGATAGTCGGGATAAACGGGTCCCCGAGGTTGACGGAACCGGCGTTCTCAGACCTTCACGGGAGATTCGCCCCTCGCCACAGCGCGGATAGCCGGCGACATCATCTCGTGGGACCGGTGCTGTCGGTGGTGGCGGGGCACCACGCTTGGGCGAGGCCAGGCCTCCGGCCAACCCGCACACGAGCGTGCACCGTCCCGTGCCGGGGGGCTGGCGTACGCGGACAGGACCAACGACGGCGCACGCGTTACCAGGACGGGTCGTCGCGCGGGAGCGGCGGCGCCCGCGCCGGGCGCGGGGCCGGCACCCCCGCCGGCAACCCCAGGTGCCGCAGGATCCGCGCCGTCACCGTGCCCGCCTCCAGCAACGCCAGCAGCCGCAGTGCCCCGCCACAGGCTTCGGCGAAGCTGTCGCAGGCCGCCGCGGTCCTGAGCGGCGAGCCGGGCGCGATGACGCTGTGCTACCTGCAGACGCTCAACGAAATCGCGGCCGAGCAGAACTCGACGATCGTGTTCCCGCTGCCAATCGACCTGCTGGGCCTGATGCCGGGAGCCAAGCACTGAACGGGGAGCCGCACGACGCGCTCGAGGCGCTGGTCAGCGGCGCATCCGGCCGGCCGGTGGCTCCGCCCACGCCGCCGGCCGTGCGGCTCACTCGTCCCTGAGCGCCGTCAAGGGATCCACTCGCGCCGCCCGCCGCGCGGGTGCCCAGGCGGCGACCAGCGCCACCACGAAGATGGCGATGCCAATCCCGCCGACCACCATCGGGTCGCCGGGCCGTACTTCGAAGAGCAGGCTCGACATGACGCCGCCGAGCGCCGGCGACAGGGCAACGCCGGCGAACGCGCCCAGGGTCAGCGGCCAGGCCGACTGGCGGACGGTGAGCCCCGCCAGCGACGGTCCGGATGCCCCAAGCGCCAGGCGGACGCCGAATTCGCGCGTGCGCTGCGAGACGAAGTATGCGAGCACGCCGTAGACGCCAAGGCCCGCCAGCACGAGGCCGATGACCGCGAAGGCGCCCAGCAGGCGGAGTAGCGTCTCCCGCCAGTCGAGGGAGGCGCCGATGACCGCCGCGAGCGGTCTGGCCTGTGCGGCCGGCAGCCCGGGCTCCACTCGCCTCAGCGCCTCGCGGAGCGGCCGCTCCAACCCCGCGGCTCCGGTTCGGCTCCGCGCGACGATGGTCATCACCGGCCACGCGGCCTGGGCGTAGGGCCGGTAGAACTCGCGTTCGGGCGCGGCGTCCAGGCCGAAATGCCGCACGTTGTCGGCGACCCCGACGATGGTCATCCAGGGATTGCCGCTGTCAGCCCCGCCGACCCGGAAGCGCTGTCCAACCGGTGAGGCGTCCGGCCAGTAGCGCTCCTGCATCGCGCGATTGACGATCGCCACCGGCGCCCCCTCGCGGCGGTCGTGCTCGTCGAAGTCGCGGCCTTCGACGAGCGGAATCCCGACGGACGCGAAGTACCCGGGGCAGGTCAGTCGGTAGTTGGCGCTGGGCCGCTGTCCGGGTGGCGGTACGGGCTGCCCGTCGATGGAGATCCCTCGACTCGCATTGGCCCCGGTGAACGGCAGGTGGCTGATCGCGCCCACGCTGGCGAGGCCGGGCAGTTGTCCCGCTTCGCGAGTCAGGTCGGCACAGAACGTGGGGCGCGCCGGCGGGCCGTAGGTGTCCGTTTGCGGCAGCGACACCTGGAGGGTGAGGACGCCCTCGGGATCGAGTCCTGGTTCCACGGCGAGGAGATGCGCCAAGCTCCTGGCCATCAGCCCGGCAGCGCTCAAGACGACCACGACGAGCGCGACCTCGAGCGCGATCAGCGCGGACCGTGCCCGGGTCGCAACCGCCGTGGCGCCGCGATCCCCGGCCCTCAGGCCGGCCTGCCAGTCGGCGCGCCGAAGCAGGAGCAGCGGCGCCAGCCCGACGACCACCGCCGTCAGCATCGACAGCAGCACGGCAAAGGCCGCACCGCGCGCGTCGAGCGAGACCGCGACTTCGCCACGCATGGGCAGCTCGCGGAACCCGGTGGTGAAGATGAGTTCCACCGCCCGGGTGGCGACCCAGGCCCCCGCCACGCCGACCAGGCCCGCCATCGCGGCAAGCACCGCATTCTCGGCCAGCAGTTGCCTGGCGATCTGCGAGAGCCGCCCGCCGAGCGCCACGCGCACCGCGAACTCGCGCCGTCTCACCAGGGCCTGGCCGAGCTGCAGGTTGACCACGTTCACGCAGGCGATGAGCAGGACGAAGAGCGCGGCCCCCAGCACCGCCCGGAGCATCGGGCGGACGCGCAGCAGGCCGAACTCCGACATGCGGGTCGCCACCGCGGTCTGGTTCGGGCTCGACTCCGGGTACCGCGCCGCGAGCGAACGGCCGACCTGGTCCATCTCGGCCCGCGCCTGCTCGAAGGTGACGCCGGGGCGCAGCCGGCCGGCCGCGAAGAACGAGTGGGCGCCGCGCTCTTCGTCCTGGGTCGTCAGGGCGATGGGGATCCAGACACCCGTCCGGCGATCGGGAAATGCGAAGCCCGCTGGCATCACGCCGACAACGTCGTAGGGGAGGCCGTTGAGGCGGATGGAACGGCCCACGACGTCGGGCGCGCCGCCAAAGTGCGCGTGCCAGACCCGATCGCTGATGACGGCCACGTGCCGGTCCTGCTCCTCGTCGGCGGTGAACACGCGCCCGAGGGCGGGCGCCGCGCGCAGGACGTCGAAGAGGCTCGCCGTGGTCCGGAGACCGGGCACCTGCTCCGGCTCCTCCCGGGCGGACACGTTGAGCGTGATGTGCTCCCACAGCGCCAGGGTCTCGAAGCTCTTCGCCTCCCTGGTCCAGTCCTGGTAGTTGGGTGCCGAGACGATGTAGGGATTGGCCGCGTTGTCGGCGTTGGCGTCCCACAGCAGCACGAGGCGATCGGGTTCGGAGAACGGCAGCGGACCGAGCAGCATGGCGTCGAACACGCTGAAGACGGCGGTGCTCAGGCCGACGCCGAGGCCCAGGGTCCCAATCACGAGCGCCGAGAACGCGGGCCGCAGCCAGACGAGTCGAACCGCCTGCCGCAGGTCGCCCATCGCGCCGGCGCCCCTGGCACCCGCCGGGGTCAGAGACGGCGAACGGCGGCGGCGGCGCACGGCCATCGCGCGCGCCACCGGTTGCATCCGTTCCAGTTCGCGCGCGACGGCCTCGGCCGCTTCTGCCTCGGACCGCCCGGCACGGAGATAGTCGCGCTCGAGCAGGCCGAGATGGTCGGTGATCTCCTCGATGACCTCGCGGTGATCGCCGGGCGGCAGCCCCTCCGCCGCGAGTCGCTCGGTTACCCGCGCCCGCCAGTCAGGCATGGCCGAGACCCGCCGCCTTGGTCAGTGCCGTCACGAACGCCGCCCACCGGTTCCGCTGGGCCTTGAGCACCCGCTGCCCCGCGCCGGTCAGACGGTAGGCGCGGCGTCGGCGCTGTCCGGCCAGCTCCACCCAGCGCCCCACGATCCAGCCGCGGTCCTCCAGCTTGTAGAGCAGCGGGTACAGCGAAGCGACGTGGAAGACCAGCAGACCGTCGGACCGCCGGGCGATGACGCGCGCGATGTCGTACCCGTGGAGGGGGCCGTCCTCGAGCGCGGAGAGGATCAGCAGTTCGGCGCTCCCCTTTCGGGCGGCCGACTCGGCGATAGGGTCTCCCATATATGGGAGTTATATATATCATGGCCCGCGTCAACGCGCTGGCCGGGACAGGACTTCGCGCACGGGAGCCGGGTGGGGGATGGCCGGCGGCGCCAGCGTGGAAGGCGACGGCGATCGATCCCTCGGACGCGCTGCGCGTGGACTGACCGACGCCCCGGCCCGCCCCGTCAGGAGGCGGCGTGCTCGAGGATCGACGTCAGCACCGCGGCCGTGCCACGCAGCGGCAGGTTGCTGAGGTAGAAATGACGTGCCCCGAGCGCCCGCAGAGCGCGGAGCGTCCGGGCGCAGATCTCCACCGGTGTCGCGCCGGATTCGAACTCGGCGACGAGCGCCTCGACCGGGACCGGCAGGAACTGGCTCAGCATCCGCAGCGTCTTCTCGTTGGCGCTCCGGTAGTAGAACACGCCGAACACGCCGGGGAGGCTCAGGCCCTGGCGAGTCCCTCCGGCCAGGAAGGCCTCCACCGCACGGGCCTGGTGGTGCGAGACGATTTGCGTGAGGTAGAAGTCGGCGTTCACCCTCGGGTCCAGGAGGAACCGTGCCTGGCCGGCTGGGTCGGCCACGGGGTTGGCCCAGCCGCCCAGCTCCAGCGCGGGATGCCGCCGCCGGATGGTCTCGCGGAGTTGCCACGCGTGTTCCACGATCCGCGGACGGCCGACGTGCTTGTCGCCGCCGAGCACGACCAGCGACGGGAACCCGTGGTGAACGGCCTGGTCGGCATAGGCCTGGCAGTACTTCATCGAGTGCTTCGCCGTGAGGAACGGGATGATGCGCGACCGCGGCACCGCCTCGCCGAGGTTGGTGATGAGGTGGCGCAGGTTGTTCTCCTCCTGGGCGCCCACGGCGCTGTCGGTGAGCATCACGCGGACGTCGTGGCGCGTGAAGGCCCGGATCGCGTGATAGCTGTCGATCCACGCGTCGATGCCGGCGCTCGATTCCAGCTCGGCCCGCGGCGGACGCAGCTCGACGGCGATGACGTCGTCGCGGCCGCGCAGATCCTGAAGGAAGCTCACGGGGTGGTGTCGCCGGGGCGCCCACGCCGGCGCTGCTATTTCCGCTCGTTCAGTTTGTAGTCGGCGGGCGGCGCGAACAGGCTGTCGGACAACGCACCGGCCTCTACCGATTGCACGGTGCTCGTCATCGACATGCCGCCCATCTTGGCCATGATGGCCGCCAGGGTGCCCGAAGGTTAACGGAACGGCCCTTCTCAGACCTGCTCGTTCCTAGCGACTATCGTCTGCAGGTGGTCTACAACATCTTCGACCAGGCGCCGGAAGATGAGCTGTTCCCGGTGTGCCGGGATCTCAATGTCGCGGTCATTGCGCGCGTGCCGTTCGACGAGGGCACGCTCACGGGCAAGCTGACTGTGGACAGCAGCTGGCCGGAGGGTGACTTCCGCAACGCCTATTTCACTCCTGACAACCTGCGCGAGAGCGTGCGTCGCGCGGGAGGCGCTCCGCCCGCTGGTGCCGCCGGGCATGACGATGGCGGAGATGGCGCTACGGTGGATTCTGTCGAACCCCGACGTGAGCGTGGTGATTCCCGGCATGCGCAAGGCGCAGCACGTGGAGGCAAACCTGGCCGCAAGTGATGCCGGGCCGCTTCCGGCCGAGCTGCTGGACCAGCTTCGAGCCCATCGCTGGGATCGCCGGCCTGCGGCCAAGTCTGACTAGGCTGGGGTCTGGCACGATCGGGGCGATTTTGACGCAGTTCTTGCGTCCCGCCCGCAGAACGGGCACGTCGGCCTCGCCGAGGTGCCCGGGCGACAGGGCGGTCGACGCCGCGTGCGGCCGGGGACCAATCACTGGACGACGACGGCGATGTCATTCGTTGGTACGCCCGCGCCCACGGCGTTCACCGCATGCACGCGCACGTAATAGATGCCAGGTGGAACCCCAGCGAACACCGCGCTGGTGGCGGCGCCGGCCGTGTGCACCTGTGCAATGTTGGACAAACCCGGTGCGGAGCCCGCCCGCACCAGATGACTCGTTGCATCGCCATCAGCCGGAGGCAGCCACGAGAGCGTCACCGTGGAGCCGGAGACGCTGCTTGTGAGGTTGCCAGGCATCGCCGGCGGCGACGCCACCCCTCCGGCGTTCACGAGAGTATCTATCGGCGGGGGCCCGAGGCCGGCAGGCGTCAGCGCCCGCGCGCGGACGAAGTAGTTCCCCGGCGGAACCGCGCACACCGTCAACGCCCGGCTGTTGAGGCCAATCGTCGCGATGTCGGTGAGCCCCGGCGCCGACCCCGCTTCCAAGACATATCCCGTCACCGCCGCCGCCGGATATGGCGCGCTCCAGGTAAGCGTAAGCCGCGAACCGCTCATCCATGCTTGTGGATTACCGGGGACAGGCAGTCGCGGACCCGTTGCAGGCAGCACCTCGACGACGATCTCCTCCGAGGCAGGCCCCGTGCCATAGGCGTTCACACCCCGAACCCGGACGAAATAGCGCCCGACCGGCACGCCACCGACATGGAAACCGCGCTCATTGGACGTCAGACTGACGGCGGTTGTCCCTGGGCTGAAGCCGGCCTCCACGACGTAGGAGGTGGCGACGCCACCCCCTGAGGGCCCGAACCAGTACACCCAGACCGTGGCGTCTTCAACGGACCACCCAGGCGCGTCCGGCGCCGCGGGGGGCACGTCGCTGCGCAGCAGGAAGCCCACGCCAGTCGTGTGCGTGCCAGCCGTCACGACGATAGGCGTGCCGCCGGTGACGGCAGCTTCCGGTGTGCAGATCTCACCGGCGCATGGGACGTCATCGTAGACTTCGTGGCGGACGTACCCGTCTCTCGAGAACGCGTAATACGTCCCCGGGGGCAGGGCCGTGGACTGGTATTCGCCCGTAGAAGGCTCCGCCTTTCCGACCTCCACGGGCACGCCGGCTTCGAGGCGCCAGATACTCACGTAGGTCGAACCCAGCGACTGCCCTGTCTGCGCGTTGCGAACGACTCCGCGGATCGTGCCGCCAAGGTCGAGGGCAAAGTTGACGCCGGTAGTCTCCGTCCCGAGCAACACCGGGATGGGAGTGCCTCTCGCAAAGTCGCACGACCGCAGGGGACATTGAACTCCGCCGAACAGCTCCGAGACGAAGGGAACCTCAGGTGGAGCTTCGGCCATCGCCACGTACTCACCCCCGGCCATCCCAGTGAACCTGTAGGCACCCGAGGCGTTGGTCAACGCCGCGCCGGCCCATTCGAGACCGCCGGGCACCTTTGCATAGGCGAGCACTGTCGCGAAGGCGATCGGGAGTCCGGATGTTCCGTCGGTGACGATGCCCGTGAGGCGCCCCGCCGCGTCCAGTGCAAAGTCACGGTTTGCGACGGTCGCGCCCAACGTGACGTCGATGGGGGTGCCGAGGATCGCATCGTGCCAGTCGCACACGCGCGGGCAGGATATGTTGTCGAAGACCTCATTCACGTAGTCCACCTGATTGGTGGTCTGCGCGTAGTAGCGGCCGGCCGGCAGGCCCGGGATGACGTAGCCGCCAGAGGCGCTGGTGTCGGCGAACCCCACTTCAACTGGCAAGCCAGTGACCATGGAAATAGCCTGCACCCGAACGCCCGGCAATGGCGCGCCGCCCGACGAGGTGACGGTCCCTTCGATCCGTCCGCCGCGATCGAGATCGAAGTCGGCAACCACCGTGGCGGACGGGACCAGCGCCAGCGGGGTGCCACTCTGGGTGGCGAGCCATTCCTGGCACGCGCCGTTACAAAGGATGTCGCCGTGGATCTCATTCGTGTAGCTGGTCCCCGACGAGGTGTTCCTGGTGAACACCCGGTAGGTGCCGGCGCTTCCGGTAAAGACGTAAGCGCCGTCGGCATTCGTCAGGCGAGGCGTGCACGCCCCGGACTCGGGGCAAATCATCACCTCGATGGTCACCGGCTCCCGCGTGGCAGCGTCGCGGACCCTGCCGGTAATGGTACCCACCTGGGCGAGTGCGGAGGTTGGAATGAGGACAGCAAGGATGCCGAAGGCGAGTGCGCGGAGAGCCATGACGAGCCTTCCTCTGCCTGTGCCCCGAACGCAGGCTGGGTTCAGGCTTTGCGGGTCCGCTTCGGGTGCGGCGGAACAGGGCTGTGGCCGCGAGCGTACCTGATGGGGACCTCCGGGCCGTTACGCTCGAGAACGAAGCGGCACCTGAGCCATCGTAGCACCTCTGCCGGGGCCTGGCACGAGCGGGCCGTTTTTGACGCAGTTCCTGCGTACTGCCGGCCTTTGCCTTATCTCGTCCCCCGATACCCAGGCCCGCGCAGCGCACGACATCGGCGAAGGCGCCGGGCCGGACCACTCCTCTGTCCCAAAGGCGCATCCCCTGGGCAGGGAGTGAGGTCATCTTGCGAACGGCCTCCTTCAGCGTGAGCAGCCGCTCCTCACGCACATACTTGCCGAGAATCCGCGCCGCGGACCCCCACGCGCGTGGGTGGACGCCGGCCGTCGGCGGCGGGCTGTCCGGCGCCATGCCTCCCGAGTCGGTGCCGCGCATCACCAATGGATGTCTCAGCGCCGCCTTCACATCGTCCTCGTTCATGAAGAACATCACACCGCTGCCGGTGGTGTCGTCCTGGCCGATGATGTCCATGAGGACGTCGAGCGGATCCTTCTGCTCCGCCTTGGCGATGTCGTCGAGCGTGCGGCCCTGATACTTCTTCAGTTCCGTGCGGCTGACGGCGGAGACGAGGTTGCCGGCGGCGCCGCCCGACCCGACGTACTGGTTCTCCCAGGCGGTGGACGGCGTCAGAATCTCCGCCTTGATCTTCGCGCGTCGCTGGATCGGTCAGCCGCTTGACCATGGCGTCGCGACCGCCTTCCCGCGCCCACACCGGCAGGCTTGAGTCTAGCGGGTTGCTGCCGGCGACGTACGGGTACTGGTCCGCGGCGATATCGAGGCCGTCCTGCCGCGCCCGTTCGATGCGCTGCAGCACCGCGGGCATGCGGCCCCAGGTCTGCTTGTAGGCGGTCTTGAGGTGATGGATGGTGGCCGGCACGCCAGCCTCGCGCGCGATGCGGAAGACCTCGTCCAGGCTCTGCTCGATCTCGTCGGCCTCGGAGCGCTGGTGGGTGATGTCGCTGCCGCCGAACCGTCCGGCGACCTTCGCCAGTGCCACCAGTTCGTCGGTGCGCGCGAAGCGGTCTGGCTGCCCGCCGCATGAGTCGATACACCCTGCACAGCGCGGCCGCGTGACGGGCCAGCCCGAGGCGTGTCCCGCCATCTCGAAACGTGCGCCGCCATGGCATCAGCACCAACCCTCCGGGCGGTGCGGGTGGTCATCGGCGCTGTGGCGCGGGCAAATCCTGACGAATCAGGCCGTGCCAGCGTCTGATAACGTTGACTCCGTTACCTGCGGACCCGTTCATAGCGACTATCGTCTCGCCGGCGCTGGGTGGCTGCTGCAGCACTACGACCACTTGAAGGATACGCCGACCGGGTTCGTCGCCGATTGGCCGGTTCATGAATCGCCAATCCATTGTCGTTGCCACAAATGCTGCCAACCCATCGGACCTCGTGCCGCTGATCCGAACGGAACTGCAGCAACTCGATCCCCTGGTGCCTATCGAGGTTTCGTTCCTGCCACAGGTGGTGTCCGACTCACTGAGCCGGCAGCGGCTCGGGATGTTGTTGATGGTGCTGTTCGGCACAGTCGCGCTGCTGCTGGCTGCGATCGGCGTCTATGGTGTGTTCGCCTACGCAACGTCACAACGCAGTCGCGAAGTCGCGATCCGGCTCGCCATCGGCGCGACGCCCGCGGAAGTGTTCCGCCACACCTTCGTGCGCGGGCAACTCATGGCCGTGGTCGGAGTACTCGGTGGGGTGATCCTGGCATACGCCGCCGGACGGGTGCTCACAGGCTCGCTCTATCAGATTCGAGCCGCCGACCCTCTCGTGCTGATCGCGTCGACGGCTATCGTGGCGGCTGTCGCCGCGCTGGCGACGGCGTTGCCGGCGCGTCGCGTCGCCCGGGCCGATCCGTGCGTGACCCTCAGGGACGAATAGCGGCCCCGTCGACGACCGACTCACTGCCATCGAGATGGCGCAGCCTGGGTGCGGACGGGGGACGACCGCCGGCAGATTCAAGCTGGTACAGCTTCACGCATCGGTCGAGTGCTCGGTGGCGGTAGATCCTTGCCCGCACGCTGAAGTTGTTCGACTTCCTCAATGACCAGCTCGCGAAGTTGACGGTATGCGTCCTCCTCCGCGCCGGCATGACAGACACCACCCCATGGAAACAGGTCCGGGCAATAGCCGACGTACGCGCCGTCCTCCTCATGCCAGCGAACGAACTTCAGATACCGATCCTCCGGTTTCATTTCGCAGCCTCCCGGATTGCCCTTCGTACCTGCTTCTCCTGGTAGTCCTTCGCGTCGTCGCCGTCGTTTCCGCTGAGAATCACCGATCCGGCCAGCTTCGGATGCCGGAACTTCTTGTGTCCGCCTTTACCGCCTCCCACGAGCGAGAAGCCGGCTCGTTCGAGGTCCGAAATCAACTGGCGAATCTTGCGCGGCACACACCGATCAGTATAGCCCGCCCTATCGAACCTCCCTTCCTCTCTCGCCCAAATGAACCGTGACGAAGGATGCGCCTGACTTGAACCCTTTTGCCGATCTCGTCGTCCAAGGATATGGTCTGCAATGCAGGCTATCAGGGGACGAGGCGACATGGCGAAAACACCCTACCTGGGCGAGTTCGAATACGCGGTCATGCTGGCCGTCATCCGGCTCGGCGATGAGGCCTACGGCGTCCCGATTCGCGAGCTCATCGAGGCGCGGACGGGCCGGCCAGTCGCGCGCGGGGCGCTCTACACCGGCCTCGAACGCCTGGAGATCAAGGGCTGCCTGCGCTCCCGCATGGGCGATCCCATGCCGGAGCGCGGCGGCCGCGCGCGGCGATACTTCACGGCCACACCGCTCGGGCTTCGCGCGCTCAGGAGCACGCACGCGGCGCTCTCCAACCTGTCGAAGGGCCTCGAGGCCATCCTGGAGCAGCCATGACGGCCCCACCGACCCCTCCGGCGCTTGCCGAGCGTGTGCTTCGCGCTGCCATTCGCGACCCGGAGTGGCGGGAGGCGGTCAGCGGCGACCTGTGCGAGGAGTTTGACGACATCGCCCGCCGCTACGGGCTCCCGGCCGCAAGGCGCTGGTACTGGCGTCAGGCGGTGGGACTCGGCGCCCGATTCGTCGCGGGCCGCGTCGTGCCCCGCGCGGCGCCGCAGCGCTGGCAGGTGCGGGACCGGGACTTGGAGCCGCGGGCCTCGTGGACGGCCTTCCGCGACATCGCCTATGCCTGGCGGGCCATCGCCCACCGTCCGGGCGTGTCCTTCGTCATCGTCGCGACCCTGGCGCTCGTGCTCGCCGCCAACGCGACCGTGTTCAATCTGGTCGATGCGCTGTACCTGCGTCCCTTCCGGTTTCCGGGCGTCGACAGGCTCGTGGTGGTCGCCTCGGCTGCCGACAACGGCGCCGAGACCGACTACAACTCGGTCGCGCCGGCCGACTTTCGCGACTGGCAGCGCGAGAGCACCACCATGTCGCTGCTTGCAGCCGCGGCCTTCTGGGACCCGAACATGTCCGGCGTGGACGAACCGGAGCAGGTGCCGGGGTTCCTGGTCAGTCCGGCGTTCTTCCGTGCGATTGGCGCCGAGCCGCTCATCGGGCGGACGTTCCTCGATTCCGAAACCATTCCCGGCAGCCACCGCCGCGTCGTGGTGTCGCACGGTCTGTGGGCGCGCCGATTCGGTTCGGACCCCCGCCTGGTCGGACGAACGATCCGCTTCGACGGCGAGCCGTACGAAGTGGTGGGCATCATGCCGCCGGGCCTGGCCCTTCCCTACGGCGCGCAGGCGTGGGCGCCGCTCGCCTACACCGAGGAACAGTGGGCCGAGCGCGGGCGGGGCGGGTTGCTCGTCATCGGACGCGTCGCCGACGGGCAGACGGTCGGATCCGCACGCGCCGAGATGACGTCGATCGTCGGCCGGCAGCGTCACGAGCATCCCGAGACCAACGCGCAGCGGGACCTCACCCTCGCCTCCTTCACGCGCGCCCTCGCGGACGGCTACGCCGCGCCACTGCTCGCCATCTGGCAGGCCGCGGCCTTCCTGCTCCTCGTCATCGCATGCGCCAACATCGCCAATCTCCTGCTGGCTCGCGGCGCGGAACGCCACCAGGAGTTTGCCGTCCGCATGGCGCTCGGCGCCGGCCGCTGGCGAGTCGCGCGGCAGTTGCTCTTCGAGGGTGCCCTGCTCACCTTCGCCGCCCTCGTCGTGACCGTGCCGCTGGCGATGGCCGGTGCGGAAGCGACGCGGCGCGGCATGCCGCCGGGACTTCACCGGTGGGTCCCCGGCATCGACTTCATCCGATTCGACCCCTCGTCGCTGGCCGTCATGGCAGGGCTCGGTGCCGTGGCCACGCTGGTCTTCTCCTGGCTCCCGGCGCTCCAGGCCTCCGGCGCCGCCGTCTCCCAGTCGCTTCGCGACGGCGGTCGCACCATTGCCGCCGGTCGGTCACGCGGATGGCTGGGGACGGGACTCGTCGTCGGACAGGTCGCCCTGGCCGTCTGTCTCGTGGCGGGCGCCGGCCTCGTGCTGGGCGGGATCGACAAGGCCGTGAACGGCGCGCTGGGCTTCGACAAGCAGCACGTGCTGACGGCCGAGATGCGTCTGGACGGGCCCGCCTACCAGGAGCCGGAACAGCGGCGGCAGTTCGTCGAGCGTGTCTTCGACCGGCTCCGGGGCATGCCGGCCGTGGAACGGCTGGCGGCTTCCTCGTCGCTGCCGTATTCGCCGGGCGGCGGCCTGCTCTCCCGGCCGATCTATCCCGAAGGTCTCGATCTGACGGAGGCCGAGGCTCGTCCCGCGCGCCTCCACCGCATCACGCCCGACTACTTCGACGTGCTCCGCATGCCCATCGTCGAGGGACGACGGTTCACCGAGGCCGATCGACCCGGGGCGCCATCGGTGGCCATTGTCAGCCGGAACTTCGGCGAGCGGTACTGGCCCGGCGAATCGGCCGTGGGCCGGCGATTCCGCACCGCGCCGGATGGGCCGTGGCTGGAGATCGTCGGCGTGGCCGGCGACATCGTGCAGGACATGCTGCTCGCCCGCGAATGGCCGGCGTTCTACACGCCGGCGGCGCAGGAGCCGACCTTCGCGACGGCGTTTGGCATACGGACCGGGAGCGATCCTCTGGCCGTGAGCGGTGAGCTCCGCCGGGCCATTTCGGCCGTCGATCCCGATCTGCCGCTGCTGCAGCTCCGCAGCCTCGAACAGGTGGTGGCCGAACGCGCCGGCGGCATCGCGCACCTGGCCCGGCTCCTCGGCGTGATGGGCGCCGTGGCACTCCTGCTGGCCCTGATGGGCGTCTACAGCCTGATGGCGTACGCCGCGGCGCGACGCACGCAGGAGTTCGGCGTCAGGATGGCGCTCGGCGCCACACGCTGGCAGGTGGTGCGCCTGTCGCTCAGGCAGGCGGCGGTCCTGACCGGACTTGGCCTCGTCGCCGGCGCGGTCCTAGCCGCCGCGCTTAACCGCGTCATGTCCTCGACGCTCTTCGGGCTGGTCTCGTTCGACGCCGCCGCGATCGCCGTCATGACGCTGGCGATTGGCGCAACCGCACTGGTGGCCGGGTGGCTGCCGGCACGGCGCGCCGCGGATCTCGATCCGACCGTTGCGCTCCGGATGGAATGAGTCGTCAGCCCTGGTTGGGCGTCTCGGCGGGTGGTGCCGGCGGCACGGCGTTCGGGCCCGGCGCGGTTTCCTCCGCCTGGAAGTTGCACAGCCGGTGCGAGCCGTCGCAGAACGGGCGCCGCTTGGACTGCCCGCAGCGGCACAGGGCGAACGGCTTCTTGCTGAGGATGTACTCCTCGCCGTTCCAGTCGATGAGCTTCACGTCCTCGCCCTCGACGAGGAGCGAGCCGTTCTGTCGGACCTTGATCGTGATCATGTCGGCGACTATCCTTTTTGCATCGCGGACAGGAAGTCGGCGTTCGACTTCGTCTTGCCCATTTTGTCGAGCAGCAGTTCCATGGTCTCGACCGGCGACAGCGGGTTGAGCACGCGCCGCAGCACGTAGACGCGCTGCAGGTCTTCCTTCGGGATGAGCAGCTCCTCCTTGCGCGTGCCGCTCTTGAGGGTGTCGCTGGCCGGGAAGACGCGCTTGTCGGAGAGCTTCCGATCGAGGTTGATCTCCATGTTGCCCGTGCCCTTGAACTCCTCGAAGATCACGTCGTCCATGCGGGAGCCGGTGTCGATGAGCGCGGTGGCGATGATGGTGAGCGAGCCGCCCTCCTCGATGTTGCGCGCGGCCCCGAAGAAGCGCTTCGGCTTCTGCAGGGCGTTACTGTCGAGACCGCCGGAGAGCACCTTGCCGGACGGCGGGATCACCGTGTTGTAGGCGCGCGCGAGGCGCGTGATCGAGTCGAGCAGGATGAGCACGTCCTTCTTGTGCTCGACGAGGCGCTTGGCCTTCTCGATGACCATCTCGGCCACCTGCACGTGCCGCTGCGCCGGCTCGTCGAAGGTCGAGGAGATGACCTCGCCGTCCACCGACCGCTGCATGTCGGTCACCTCCTCCGGCCGCTCGTCGATGAGCAGGACGATGAGGTAGACCTCCGGGTGGTTCTTCGCGACCGACTGCGCAATGTTCTGCAACAGCATCGTCTTGCCGGTGCGCGGCGGCGCGACGATGAGGCCGCGCTGCCCCTTGCCGATGGGCGTCATCAGGTCCATGACGCGCGCCGACAGGTTCTCCGCATCGGTTTCGAGTTTGAGACGCTCCTGCGGATAGAGCGGCGTCAGTTCTCGAAGAACAGCTTGTCGCGCGCCTGGTCCGGCGCTGTGGCGAGGGGGCGAAGATCGAACGCAGCACGGGCGTCAGCGTCTGATAACGTTGACTCCGTTACCTGCGGACCCGTTCATAGCGACTATCGTCCAAACGGCAAGGTCCTCGGCTCTGGAGGGTCGACACTAGTACTACTTTGTCAGGTTCACGGGTGGGCTGATCGATAGCGCTTGTACTGCGACGCGGGATCTCGTACGCTACGCGCGTGACGACGGGGCCGCACGGGCGCTCTTGCGCCGCCTGGGGCAATTCCTCGACGGCTTCAGCGCGTGCTTCAGTCGCCGCCCGCAACGCGAGGCGGCGAGTCGCTACCTCGACGGCCTGCTGAACGACAGCGAGCGGAAGTCGATGCAGGCGATGCATGGCCGGTTGAGTGATCCCGGCCAGTATCAGCCGCTGCAGCAGCACTTCATCACGGACTCGCTGTGGGACGCCGCGCGGGTGTGGACGCAGCTGCGGGCGGCCGTGCCGGTGCGCGCCGGCATTCTCGCCATCGACGACACCGGCTTCCCCAAGCAGGGGACGGACTCGGTGGGCGTGCAGCGCCAGTACTGTGGGGCGCTCGGCAAGGTCGGCAATTGCCAGATGGCCGTCTCGAGCGCGCTGATCGCCGACGGCCGCACGTGGCCGCTCGCCTTCGACCTGTATGTGTCGACATCGTGGACGGACGATGCGGATCGGCGCGCCCTGGTGGGTACTGCGTGTGCAAATGGCGAGAACGATTTCGAGTGCGCCGCTTGAGGGATTGACCGACGAGCCGCGTCCGGGGGCCCCCCCGCAAAGCCACCGACGATGCGGCCGGTGCAGGATTGTGACGCGAGTTGTCAGAAACTGGCGCGCGGAAGCGTTCCATCTAATACAAGGCAGCACACGACTCGGCGACTGAGCCCCGGGACGTGCCAAGCCCGTCGCAACTGGCCTCAGGCCGGTGCGCGCTCGAGCTCGCCTCAGGCCGCTGTCCTGACGACGATGGGCACGCCAGACGAGTCGATCCGCATCAGTCGGTACGACTCCGCCGCATCGTCATCGCAGAGCAACGACGGTTCTCTGGCGGCTTTCAAGAACGACGAGTAGCGCGAGCGGCGCTCCGCATCTACTCCGACTTTCCTGACCTCATCGAACCTCCGGAACGTCTCGACCGCGAAATACGTGTCGGATGGGAAGCGTGTCGCACAGCGGCGTTCGGCCTCAGAAGTGATTCCCACCTCTTGAGAGGGAAGCTGCGTCGGCGCGCAGCCGGTGGCAACGCTACGCCAAGCGAGTGACAGGCAGAACATCTGGGGTGTTCACGAGTTCGCCGTGGACGCGTGGCGCGCCCCACAGCGCGTTGGCGTCGGCCATCCTGTGGATCAGGCGGCGCAGTTCGCCGGTCACGCGGGGGCGGCCGCCGATTGGACGCGACCGCCAGGTCCAGTATTGGGCAAAGCCACGGCGATGCCACGCGACAACCGTCGCGGGCCGGACGATCTCCAGCGCCGAGCGCCAGTCCGTCCACGCGCGGCGCAGGCCGACCCAGAAGAGTCGGTCGGACCACCGGATCGTGGGCCTGAATCGAGTGCGCCGGTACATGGCCAGCTGCTGTCGGAGCGCGAGGTTCTCAAGCGCGAGGGCGCGGTGCCCGCCCACGAGGACGGTCAACAGGCGAAGGCCGCGAAGCAGACGGGCAAGCATGACCCAGGGTAGCGCCCAGGGTTTGCTAGAATCCCTCGAATTCAGGGGAGTACGAGGTCTTGGCGAACGACAGGCAACGGCCGCGGCTCGAAGGGCGGGTCGAGGCGCCTGCCAACGACAGCGCGACGAGTGCTTCGGTGCGAATCTCGGATTGATCCGGGAACATACTAACAGGTCGAAGACGCTGATCGCGACGGCGCGATTGGATCACGACCTGTCCGGATCGGTCGGATGCACGGCCAATTCGAACCCATGGCCTCCAGCGAGTCGAACGGCGGCGAAGTGACGCACGTCGCGGGTCGCGAGTCGATAGACGCCGATCGACTCGGCCAGCGCGACGATCGAGGAGTCGACGAGGCCCAGGCGAAGATCCGCGAAGCGTCGGTCCACGTCCATCGCACGCGCGAGCTGGCCGAGGGTTGGCGGCGCGTAGGTGAAGGCACCGCGCGACAGATCCTGCATGAACGCCTGCATCGCTGCGCGTTCGTCGCGAAGGAAGTAGTCGACCTCGGCGAGGACGAGTCCCGGAACGTAGCGCGTGCGGGCCTGGTCGATGACGCGGCGAAAGCGCCGGTGGTCTGGCGCGCCCTCGACGAGATAGTCGATGAGCGCGCCGGTGTCGCAGATGAGCGCGGCTGCGCTACCGGCCGGCACTGAACAGCTCGCGCTCGTCGCCGCGCTCTGTCAGCGTGCGGACGATACCCGCGCTCCGAGGCTTGGGGTGTCGGCGGTACTGCTCGAGCACGAGGGCGAGATGCTGCCGGATGAACTCCGCACGCGAGACACCGCGCTCCCGAGCTGCCCGGGTCAGCAGGCGATCGTCCTCCGGATCCAGGGCAATCGTGGTCGCCTTCTTCAGTGAGAGTGCCATGGAAGTAATATGACTCGACGAGGGGCGGCGGTCAAGCTGCGTCCGCGTCACCGGAGACACTGCGGCGGGCGCCGCCAAGTCGAAACAAGGATTGTGTAGAAACGGTGTAACGTCGGCCCGGACACCCCGACGAACCGGGGCGAACACGGCGTCACACCGACGAGCACCGGATGGCCGTAAGTCGCTGACTCGGCTATGCCTTGCGATGCGGGGGCGTTGCTCCGTGCAGGTGGCCGGAAGCACCTTCCAAGCGTGCGCCCTCAACCACTCGGCCATCTCTCCGTTTGAGTGGAATCAACAGTTTAGCGGAGGGCGGGGATCCCGCCAAACGCAAACTGTGACGTGACTGTGACGTAAGGCTTTCGGACAGCGCCAAGAACAGCGGGATTTCCACGCCGTCCTTGGGTGATTCAGGGCTGTCGCCGTTCCTGGCCCCGTCCGCGTCCGCGTCTCCACTCGTGCCGTCGCCATTGTGAGCGTCTCGACGTGATTCGTCCAGTGCGTCGAGGGCTTGCCGCTTCGCGTCGATCCGGATGTGCGAGTAGTGCTCCAGCATTCGCCGCGACAGGTGGCCGCTGATCGATTCGAGCACATGATCGGCGACGCCCAGTTCGGCGAGCTCGGTGATCACCGTGTGCCGCAGATCGTGGAAGCGGAATCGCGGCAGGCCGGCGGCGTCGCGGAGCGCCCGCCAGGCCGTGTCCCATTTCTCCATCGGCTTCGTCGGATCGTAGTGACCCCACTGGCAGGCCGGCCAGATGTAGTGGTCCGGTTCGGTGTGTCCGAGCAAGTCGGCTCTTTCGAGCATGCGAGCGACGGCGACGATGGCCGGCGCGTTGAGCGGGATGACGCGATGGCTCGTCTCGTTCTTGTTGCGCCGGACGTAGAGCAGCTTCTTCACGAGATCGACATCACGCCGGCGGAGGTGCTTCACCTCCACCGGCTGCATCGAGGGTTCGAAGCAACCATCGCTGCGCAGTAGACGTGTTCCCACTCGGGATTGGACGCAGCACTCTCAAAGAGTCGCTGCCGTTCCTCAGGTGTCAGCGCGCGGCCAACCGGCTTCTGACGCTCGGGCAGATTCCGTACATGGTCTGCAACCGCCCGCCACCGTCCGCACGACTTGAGGACGCGGCACAGGACGCCGACGTCCATGTTGATGGTCCGGTTCGCCTTGCCAGCGTCATGGCGCTTGCGCTGGTACTCGGAGATCGACCTCGCGGTGATCGCCGTGAGCGGCGTGTCGCCGAAGTAGCGCTTCAGCGTGATGAGGCGCTCTTCCTCGAACTCGATCGTTCGCGGCGAACAGTGCAGCCGCTTGCCGTCGATGTAGGCGTCGACGGCCTCGAAGAGCCGCTTCGGTCCCTGCTCGTGCGTTGCGACGGCGCCGTGACCAGCGTCCTCGATGAGCTGCCGTTCCTTCCGCTTGGCGTCCTGGAGGTTCGTCGTGTCGAGACGCTTTCGGTAGCGACGGCCATCGACCGTGAAGTCCGCCCAGTACTGGCGCCCGCGCTTCCAAAGACTCATGGCCGCAGCTCCTCGGTTCCGGTCTGTCGTTCAGACGACGATTCCGTGCGGGCGTCAACGGCGCTGGCGCGGACGAAGGTCTCCAGGTCCGGCTCCAGCATACGCCGCGACAGGTGGCCGCTGATCGATTCGAGCACGTGATCGGCGACACCCACCTCGGCCAACTCCATGATGATGGTGTGGCGCAGGTCGTAGAACCGGAGCCCGTGCAGGCCGGCGGCATCACGCAGCGCCCGCCAGGCCGTGTCCCACTTCAACAACATCGGCTTGGTCGCGTCGTAGCAGCCCCACTGGCCGGCCGGCCATCCCTCGCCGATGGACTTCCAGCCGAGGCTCCCGAGTGTCGAGAGAGCGACGTCCGTTGCCCAAGGGCGCTACCGCGTGATGGGTCGGCGCGCTTGATGATAGACGCAGACGATCGGCAACTCGTCGGGATGCCGCTGATAGTAGATCCGGAACGGCGGCACGCCCCAACTCCGCACGACCGCACCCGAGCGAAGCCACGAGAGTGGCCCATCAAACTCTCGGTCTGCGAGGCGGTCGATGCAGCGGGCGATCTCCGCGTCGAGGTTCGCGGCGGCGGTTGGATTCCGTTGGTTGAGATAGCTGACGACCTCGACGATGTCGGCGACCGCTTCCTCGGTGTTGGTGACCTTCAACGCCCGAGAACTGCGTCGACGATCTCGCGAGAGCGCTTCGCGTCGACGACTCGACCTTGGCGGTACGACTCAAGCGCAGCTTCGATGCCGGCTTCTTCGTCAGGCGTCAGGGCGGGCGCCTCATCGTCAACGGGTTCGACCACGTAGCGGCCGGCAGGAAGCTCGCGCAGCTCGGTCGGAACGTCCTTGCCGTTCCAGGTGACGACCTTGGCGGTTCGGCTCAGGCCAGCCATTGTAGCTCCGGAACTGTGACGTGATCGCCGGTAGTGTCTCGACCGCACTGGAGAGCATGTGAACGGCCTGCTGGACGAACTGCCCGAGGACGAAGCCGAGATGTACTTCTGGCGACTCTGGGATGTGCTCCGCCTCTATGTGAAACGCCGGAAGCCGCGGGTTGAGCGAATGCCGAGCGACTCCCGCAAACTCGCCCGTCAGATGTTTGTCTCGTCGCGACCCGTCGCATGGATGCGCAACGTGGCCTTACGATCTTATTCTTTCGAAATGCTTGCGAAGAATATCGCCAAGGCGTTCGATGAGCCAATCTGACTGCACTCCTACCCGTCGTCATCAGCAGTGGCCGGCCCAGCCCGCCGGTACCCGCACTGTCGAACCGGTCGGGAACCGTTGGCCCCGTGGGCCGCGGCTTCGCGAAGCCTACGTGCTATACTCCCGCCCTGATGATGACCCGGATGCGAAAGCGCACCGCTCGAAAGCGGACTTGCTCCGCGTCGGGAATTGCCGAACTCCGGTTCGCGCCCTAGCGTGGGCGCCGTCACCGAGGGCCTCCAAAGGGCCACCAGCACCCGCCGCGGCAGACGCCCTGGCGGGTTTTTTGTTTTGAGCGCGCGCCGGCCTATCGGTGCCCGCACGAGGAGGCCGTGTGAGAGCGATTGAGGTTGGGGTGCTCGGTGCCACGGGCGTAGTGGGGCAGCAGTTCGTCTTGCGACTGGCGGCGCACCCCTGGTTCCGCCTCACCTGGCTGGCCGCCAGCGAGCGGTCCGAAGGCAAGGTCTACAAGAGCGTCGCGCCGTGGCGCCTGGCCACCCCGGTGCCCGACGATGCCGCCGGCCGCGTGGTCGAGCCGTGCGTGCCGGGCCGCGGGCCGAAGGTGGTGTTTTCGGGCCTCGATGCCTCGGTAGCGGGTGACATCGAGAGCGCGTTCGCCGCCGCCGGGCACATCGTCGTCAGCAACGCGCGCAACTTCCGCATGGACCCGCTGGTGCCGCTGCTGATTCCCGAGGTGAATGCGGATCACCTGGCCCTCGTGGCCGAACAGCGCGCCGGCAAGGGCTGGCCGGGCGCCATCGTCACCAATCCCAATTGTTCCACCATCGTGCTGGCCCTGGCGCTGGCTCCGCTCTGCCCGTTCGACGTCCGCGCCGTCGTGGTCTCGACCATGCAAGCCGTGTCGGGCGCCGGGTATCCAGGCGTGCCGTCGCTCGACATCCTCGGCAACGTCGTGCCGTTCATCGGCGGTGAAGAGGAGAAGATGGAGAGCGAGACGCGGAAGATCCTGGGCCGGGACGGTGGCCGCGCGGTGCACCCGATGATCATCAGCGCCCATACCAACCGCGTACCGGTCATCGACGGCCACACCATGACGGTGTCGGTGGACCTGGGCGCCAGGCCGACGCCCGACGAGGTCGTTGCGGCGTTGCGCGACTTCAAGGGCAGGCCGCAGGAGCTGAACCTCCCGAGCGCGCCACAGCCTGCCATCGTGGTGATGGACCAGCCGAACCGACCGCAGGCCCGACTCGACGCGGACCTGGGATCGGGCATGGCCGTCGCCGTGGGCCGCGTGCGGCCGTGCCCGGTGCTGCAGACACGGCTGGTCGCGCTGGGGCACAACACGGTTCGCGGCGCCGCCGGCGCCGCCATCCTGAACGCGGAGTTGATGCACGCCGAAGGGATGCTGGATTAGAAGGCGAAGGCCGGTGGTCGGATCCCGGATCGAGGTTCTGTAATGGTCGTCATGAAATTCGGAGGCACGTCGGTGGCCGATCGCGCTGCGATCGAGCGCCTGATGGCCATCGTGCGCGCCGAACGGCAGGCCGAAGCCCAGCGCGAGAGCGGCGACGCCCGCGGGCCCATCGTCGTGGTGTCGGCGCTCTCGGGTGTCACCGACAGGCTGCTCGGCGTGGCCGCGCAGGCGGGCGCCGGCGACGCGGAAGGCGCCCGCAGCAGCCTGCGCGAGCTGCACGAGCGCCACGTGACGGTGTCGGAGGTCATCGTGGACGACGATCTGCGGGCCTCCACGCGCGAAGCCATGGCTCGAGATGTCGGCGAGCTGGAACGCATCGTCCTGGCCCTGTCCGTCCTTCGTGAAGTGTCGCCCCGCTGGATGGACACCGTCGCCGCTGCCGGCGAGGTGCTCAGCAGCCGACTCGTGGCCGCAGCCCTCACTTCGCACGGCCTGCCCGCCGCCTGGGTGGACGCGCGGCTGGCCGTGGTCACCGACGGCGAGCATCAGGCCGCCGCCCCGCAGTTCACCGAGACGACGGCCGCGCTCGTCGCGCAGGTGGATCCCGTGCTGGCCTCGGGACGTATTCCGGTTCTGGGAGGATTTGTCGGCGCGACGCGGGACGGCGTCACCACCACGCTCGGCCGCGGGGGCTCGGACTACTCCGCGGCCATCGTCGGCGCCTGTCTGGGCGTGGCCGAAATCCAGGTCTGGACCGACGTGGACGGCATGCTCACGTCCGATCCGCGCATCGTCAAGGACCCGCCCGTGGTGCCACACCTCTCGTTTGGCGAAGCGTCCGAGCTGGCCTACTTCGGTGCCAAGGTGCTGCACCCGGCCACCATCCAGCCGGCGGTCGCGCGCAACATTCCGGTTCGCATCCTCAACTCGCGCTGCGCCACCGCCCGCGGCACGCTGATCACGGCCGAGCGCCCCGACGGCGGGCGTCTGCTCACGGCCGTCGCCTCGAAGAAAGGCGTTACGGTGGTCAACATCACCTCGACGCGGATGCTGATGGCCCACGGCTTTCTCAGCCGCCTGTTCGCCGTGTTCGAGCGCTTCAGGACCGCGGTAGACGTGGTCACCACATCCGAAGTGAGCGTCTCGGTCACCGTGGACGATGCGCGGCGGCTGCCGGCCATCGTGGACGAGCTGTCGGGGTTCGCCGACGTGTCGTGCGAGGATTGCATGGCGATCGTCTGCGCGGTCGGCGAGGGCCTGCAGCGGGACACCGGCCTGGCCGCGCACGTGCTGGCGGCGGTGGGCGACGTGCCGCTCCACCTGGTGTCGCAGGCGGCCTCCCGGCGCAACATCACGTTCGTCATTCGCGAGACCGACGTGGCCACGGCCCTCAGCCGCCTGCACGAAGCGTTCTTCGCGCCGGGCCAGGGCCTCCGTGCGGTGGCGGGCGCCGCCAGGTGACGCCCATGCGGCTGCTCATCGTCGGCCACGGGCGGATGGGCACGCTGGTCGAGTCCCTCGCACCCGCGCATGGATTCGAGGTCGCCGGCATCGTGCAGCGTGCCGGCGGGGCCGGGGCCATCGCCGATGCCCGGTTCGGAGAAGCAGACGTGGCCATCGATTTCACCCTGGCCGAGGCCGTGCCCGTCAACCTGGCGGCCTTGGCCGCGCGCGGGATCAACGCCGTTATCGGCACAACCGGCTGGCAGGCGCACGAATCGTCCCTGAGGGCCCTGGTGGCCGAGAGGAATACCGGCGTGGTGGCGGCATCGAATTTTTCTCTGGGCATGGCGCTCTTCGAGTTGGTGGTGGAGGAGGCGGCCCGCCGTTTCGCGCCGCAGGCCAACTTCGGCGCGTGGATCCACGAGGCGCATCACGATCGGAAGAAGGATGCGCCGTCGGGAACGGCGCTCAGCCTCGAGGCCGGCATGGTGCGCGAGGGATTTCCCCGTACCATCGATGTCTCGTCCACCCGGGCGGGCTTCATTCCCGGCACGCATACGGTTGGCTTCGACGGCCCGTCGGAGACGGTCGAGCTGACGCACAGGGTTCGCGATCGCGCCGTCTTCGCGCGCGGTGCGCTGGTGGCAGCCCGATGGCTGATTGGGAGGCGCGGGTGGTACTCGATGAGGGATGTGTTGGAGTAAGTACGGTGGGTGCGAACAGGTGCGGGAGGATGCCATGAGAACTCCGTGGACCGGGGTCGGCACGGCGCTGGTCACGCCCTTCACACAAGGCGGGGCCGTGGACGAGGCCGGCGTCAGGCGGCTGGCGCGGCGGCAGATCGACGCAGGCGTCCACTTTCTCGTGCCCTGCGGCACGACGGGCGAAACGCCCACGCTGTCGGATATCGAGCGGCGGCGGGTGGTGGAGCTGGTCGTGGAAGTGGCGGCCGGGAAGGTGCCCGTCATGGCTGGCGCCGGCGGCTACAGCACCACGGAGGTGGTGCACGCGGCGCGCGCGATGCAGCAGGCGGGTGCCACCGGACTGCTCTCGGTGACCCCGTACTACAACAAGCCCACGCCCGAGGGCCTCTTCCAGCACTTCTCGGCCGTCGCCGACGCGACGCCGCTGCCCATCGTGCTCTACAACGTGCCAGGCCGCACGGGCTGCAATATGGACGCGGCCACCGTGGCGCGGCTGGCGACTCTTCACACGATCGTTGGCGTGAAGGAGGCCTCCGGTAACATCCAGCAGATGGCCGAGATCCTCCGCGCGACGCCGGACGACTTCCTCGTGCTGTCGGGCGACGATGCCATCACGCTGCCGCTGATGGCGATGGGCGGCCGCGGCATCATCTCGGTGGCGTCGAACGAGATTCCCGCCGAGATGGTGCAGATGGTGGAAGCCGCCGAACGCGGCAACTTCGAGTCGGCGCGGGCACTGCACCGGCGGTGGCTGCCGCTCCTGCTGGTGAACTTCATCGAGTCGAACCCCGGACCGGTGAAGTTCGCCATGGCGGCCATGGGCCTCTGCGAAGAGGTGTACCGGCTGCCGATGGTTCCGCCGCGGCCGGCGTCGAAGGAGAAGGTGCTGGCCGTGCTGACCGAGCTGGGCATAGTCGAGACGGCAGTGGGCTGACGTGGGCGCGACGGCATGAAAGAACGGATCGAACGGTTGTTTGCGGCGGGAGCCGGGGCCGACAAGGCCGAGGCTCGCGCCGTGTTCGCGGAGCTGCGGCAGGCGCTGGGCGCGGGCACGGTGCGCGCGGCCGAGCCCGACGCGGGAGCGCCCACGGGCTGGCGCGTCAACGCGTGGGTGAAGCAGGGCATCCTGCTCGGCTTCCGCTTCGGCGACCTCGTGGACATGAGCGAGGGCCTGCCGTTCTACGACAAGGACACGATGCCCGTGAAGCGACCCGGCACCGGGGCGGGCATTCGCATCGTTCCCGGCGGCTCGAGCGTGCGCGACGGCGCGTTCGTGGCGGCAGGTGTCATCTGCATGCCGCCGATGTACATCAACATCGGCGCGTGGGTCGGGGAGGGGACGCTCGTGGATTCGCATGCGCTCGTCGGGTCGTGCGCGCAGATTGGCGCACGCGTGCACGTGAGCGCCGCGGCCCAGATTGGCGGCGTCATCGAGCCGGTCGGTGCGCTGCCGGTCATCATCGAAGACGAGGTGCTGGTGGGCGGCAACACCGGCATCTACGAGGGCGCGGTGATCAAGCGGCGTGCGGTGATCGGGGCGGGCACGGTGCTCACCGGGTCGACGCCCGTCTACGACCTGCCGCACGGCCGGATCATCCGTCCCGAGTCGGGTCAGCCCATCGTCGTGCCCGAAGGGGCGGTTGTGGTGCCGGGCGCACGGCAGGTGACGGTGGGCGTTGGACGCGACTGGGGTGTGTCGCTGGCGACGCCCGTCATCGTGAAGTACCGCGACGATCGGACCGATACGCGCACGGAGCTCGAAGCGTGGATCCGGTAGATCCGGTTGCGCTGGCGCGCGAGCTGATCGACATCGATTCCACCACGGGCCGCGAAGGCGCGGCGGCGCGGGCGCTGGCGGCCTATCTGCGCGCGAGAGGCCTTGCCGTACTCGAACAGCCGCTGGTGGCCGCGGAATCCGACGTCGAGCGGGGCGGACCGCTCGAGGCGTCGGCCGACCGTATCAACGTCATTGCCGCCGCGGGCGAACCCGCGGTCGTCTTTTCCACCCACATCGACTGTGTGCCGCCGTTCTTCCCCAGCCGCCTCGAAGGAGGCCGGCTGTTCGGGCGCGGAGCCTGCGACGCCAAGGGGATTCTGGCTGCCCAGGTGGGGGCCGTGGAGCGCCTGCGCGCGCGCGGCGAGACGCGGGTGGGCCTGGTGGTGGTGGCGGGGGAGGAGCGCGGCAGCGACGGGGCCCGCGCCGCCAACCGCATGGCGTCGCGCTCGCGTTACCTGATCAACGGCGAGCCCACCGACAACCGGCTGGGTTCGGCCACGCGCGGCGTGTTCCGCGTGAGGCTCGTGACCAGGGGCATCGCCGTCCATTCCGGCTATCCCGATCTGGGCCGCTCGGCCATCGAACTGCTCGTGGACGTGCTCGTCTGCCTGCGGGAGGCGAGGTGGCCGGAAGATCCCGTGCTGGGCCGCACGCACTACACGGTGGCGTTCATTGCCGGGGGTGTGGCGCCCAACGTCGTGCCTCCGCACGCCGAGGCCGAGCTGACGTTCCGCAGCGTGGGCGCGCACGACGAGATCCGGAGGGTGCTGGCGGCCGCGGTCGGCGATCGTGCGTCCCTGCACGAGATGGTGGAGGTGCCGCCCGTCCGCCTCACGACGCCGGAGGGGTTCGAGACAGCCGTCTTCGCCTACACGACCGACATCCCGCTCCTGACCAACTGGGGCACGCCGCTGCTAGTCGGACCCGGCTCGATCCACGTGGCGCATACGGACCACGAGCACGTGCGCGTGGACGATCTGCACGAGGCCGTGGACCTGTACGAGCGGCTGGCGCTACTGTTGCTGGACCGCAGCCAGGCGATAGACTGACAGTCCGTGGTGGAAGTGGTGACGTAGCACCGAGGGCGGCGATGCGCCCGGATCGCAAGGCGCGACGACTGAGAATATCGGGCCATATTCGAAGGAGGAGCAACGAAGCGAGGCGGGATGCGGCGCCGGCCGAATGCCGGCACCACTTCCACCACGGACTGCTAAGGCAAGGGGGTCGGCAAGGACGGCCCGGCCGAGAGCGTCTCGCGGTCACACGCCATCAGCGCGTCGACGATGTCACCGTCGAACTGGCGCCCGCGCTCTTCCTCGATGGCGGCAATCGCCATCTCCGGCGTCCTCCCCTGGCGATAGGGCCGATCGGTCGTCATCGCGTCGAACGCGTCGGCGATGGCCACCATGCGTCCGGGAAGCGGAATGTCGTGTCCCTTGAGACCGCGCGGGTACCCGCTGCCGTCCCAGCGCTCGTGGTGCGTCAGAGCGATCGTCGACGCCAGCCGCAGCAACGGCATGTCGCTGCCGCCGAGAATCCGGGCGCCGATCGTGGTGTGCGACTGCATTACCTGCGCCTCCAGCGAGGTGAGCGGGCCCGGCTTACGGAGCAGGGCGTCGGGAATGCCGATCTTGCCGACGTCGTGCAGCGCGGACGCACGCGCCAGCAGGTCGGCGTCCGAGGGCGACCGGCCCATCGCCGTCGCCAGGGTGCTGATGATCCGGCCCACACGGGTGTTGTGGTTGTTGGTCGAGTCGTCGCGGTACTCGGACGCCATCGCGAGGCGTTCGATCATCTCGATTCGCGCCGATTCGAGCTCGAGTGTGCGCCCGCGCACCGAGTCGCGGAGCGACCGGTTCTGCTTGCGCAGGTCATGGAAGAGCAGGCGGGTTTCGAGCTGGTTGCGGACGCGGATGGCGATTTCGGTGAAGTCGAACGGCTTGGTCACGAAGTCGCGGGCGCCGCGCGTGAGGGCCTGGCGCCGGACGTCGGAGGAGTCGTCCCCGGTGACTACGATGACCGGCAGCCGGTCGGCGTGGATGAGCGGAGCCAGGGCATCGAGCACGTCGAACCCGTCGCGTTCGGGCATGTGCACGTCGAGCAGCACCAGGTCCGGGGGCGTGCTCGTGATGAAGGCTTCGACCTGCCGGGCGTCGGTGAGTCCCGACACGTTGGTGAAACCGGCCCGCGCCAGCAGCATCTTCACCAGCTCCACATTGAGCGGCTCGTCGTCGATGGCCAGGATGTGCGCGGCCGAGCTGAGCCGCTCGAGCCGGGCCGGCTCGCCGAAATACTCGCTGTCGTCGTGAAAGGCGGGCGGGAAGGCGATCATGGCATCGTGTCCGCTTGCAAGGGCGGTACCGCAACCTCCAAATTCGTTAAGTGCCTTGCACCGAGGTACTTGGCTCCGAGAACCCCTGCCGGGCGGCTGTGCACACGTGCGCGCGCACAGCGTGAATGCTACACTGTTTCCCACGTTCCATGCACCAGAGCCGGTCGCGACTGGCCGGGCTGGTGGCGGGCCGCACCGCGGCTCGGGACCTGTGCAATCTCAGGGCGGCGAACCGCGTCAGGGCCGGAAGGCAGCAGCGCTCAGTCGTTTCCGTGATGTGTGCAGCCATTCCGGGCCGCGGTGAGGCCCGTGGGCGCGGACGGTCCTCTCCCCGATGTCCTACCAGGTTCTCGCCCGCAAGTGGCGGCCGCAGCGCTTCGACGACGTGCTCGGTCAGCAGGCCGTCACCCGGACGCTCGGCAACGCCCTCAAGAGCCGCCGGCTCGCGCACGCCTTCGTCTTCGCCGGCCCGCGGGGCTGCGGCAAGACGACCAGCGCCCGCATCCTCGCGCGCGCGCTCAACTGCGTGAACGGGCCCACGGCCGAGCCCTGCGGGGTGTGCGACGCCTGCGTCGAGATTGCCGAGGGGCGCGACATGGACGTGCTCGAAATCGACGCCGCCACGCACACCGGCGTGGACAACGTCCGCGAGGTCATCATCGAGGGGCTGTCGATCGCTCCCGTCCGCAATCGCTACAAGGTGTTCATCATCGACGAGGTTCACATGCTGTCGGCCTCGTCCTTCAACGCCCTGCTCAAGTCCATCGAGGAGCCGCCGCCGCACGTGGTCTTCATGATGGCGACCACCGAGCTGCACAAGATTCCCGACACCGTGCTGTCGCGGGCCCAGGTCCACGAGTTTCGGACCATCCCGGCCAGGACGGTGGCCGAGCGGCTGCGCTACATCGCCGGGGAGGAGCACATCGACGTGCCAGACGAGGCGCTCATGCTGCTCGCCCGGGCGGGCGAGGGGAGCATGCGCGACTCCCTGAGCGCTCTCGACCAGGTGCGGGCCTTCGCCGGCGACCGCATCGCCACCGAGGACGTGGTCGCCGTGCTCGGCCTGGTTGGGCGCGATCTCGTCATGGACATGCTCGATGCGGTCGTGACCGAGGACGCGCCGGCGGCCTTCACGCTGACCGAACGCGCCATCGAGCGCGGCTACGACCTGCGCCTGCTGTGCCGCGAGCTGTCGCGCGCCATGCGGGACCTGTTGTTGCTGTCGGTCGACCGGAAGAGGGCCTCGGACCCGGAGGTGGTCGGCGACGGCGACCGCGAGCGCCTGTTGGCCCTGGCGGACCGCTGGTCGCGCGAAGACCTGCTCCGCGGCTTCGACCTGCTGACGCGCGCCGAGCAGGAGATTCGCGGCTCCGAACAGCCCCGCTACAACCTCGAGATGGCGTTGCTGCGCCTGATGCACCTGCGGAAACTCGTGCCGCTGACAGATCTGCTGTCGGGCGCCGCCGGAGCGCGGGGCGTGGCCGGTGCGAGTGCGCCGCCGCCGCGCCGCCTGGCGACGCCGACGTCAGCGCCAGTGCGGACGACGGCGCCGGGTCGCGCCGCCGGCGCCGCTCCGGCCTCCCGGGTCGCACCCGCCCCGCCGGCCGCATCGGCCGCGCCTGGTACGCTCAACCGCGACGCCTTCCTCGCCGAATTGAAGGCCGCCAAACCGACTTTCTACAATCTCGTCGTCGCGCAGGCGTTCAGCATCGACGCGGATCAGTCGGGCGTGAGGTTCCGGTTCCAGCCGAATCAGAAGGTGCCCAAGAGCCAGTGCGAGGAGCAGCGCGCGTGGGTGCAATCGATTGTCGAGCGGCTCACGGGTGTGCGGCTGCCGGTGACCGTTGCCTTCACCGATCCCGCGGCCGTGCCCGGGCCACCACCACCCGCCGCGCCGGCTGTGCCCGTGGCGGCCTCGCCGGCGAAGTCAGGCGGAGAGCAGGCCTCGCCGCTGGAGCACGAGACGGTGCGCAGCCTCCTCGAGATTTTCCCGGTGGAGAAGACGTCGGTGGAAGGTGAGTAGCATGAACATCCAGGACATGATGAAGCAGGCGCAGGAGATGCAGCAGCAGATGACCGAGTTGCGCGTCGAGGCCACGGCGGGTGGCGGGATGGTGAGCGTGGTGGTCAACGGCCACAAGCACGTGCTCACCCTGACGATCGATCCCGAGGTGGTCGCGAAGGAAGACGTCGGCATGCTGCAGGACCTGATCGTCGCCGCCGTCAACGACGCCCACCGCAGAGTGGACGAGGCGCTCAAGCAGAAGATGGGCGGCTTGATGTCGGGCCTCGGACTGCCCGGCCTCTAGCGCCACCGACGCCGAACCCGAGAACGCCCAACCCCGACAACCCCGAAGGCCGTGCTCCCCGAATCCCTCCAGCACCTCATCGACCAGTTCAAGCGCCTGCCCGGCATCGGCGGCAAGAGCGCCCAGCGGCTGGCCTTCCACGTCCTGCGCACCCCGCGCGAGGATGCCGAGCGGCTGTGCGAGGCCATCCGCCTGGTCAAGGACCGCGTCACCTACTGCACTATCTGCAGCAACATCACCGATGCCGACCCGTGTCTCATCTGCGCCGACCAGAGCCGCGATCGGACCAGCATCTGCGTGGTCGAGGAACCGCAGAACGTGCACGTCATCGAGAAGACGCGCGGCTTCCGCGGCACCTACCACGTGCTGATGGGCGCCATCTCGCCGCTGGCCGGCGTGGGGCCGGACGACCTGAAGATCAAGGACCTGCTCGTCCGCATCGGGGCGGGCGGTGTGGAGGAAATCATCCTCGCGACCAATCCCACGGTGGAGGGCGAGGCCACGGCCATCTACCTGGCGCGCCTCCTCAAGCCGCTTGGCCCGCGCGTGACGCGCATCGCCATGGGCATCCCCGTCGGCAGCGACATCGAGTACGCGGACGACCTGACGATGACCAGGGCGATGGAAGGGCGGCGGGAACTGTAAAAGGCAGCCGCCTCGGCCCTCGGCACCTGCTAAGATTCTCCATCCCTTCCCCCGGGACCATGCTGCCTGTCGCCTATCAGTTCCCGGCCGCCGCACTGCTCGTTTCTGGCGGGCTCCTGTCGTGCCTGTTCGGCTACCGGCTGTTCCGGTTCGTCCTCGCTATCTTCGGCTTCATACTTGGAGCGCTGGCGGCCAGTTCCGTGTTCGGCGAGGGCGCCGGGACGGCCATGGCGATTGCCGCCATCGTGGGTGGGCTGGTCGGCGCGGGGCTGCTGCTGGCCGCCTACTTCGTCGGGGTGGCCCTCGTCGGGGCGGGGCTTGGCGCCCTGCTCGTCAACCTGCTCTGGGCGCGCATCCAGGGCGATCCGCATCCCGCGCTGGTCATCATCGCCGCCGTTGCTGGCGCTCTGGTGGCCACGTGGCTGCAGCGCTATGTCATCATTCTCGCCACCGCCTTTGGCGGTGCGTGGACCACGGTGGTCGGCGCGGCCGCATTGCTGGGTAACGCGGCCACGCTCAAGGCGGCGTCCGAGGGCGATATCTGGGTGGCGTATCCCATGAACCCCGCGCCGGGCCAGGGCTGGGTGCCTTGGACCTTTCTCGGCCTGGGCTTGACGGGTACGCTGGTCCAGATGTACTGGACCGGCGGCGATCGCGGTCGCATTGGACGCCGGCGCTCGAAGCCGAAGTGAGGCCGTGCGGCTGAGCGCGTGCCACCGGCGAGAGGACTCCGATCAGCGGACGGCGTCGGCGGCGGCCAGGCCACTCAGGAACGCGGCTTCGATGCGATTGCCCGCGCACCAATCCCCGCACGCCACCAAGTGTCGATCGTGATCGGCGAGCGCGCCGGCCGCCAGTGGCGGGTCGGCGCAGGCGAACGGCCACCGGTGCGCGCTCAGGTGCACCGGCAACGGCAGAGATCCCCGCACCAGGTCGCCGAAGGCGTTCAACAGGAACGGTCCGACGGCGTCGGGCGCATCGCCGGCGTGGGCCTCGCTCCAGGCTCCGGCGCCGTGCAGCACCCACGTCTCGGCCAGGCCGCGCCGGGGTTTCGACCGATCCCGCGCGATCCAGCCGAGTGGGCTGCCGGCCACGAACGCACCGTCGAAGGAGGTGGGGACGCGATCGCTGAACGCCGCCATCGCCACCCAGCATGGGTGCATCCGCACGGCCGCGGCCCGCTGCGCGAGTGACGGCGACTCTGCCAGCAGCGGGACGGCCTGAGACGCCGGAACGGCCACTACCGCCGCGTCGAACGGGCCGAGCGTCCGGCCGTCGTGGAGTGAGGCGAGCCAGCGGCCAGCCGCGCCCTGCTCGTCGCGGGTCAGGGCCGTGACCCGCGTTTCGCAGTGCACGTCGAGGCCGCGCGCCAGGTGCCGTCCGATGGCGCTCATGCTCGGCACGCCCACCCACCGCCTGCGCTCGTCTTCGAGAGCCTCGCGCCCTTCGCTGTCGAATGTCGCGAGAGCGCCATGCCACACCTGGACGGTTCGCGCCTTGTGCCACGCCTCGACCTCGCGTTCGAACCGCCTATCGCGCACCGTGAAGTACTGGGCGCCATGATCGAAGGCGAGCGCCGCCAGTTCCGGCCGATCGGCATCCTCGTCCACAATGCGGCGGGTCGAGACGCGACCGCCCGGCGCACGCGCCTTGTCGACGACCGTGACATCGCGGCCGCGTTCCTGCAGGTGGCGCGCGGCGGTCAGGCCCGCGATGCCTGCGCCGATGACGAGGATTCGCATCTGCGGGCTCCTACTGCGTCATGACGCGGCCGAGGCTGCCCTTGTACCCCGTCATCTCGAGATAGCCTCGTCCGGTGACCGGCCGGTCGCGCGCCGTGCCGGACACGTCCACCAGCCCTTCCCAGTACGCGATGCCGGCACCCGAGGTGGCCAGCTCCTGGTTGGCGAGGGGAGTGGTGACCCGCAACTCGAGCTGCTGCGTGGGAATGGTGACCCGCCATCCGACGGGGTAGGTGGCGCCTGATGGCGCCGTGAACGTCTGGCCGCCGGGGGCCAGGGTGAAGTCGGCCGCGGCCAGGTGGGTGGCGCGTCCCTTCGCGTCCACCAGGGTGCCGCTCGATCGCGGGTCGCGCGACCCATCGCCTCGCCTCAGCTGGTAGATCATCAGCTCGCCCCCGTCGCCGAGTTGCAGCGACAGCCAGTCCCAGCCCTGCTGCTCGCGCTCGAGGAAGCTGGTGCCGAACTCGTGATCCATCCAGCTCTCGCCGGTCACCTCGAAGCGTTGGCCGTCGATCGTGAGCGTTCCGTGCGTGGGCATGCGCGTGAGCGAGTAGTAGTGCGACGCGTTCCCCGCCTCCGCGCCCTTCTGGCTGATCCCGTCCACGCCGTTGATGACCGGTCCCTTGCCCTCGTCGAGGACGAGGTCCACGCCGGCCGCGCGGCTGGCGGCACGGATGAGGTGACGGCCCCGATCGTCGAGTCGGGCTGTCCAGTCTTCGTTCCACACGCGATAGCGCCCCGCGGCGGCGCCCGACAGGCCGGGCCCTGCGCGGGTGAGCTTCTCGTCGAAACGGTACCGCTGCCCCGAAGGATCGCTGACGGCCAGGTGCGCCATGTAGAGATCGCGCACCGCCCAAGCCGACGGGTTGGCCGGGGCGGGATCCACGCCGACGCGGAAGAACGTCACCTGGTAGCCGAACCGCCGACCCGCGGCGGTGTCGACGTTACCCGTGTAGTACCACCACTCGATCTTGTAGTCGGGATGATTGGCGTGATCGCGCGGGAACGCGTAGCGATAGCCGGACGTCGCCTCGCGCCAGTCGGAGAGGGACGCCGGGACTGAAGTCCCGGCGCTCCGTGCTGCGGCGGTCTCGACCGGGACTGAAGTCCCGGCGCTGCGTGCTGCGGCGGTCTCGGCGGTCCGTACCTGGGACGCCGCGCCAGTGGACGGCCTTGGCAGCAGGGCCATCGCAATAATGCCGACCAGCGCCGCGTACCGTGCGACCGGCCTGCTGGAGCGCCGGGGCTTCAGCCCCGGCGATGCCTCACCCGGCACCCGGCACTCGTGTCTATTCGTCATGCTCCACCACGAGCCGCGCGGCCCGGCGCGCGGGATACAGGCCGGCGATGGCCGTGGCCACCACCACCGCGACGGACACTTGAAGCAGGAACCAGACCGGCACCCGGAACTGGATGGTCCACCCGAAGCTCTGCACGTTGATCACGTAGACGAGCAGCACCGAGAGGGCCAACCCGACCACGAGGCCGATCGCCTGGCTCGCGGCGCCGATGAGCGCCGCCTCGATGACGACCACGCGCTGCACCTGGCGCCGGGCGGCGCCGATCAGGCGCAGCATCGACAGATCGCGCCGCCGTTCGATCACCAGGGTCAGCAGGGTGGCGCCCACGCCGAGCATGGCCACCACGATGGCGATGATCTCGAGCGCGTAGGTGATGGCGAACGTGCTGTCGAAGATGCGCAGCACTTCAGCCCGCAGGTCCCTGTTGGTGTAGATGAACACACGGTGCCCTTCGTCCAGCGACTCGAGGATCTCGCCGCGCACGCGCTCGGGGTCGGCGCCTGGTCTGAGGTAAGCGGCCATGCCGGTCGGCGTCAGGGCGCCGAAGTACTGCCGGAACGTGCCGCGGTCCATCACGATGACGCCGCGGTCCACGGCGTAGTCGTAATAGACGGCCGCCACCCGGAAGGGATGGGCGCCCTTCGGCGTCTGCAGCGTGAGCACGTCGCCCGGCCGCGTGCGGTACTTGTTCGCAAACGCCTCCGAGACCACGACCGCGTCGGTGCCGATGGCGCGGCGGAGCGCCTCGCGCCCGTCGGCGGGCGACTTGAAGAGCAGCGATCCGTGGGAGAGGACAATGTCGAAGTTCCCGGCGCCAAGCACCACGAGGTTGCCGTTGTAGACGAGGTCGATGTTGCGGAACGAGTCCACGACCTCGACGTCAGGATGCGCGCCGACCGCGGCCATGGCCGTTGCCGACAGCGTCTGTTCCGAGCCGACGGTGGGCTGGACGCCCGGACCGATGAACAGGTCGGCCTGCAGCGTCTGGCCAATCCAGTACGCCACCGTGTCGCGGAAGCTGCCGATCATCACCGCGACGGCCACCATCATCGACAGGCTGACGGCCAGCGCCGCAATCGAGATGGACAGGCGGGGGATGGCGGCCGCGAGGTTGGCGTGCGCGAGCATGCCCTCCACGCCCAGCAGGCGCCGCAGTACGCCGCCCAAGGCGCGCGCCAGCCCGTAGATGATGGCCGGTACCAGCAGCGACGCGCCCATGATGGTGGCAAACGAGGCTGCGTACCCGAAGAGAGGCCGCCCGTTGACCGGCCCCAGCATCGCGAGGCCGCCGGCCGCGGCCAGCACGGCCGCGGGTAGGAGCAGGGCGCTGGCGCGCAGCCGCCGGCGCGAGTCGAGGCGGTCGTTGCCGCGCATGGCGGCGGTCGGCGGCACCTGGCTGGCCTCACGCGCGGGCAGCACCGCGGCCAGCAGCGACAGCGGGACGCCGATGGCCAACGCCACGCCGACATGCCAGGCCGACAGGGCCGGCGTAGCCGCAGCCGTGGCGATGTAGAGCGTGCTGACCGTGGAGGACGTCAGGCCGACGGCGGCGTCCGCCAGCGCGCGCCCGAGGCCGATGCCGACCACCGTGCCGGCCAGGCCCAGTACGGCCGCCTCGCCCAGAAACAGCGCCAGCACCTGCCGGCGTGTGACGCCCAGCGCGCGGAGCATCCCGATCTCGTCGCGCCGAGCGATCACCGAGATCGTCACGGTGTTGTAGACGAGGAACAGCCCTACCACCAGCGCCACCCACGACAGCGCCGTGAGATTCAAGTGAAACGCGGCGAGCATCCGCTCCACCTGCTCGCCCCGGCGGCCGGGCCGCTGGGCGGCCAGCCCATCCGGAAGCCGCGCGTTGATGGCCGCGAGCGCGGTATCGATGGCCGGCGCGTCGGCGGCCGCGTCGGCCGCGCCGATCAGCACGTCCACGCGATCGACGCGTCCCAGCCGATCGAAGGCCAGCTGCGCCGCCGCGATGTCCATCAGCACGAAGCTGCCGTCCATCACCCGCGCCGGCCCCTCGTCTTTGAGCAGGGCCCGAATGACGAACGTGTTCACGCGGTCGCCGGCCATCAGCCGGACCTCGTCGCCCAGCGCGTATCCGCGTCGCCGGGCGAGCTTCTCGGTGATGACGATGCTTCGCGGGCTGGTGAGAAGTTCCAGGAACTGCTGCGCGGTGAGGCTCTCGACGGGACTGCCGTAGGCTGTCGCCCGCTCGCGCTCGGCCACCACGTAGTCGCGCAAGGTCAGGTCGCGCAGGATGTCCACGCCCAGCACCTTCACGGCTTCACTGCGTCGCGCCGGCCGTCGCGGTCGCTCGCCGGCGTCCGGCCGGTCCGGCGCCGTGCCGAGGCGGGGCGCATCCGAAACGAGGGCCATTTCGCCCTCGATCACCGGCGAGAGCGCACCGAACTCGCGCAGCCAGCCGAGAGCCGGCAGCCGCGTCTCGTCCACGCCGCCCGGACCGAGGATCTCGATCGACGAGCGGCCGGCGACGGTGGCGAGCGCCGTCTCGAAGCCACGCACCGAGCTCTGGTTGGTGAGCTGAATCGCCATCACCACGGCGACGCCGAGCGCGATGCCGACGACGGTGGTCGCCGAGCGCGCCCGCTCGCGGAGCAGGGGGCGCAGGATGAAGTGCCTAAAGAGCCTGGAGGGCATCGATGACGCCGGAGGCCGGCACGCGTGACGCGGGTGCCGGACGCGGCGCCTCGGCGAAACGCCCGTCGCGCATCCGCAGGACGAGGCCCGCCGCGGCGGCCACCTCCCGCGCGTGCGTGGCGAGCAGGATGGTGATGCCCATCTCGCGATTGAGCTCGGCCAGCAGCGCCAGCACGCGGGCGCCGTTCTCCGAATCGAGATTGCCGGTCGGCTCGTCAGCGACGAGCAGCGCGGGCTCGTGCACGAGAGCGCGCGCGATGGCCGCGCGCTGCATCTCGCCGCCCGACACTTCCTGCGGGTAGTGGCGCAGGCGGTGTCCGATGCCCACGCGCTCGGCCATCTCCGTCGCGCGTCGCCCGGCGTCGGCACCGGCCATGCCGCCGAGCAGGCAGGGCAGGGCGATGTTGTCGGCCAGCGTGAGCGTGGGTAGCAGATTGAAGAACTGGAACACGAAGCCGATACGATCCCGCCTCAGCGCCGTCAGCGCATCGTCGGAGAGCTTCGCGAGGTCGCGCCCTTCGAGCGCCACCGAGCCCGACGAGGGACGGTCCATGGCGCCACACAGGTGCAACAGGGTGGACTTGCCACAGCCCGACGGGCCCATCAGCGCGATGAAGGCGCCCGAATCGAGCGAGAACGAGACGCCGTCGAGGGCCCGGACGGTCGTCGTGCCCCCTGTGTAGTTCTTGGTCACGTCCGTAACGGTGAGCAGGGCCATGCCTACATGGTATGACTCTGGGCGACTGGCCGGGGGTTCGGGCCGGGCGGCCTTGGAGAAAGCCGGGCCTTCGGCCGATATCTGACTCGTGAGCCTTGGTCAGGCCCAGGTCGTGGCGGCGGCGGTGACCCTGCTGCTGGCGTGCGGCTTTGCCTGCATCTTCTGGCGGCGCGGGCGGCAGCCGGCCGGGATGGTTCCGGGTCGGCCGGGAGGGCCGCGGGCCCGGAAGGCCTGGAGACACAGGCCCGCCATCGAGGCGCGCCTCGAGGCGGCGATGCGGCTGCTGGGTGCACGAGGGATCATCCTGTGGGCCGCCGATGCGGCGGGCCGGCACCTGCACATTCATGCGTCGTCCGGTTATCCGCCTTCGTTTCTGCAGACAGTGGGGCCCATTCCGCTGGAGGCGCGCCTGCTCACGGCGGTCGCGTATGTCGAGGGCCGGGCGCGCACGCGGCGGCGCAAGGGCTGGCACCTGGCGGC
>JADZBZ010000215.1 GCA_020851835.1 Acidobacteriota bacterium
ATGCCGAACTCGCGCACGCGCTGGGCCACCCCGAAGGCCAGGACGCCGTAGATGCCGATTCCCGACAGCATCAGCGCCACCGCGCCGAACATCGTCAGCAGCAGGGTCGGGGCCTGCCGGGTTTGAAGCGACCGGCTCACCCACTGATCCATCGTGCGCACGTCGGCGAGGGGCTGCTCGGGATCGATCGACTGCACCGCCGCCCGCACCTGCGACACCAGTGTCCGGGGATCGAGGCCGGTCTTGAGGACGAGCGCCAGGCTCGGGACCGGTGCCTGGGTGACGGGATAGTAGATCCGCTCCTTCTCCACGGGCTGGCCCAGGTCGACGGAGTTGATGGTGCCGACCACGCCGACGATGGTGAAGGGCGGTGAGTCGGGCCCGCCGCGCCGAATCTGCTGACCGAGCGGGCTCTTGTCGCGGAAGTAGCGATTCACCAGGTACTCGTCGACAACGACCACCGGCGGGGCATCGGCACCGTCAGCGTCGGTGAAGACCCGGCCGCCGACGAGGGGAATCTGCATCGCCTTGAAGTAATCGCCGCCGACAATCTCCTGCCGGCCATGTGGCGCCGCCTCGTCTGGTCCGGGGTTGTAGCCGACGATACTGTAGGAGCCCGAGCCCACCATGCCGTTGAAGGGGACGTTCGACGTGAGGCCAGCCGCCGTGACGCCCGGGATGCGGCCCGCCGCCTCAATCAGGCGCGTCCAGAAGCTGCGTCGCGCTGTGGCATCGGCATAGCGCGTGGCCGGAAGCGCAATCTGCGCGGTCAGCACGTTGTCGACCGAGAAGCCGGGATCGACCCGCTGGATCCGGGCGAAGCTCTTGATCATCAGCCCCGCGCCGACGAGCAGCATCACGGCCAGCGCCACCTCGGCCACGACCAGGCCCGCTCTCACGACTCCGGTGCTTCTCGAGGCCGAGGTCCGGTTCCCCTCGTCCCGCAGCACCGCGGTCACCTTCGTCCGCATCGCCGGCCAGGCCGGAACGAGCCCGAACACGAGACCCGTGGCGAAGGCCACCGCCAGCGTGAAGCCCAGCAGCGGGAGGTTGAGCGAGGCGTCGACGGCACCGGGCAGCTGCGAGCCGGCCAGGGCAATCAGCGCGCGGACGCCGACGAGGCCGAGCAGCAATCCGCCGGCAGCCCCGAGCAGCGACAGCACCAGCCCTTCGGTGAGCATCTGCCAGATCAGGTGGCGGCGGCCCGCGCCGATGGCCGCGCGGATGGCCACTTCGCGATGCCGCCCGGTGGCACGCATCAGCAGCAGATTCGCCACGTTGGCGCACGCGATGAGCAACACGATCCCGACGCCGACCTGCAGCACCAGCAGGGGCGCGCGGACATTGCCGACCAACTGGTCGCGGATCGGCACCGAATAGCCGGTGAAGCCGCTGCTTTCGGCAAAGCCCCGCAGCCGAGGCATCCGATCGATGTTGCGGCTGACAATGGCCTTCATCTGTGCGTCGAGCTGTTCGCGCGTGGCGCCCGGCGCCAGCCGCGCGATCATGGCGCTGTACTCGTTGCCGCGCGCCTCGTCCGACCGATCGCGGGCCGTGAACGAGAACGGCACCAGCAGCGACACGTCGCGCGACGGCAGGTCGAAGTCCGCCGGCAGCACGCCCACGACGCGGTGCGGCACGCCGTCGAGGCGGACGTCGCGCCCGACAACTGCCGGGTCCCCGCCAAACCGGGAGTTCCAGGTGCCGTAGGTGAGAATCGCGAACTGATCCGCCCCGGGCTGGGCGTCGGCATCGGTGAACGCGCGGCCCAGCTGTGGGCTGCGCCCGAGCGTCGAGAAGAACGACGGGGTGACGCGCAGGGCCCGCAGTTGCTCGGGCTGCCCGCCTTCGGCCAGGCTCAGGCTGCGCTGGGTGAAAAGCGTGGCGTCCTCGATGGCGGGCGCCTGGGTGGTGCGGTCGATGAAGTCCGGAATCGACACGCTGGCCTGCGGCAGGCCCATCCGCGGGTAGCTGTTCCACACGAACACCAGACGGTCGGGGCTGCCGTAGGGGAGCGGCCGCAGGAGCACCTGGTACAAAAGGCTGAAGATGGCCGTGTTGGCGCCAATCCCGACGGCCAGCGTGAGAACGGCGACCAGCGCGAACACCGGCTGGCGAGAGAGGGCGCCTAGCGCGTATCGAACGTTCCGCATGAGGCATTGGACGAGGCCGAGCAGGCTAGCGTTCGAACCGGGCCGGAAACCGGGACGAGCGGCGGCAAGGCGCTATGATCCACGCTGCATGGCGCCGACGGATTCGGGACCCAGCAGCCCTGGCCACGTCCGCGCCTCGCCGTGGCGTCACCGCGCAGGTGCGGCGGCGGTGGCCGCCGTTTGCTTCGCCGTCCTCGCCACTCACGTCGACCTCGGCTTCGAGCGCATCAGGTTCCGGGTCGTCGCCGCCCCAATCACCGCATCGGAACCCACCCTGCAGCTGACGCTGCCAGACCTGTCGCGGCTCCAGGGCGCCCCGGTCGCGGTGATTGCCCGACTTCGTGCCGGCGACGCGCCGGCGCGGCTGCGCCTGACGCTCGACACCACGACGCTGGCTGAGGTGGCGGTTGCGCCGCGAGGCCGGATGCGCCTCGACCGCGCCACGCGCGTGTCGGGCCGCGGCCACGTGATCGAGGTGGCGGGTGATGGCACGGGCTGGCAACTGGAGTACCTGGAGATCGCCAATCTCCACGGGTTCTCGGAGGGCGCGCTCAGCTTCGTCGTGGTCCCCCGCGACCGAGGCGCGGATTCTGCGCCCTGGTGGGTCGCCCTCATCGTCGCGCTCGAGCTCTTGCTGCTGGGACTGTCATCCGGCCGGCCCACCGGGCGCCTGTGGCGAAGCCTGTGGAGCCCGGTCGCCGTGCTGGCGCTGCTCCTCTTCGGGATCGCGCTGGGCGCCGACCTGGTGACGCCCTACAGAATTCTGCTGTCGCCGGTCACGTTCATCCTGGGCGTCGCTGTCCTGTACGCCGGCCAGCTCCTACGCGGCCTGCGACAGGCGGCGGCGCTGGCGCCTCCCTCCCGAACGCTGCTGGCGTTCACGCCGCACGTGGCGCTGGCCGTCATCGTCATGTCCGGCGTGGCGCGGCTCTACGACCCGGCCACGGGATTCACCAGGCTGATCATGTTCGGCAGCGCGTTTGCGCCGAGCGCGGTGCCGGCGTTGCACGACGCACCCCTCGCCATCGATTCGGAATACGGCTACGACGGGCAGTTCTACGCGCAACTGGCGCTCGATCCGCTGCTCAGAGACCCGGCGACGGTCAGGGCCCTCGACTCCCCCACCTATCGCGCGCGGCGCGTGCTGGTTCCGGCACTCGCGTATGTCGTCGGCCTGGGTCACACATGGCCCGTGCTGCAGGCGTATGCCCTGATCAACGTGGCGTCATGGCTCGTGCTGGGCTGGCTGATTCTGCGATGGCTTCCCGCCGGACACCTGGCCTCGACACTGGGCTGGATCGGCGTCATGGCCAGTCACGGCCTGCTCGTGTCCATACGTCTGGCGCTCTCGGACGGCCCGAGCGCGCTCATCATTGCCCTGGCTATCGCTGCGCTGCAGGCCGAACGGCGGTGGCTGAGCGCGGCGCTGGTGGGCCTGTCGGGACTGGCCAAAGAGACGAGCCTGCTGGCGGGCGCCATTCTCCTGCCGTCGAGCCGACCCTTCAAGCGGCGGGCGATCGAGGTGGCGGGGCAGTCCGCGCTGGCGCTGGCACCCTTTGCTTTCTGGATTGGGTATCTCACGCTGCTGGCGCTGCCCGGAGCGACGACCGGCGAGAGGAACTTCGGCCTACCCCTTTCGGCCTACGGCGCCAAGTGGCTGACGAGCCTCCACGAGCTTCGACCGGGCGACCCCGACACCTGGACCAGCGCGCTCACCCTCATCGCCCTCACGACGCAGGCGCTGTACCTGGCCGCCACGCGCGAGTGGCGGCACCCGTGGTGGCGCGTCGGCGCGGGGTACGCCGTGTTGATGCTGGTGGTGGGGCCGGCCGTCTGGGACGGCATTCCCGGCGCCATCACGCGCGTGGTGCTGCCCATGACGCTCGCTTTCAACATCCTGGTGCCACGGCATCGCTGGTTCCTGCCGCTCTGGGTGCTCGGCAACGCCAACCTGCTCCACGGTCCGCCCGAGCTCGGCCTTTCATGGCACTGGTGGTAGCTGGCCGTCCGTGAACGGCGCCTCCGTCCATTCATCTCACGCGGACGATGACATCGTTCCGGAGGCGCGTCGAAGGGGCCGCGGTTCTATGATGGCCACAGCATGCCCCGCATCCCGACCCAACTGGCCACTCGCCTGCACCAGCAGGCTGCGGCCGCGCGCTGGGGTGTGGCCGTCGGCGCCTTTGCCGAAGCACTGGAGCGGAGCGCGCGCAAGGCGGGCGCCACCGACGCCGGGAGCCTGGAGCGATTCCTGGCGGGGCTCCATCTCGAAGACCTGGCGCTCGCCTGCGCCTGCGAGCGCGGCGACGAAGGCGCGTGGGAGCACTTCGTGCGCGAGTTCCGCCCGGCGCTCTACCGCGCGGGCTCGGCCATCGATGCCGCCGGAGGGCGCGAACTGGCCGATTCGCTCTACGCCGAGCTCTTCGGCCTGAAGGAGCGCGACGGCGAACGGCAGTCGCTCTTCCGCTACTTCCACGG
>JADZBZ010000216.1 GCA_020851835.1 Acidobacteriota bacterium
TCATGCGCGGCCGGGCCGACTATACCGCAGTCCTTCCCATATACTCGCCTCGTGGACAGCGCGGCGTACTCGCAGGCGCGAACCCACCGGTCGCGCCTCGACGGTGTCACCTTCGTCGGCATCACCGGGAGCTGTGGGAAGACCACCACCAAGGATCTCGCCGCCGGCCTGCTGGCGCCGTTCTTGTGGGGCACGAGTAATCCCGGCAGCGGCAACTGCGGCGCCGATCTCGTCCGACAGATCTTGCAGGTCGATCCGGCTCATGCGTTCTGCATCCAGGAACTCGGCGCTTGGGGGCCGCGTACGCTCGACGCCGGCCTCGAGCTGGTGCGGCCTGAGATCGGCGTGGTCCTCAACGTGCGCCGCGACCACTACAGCGGATTCCGGGGTCTGGAGGGCACGGCTGCAGAGAAGGCGAAGGTGGTGGCGTGCCTGCCCGCCGACGGGACGGCCATTCTCAACGCCGACGATCCGCACGTCGCCGCCATGCGGGCGCGCACCCGCGCCCGCATCGTCACGTTCGGTGCCGGGGACCCCGCCGACCTTCGCGCCGAGCACGTGCACGGCGCGTGGCCCGATCGCCTGTCGTTCGACCTGCGGTTCCAGGGCGGACGCCGGCGCGTGCAGACCCAGTTGCTGGGTGAGCACCTGGCCGGATCCGCGCTCGCCGCGCTGGCCATCGCGCACGCCCTGGACGTGCCGCTCGACGCGGCCGTCGATCGTCTCGCGGTGCTGCCGCCCACCCACCGCCGCATGAGCGCCAGCCTCACCCGCTCGGGCGTCGCGGTCGTGCGCGACGACTTCAAGGCGGCCAGCGATTCGCTCGGCGAGCTGCTGCGCTTCGTGACCACCGCCAGCGCGCCGCGCACGATACTCGTCGTCGGTCGAGTCTCCGACTACCCCGGCCGATCCAGGCCCATCTACACCTCGTTTGCCGACGCCGCCGCCAAAGTGGTGGACCTGCTCGTGTTCGTCGGCGATCGGCCCGAGGCGTTGTGGGGAGGGGCTCGGCGACGCGCGCCCGGTTTCCTGGCCGAGTTCGGGGGACAGCGCGCACGCATCGCGCTCTTCGCGACGGTCCACGATGCGAGCCGCTTCCTCGAGAACGAACTGAAGCCCGGCGATCTGCTCGTGCTGAAGGGATCGGGCGCCACCGATCATCTGGAGCGCATCGTGCTGGCTCAAGAGGAGGAGGTCGGCTGCTGGCGGGCGCAGTGCGGACTGGTAACCTCCTGCGACGACTGCGCGCGCCTGGGTGAGCCGGCCGGTCCCGGCGATGCCCTCACGGCCGCCGCACTGGAGGGCTGACGTGGTGGGGTCTATAATGCCGGCTGCGATGTCTGGACGCACGCTCGAGGTGGAACTCGACGTCGTCGAGCTGTGGGTGCACAGCATCGCCAGAACCTCGCGCGTGCTCGGCCCGTTCGGCTTCGCACCCGACGCAGGTGTCGCCCCCGACTCTCGATCCGATGGCATCGCCGCGGGCCTCCGATCGGGGGACGTGGGCCTCATCTTGCGCGAGGGCGCCCCGACAAGCGAGGTGGCCCGCTTCGTCGGCGAACACGGTGACGGAGTGGGTGAGATCGGCCTGGCCTGCGACCAGCCCGAGCAGGTGCTCCGCCGCGCGCAGGCCTTCGGCGTCGCAAGCGGGTGGGACGGTACGAACGTGCGCCTCGATCTCATGGGTGACGGCACGGTGGTCCACACCGTCCGGGCGCGCCGCCTCCGCCTCCCCGCCACCGGACACACGGGCGATGGCGCAATTCAACTGGGCGAGGTCGATCACGTGACGTACTGCCTGCCCTTCGGCACGATCGACCGGGTGGCCCGTGCGTACTGCGACGTGCTCGGCTTGGCCGAGGTGGCCGTCCCGCACAGCGCCGACCTGGGTGACGATCTGAGCGGCATGCACAGCCGCGTGCTGCGTTCGCCGCTCGGCTTCACGGTAGTCCTCACCGCACCGCGAAGCCCATCGGGCACGGGCCAGACCCAGCACTTCCTGGCCGCGCACGCGGGGGCAGGGGTACAGCACGTGGCCATCGCCTGCGCCGAGTTGGCGGCCGCCGTCCCGTTGCTGCGCTCCCGGGGTGTCCCGTTCCTCGCCGTGCCCGACGAGCATCTGCAGGAGTCGTACGCGCGGATGGGCGACCGGGCGCTGCCGTGGGACGTGCTGAGGCGCGAAGGCATCCTGGTGGACGGGGACGGCGAGGGCCTGCTCTTCCAGCTCTTCACCGAACCGATCACCGATCGGCGGACGTTCTTCTTCGAGCTGATTCACCGCAAAGGGTCGTCCGGGTTCGGTGCGGGGAACGTGCGGGCGCTGTTTGCGGCCGTGGACGCGTCGATGCGAAGGGCCAGAGCAACCGACTCGTCAGCGCCTGCGCGACCATCCGGCTGCGCGGGGTGGTCGAGCGCGCTCGTGGACAACGCCCGCGCGCGCGTGCCGTTCTACGCCGCGCACCTCGCGGCGTGCGAGGGGGCCGACTTGGCGCAGGTGCCATCATTCGATAAGTCGGCCGTCGCACGGCACGGCCGCTTTCCGATGTCGTCCGGCGGTGCACGCGGCGCCCACCGCGTGCTGGCGACGTCGGGCACGTCCGGCCGCCGTCTGTATGTGAGCTTCGACGAGGCCGAATGGCAGCGCACCGGGCGATGGCTCGAGATGGTAGGCCGCCACGCCGGCATGACCGCCGACGATGTGCTGCTCAACACGCATTGCTACGGGTTGTGGGTCGGCGGGCCGGCGCTGGACCAGCTGGCCACCCGATGCGGCGCGGGCCTCGTACCGCTGGGCCCGGTCGCACCTGCGCTCGTGCTCGACGTGCTGGCCGACGGCGTCGGAACGGCCATCAGCGCCACGCCGTCCTACCTGCGCCGCCTCATCGAAGCCGCGGAGGCCGCCAGGTTCGACCTGCGAACCACGCCGCTGAGGGTGGGGTTCATCGGCGCGGAGCCAGCCGACACGTCGCTCCGGCAGAAGCTGGTGGCGCACCTGCCGGAAGGCTTCCGCTGGATCGAACTGTACGGGCTCACCGAAACCGGCGGCCCGGCTGTGGCCTTCGCGCCCGATCCCGACGTGGCCGAGCTCGTGGTGAACACCGACGACTTCCTGATCGAGGTGCTCGACCCGGCCGCCGACCGCCCGGCCGCGCCGGGCGAAGTGGGTGAACTCGTCATCACCACGCGCCGCGCCGATGGGCGTACGCCGCTCGTCCGCTATCGCACGCGCGATCTGGTGCGCGCGGCTGCCGGCCCCCTCGACGCGCCCACGCGGATCTCGCGCATCCTCGGGCGCGCCGACGACGCGCTGAAGATCGGCGGCGTGCTCCTCTACCCGTCCGCCGCCGCCGAAATCATGTCGGAGCGGCTGCCGCCGTCGGCCGAGTGGCGGGCACTCGTCCACCGCACGGGCGAAGACGACGAACTGGTGATCGAAGCCGAGGCTTCGCCGGAGGATTGCCGCGCCGTGGAACAGGCGTTCCGCGAGCGCGTCGGCCTGGGGCTCACGGTGGTTCCCCGGACAACGGGTACCTTGTCGAGAAGTCTGGAGAAGACCCAGCGCATCCTGATCGGTTCGCCTGCATGAACGTCGTCTTCGTCGGGCATCGCTGTTGCGATCACTCGCCGAGCGGCGGCTACGACCAGGTGTGTGCGCTGTTTCCGGCCTCGGGATGGCTCGACGGCCGCGCGCTCGAGGCCGGGCGCCTCGAATGGCAGCGCGAGCCCCAGGCCGCCGACGCCGGCGCACCGCGCGTGTTTCACGTGTTCTACGGCGACTGCAGCGGTAAGGCACTCCCCCGTCTCGTGCGCGATCGGTTCCCTGGCGCCGTCATCGTGTCGTCGGCCCACCAGCCCGCCACCCGCCTCCGGCAGGATGCGCCGGCCCTCGAGGCCTTGCGCGCCAGCGACGCCGTGCTCACCGTGTCCGAGCAGCAGGCTCGCGAGATGCGGGCGTTACATCTGGGTGTCCCGATCCGCTCGGTGCCGCACGGCGTGTGGACGGA
>JADZBZ010000217.1 GCA_020851835.1 Acidobacteriota bacterium
TCAAGCGCTTCTTCCTGAAGTCGCCGCTGAAGTTCGAGCCCCGCATCACCTCGCGCTTCACCTCGTCTCGGCGGCATCCGATTCTGGGCTACACCCGCGCGCACAACGGGGTCGACTACTCCGCGCCTCCCGGCGCGCCGGTGGCCTCGGTGGCGCCGGGCACGGTGACGCTGGCGGGATGGACCAACGGCGGCGGCCGCACGGTACGCGTTCGCCACAACAACGGGTACGAGAGCGAGTACCTGCACCTGTCGGCCATCGCCGTGCGCCCGGGCCAGCATGTGTCGCAGGGCGACCTGGTCGGCAAGGTCGGCTCAACCGGACTGGCCACGGGTCCGCACCTGCACTACGGCCTTCGCCGGAACGGCCGGTTCGTCAACCCGGTCATCGAACACCGGAACATGCCGCCCGGCGATCCGGTGCCCGGCGTCGAACTCGCCGCCTTCATGCTCGAGCGCTCCCGCCTGTTCGCGCTGCTCCAATCCGGTGCGATTCGGGCCGCCAACTGAGCCGGCTCGGCACGAGTCCTGCACCGCCACCCGCCAGGAGGATGTTTATGTCGCCAATGAAGAATTGGATGGCTACACGTGTGAACTTTTTTCTCATTCTTGTGGCGCTGATGGGACTCGCGGCTCCGGCGGCCGCCCAGGGGCCAGGTGTTCGCGGCGGCGTCTCGGTCGATCCCGACCAGGTGTACATCGGCGGTCATTACGAGACGACGCCGCTCATCGACCGGCTGTACTTCCGGCCGAACATCGAGTTGGGCCTGGGCGACGATGTGGTGACGACCGCGTTCAACATGGAGTTCATCTACAAGTTCCCCACGCGAACCGACTGGCGGCTGTTTGCCGGAGGCGGGCCCGCGGTGAACTTCTACAACTTCGACAACGGGCCCGGGCGTCGTGGCGATGGAACCGAGACCGAAGGCGGGTTCAACTTCGTGTTCGGCGCCGAGCACCGCGATGGCCTGTTCTTCGAGGCGAAGGTCGGGGCGATTGATTCGCCAGACGTGAAGTTCGGGGTCGGGTGGACCTTCCGGTAGGAAAAAAGGAGTCGTAACCAATGTCCGCCATCTTCGCCTTCGCGGCCTTGCGTCCGGCGCCCGAGGTTGCATCCCGCGTGGCCTCGGTTCCCTACGACGTTGTGAGCACCGACGAGGCCCGTGCGCTCGCGGCCGGAAACCCGCTGAGTTTCCTGCGCGTGTCGCGCCCGGAGATCGACCTGCCCGAGGGCGCCGATCCGCACGACGAGGCCGTCTACCAACTGGCGGCCGAGAACTTCGCGGCGCTGAAAGACGCCGCGCCCCTCGTGCTGGAGGAGACGCCGCGCTTCTACGTGTATCGCCTGCACATGGGCGCGCACGTCCAGACGGGCGTGGCGGCCTGCTTCTCGCTGGACGAGTACGACCGGGACCAGATTCGCAAACACGAAAAGACGCGACCCGACAAGGAAGACGACCGCACGCGCCATATGCTCGCCATCGGGGCGCAGACCGGTCCGGTGTTTCTCACCTACCAGGCATCGCCCGCAATCGACGCCGCGGTTGCCCGGGTCGTGACCGGCCCGCCGCTCTTCGACTTCACGGCACCAGACGATGTGCGGCACGTGGTGTGGAGGGTGCCCACCGGGGAGCACGATGCCATCGTCGGTGGGTTCGGCGCGATTCCCGTGCTGTATATCGCGGATGGCCACCATCGGGCGGCCAGCGCGGCTCGGGCACGACGGGCCTGGGCCGACCGGGGCCCCGGCGAGTGGGACCGGGTGCTTGCCGTGGCGTTCCCAGACAACCAGGTGCAGGTGCTCCCGTACAACCGCGTGGTGCGCGATCTGAACGGCCAGACTCCCGAGCAACTGCTCGAGGCGCTTGGCCGGCGGGCCCAGGTGCGCGACGGCGGCCCGGCCACGCCGGCCGCCCGTGGGAGCGTGGCCATGCGCCTGGGCGCCCGCTGGTACACGGTGACATTCCCCGCCACCGACGCGCTCGACGTGGACGTGCTCGAGCGAGAGGTCCTGGCGCCACTGTTCGGCATCACGAACGTGCGCATCGACACGCGCATCGAGTTCGTGGGCGGCATTCGGGGCGCCGGGGCGCTCGAGCGGCTGGTCGCTTCGGGCGGCTTCGCCGTCGCTTTCTCCATGTTCCCGGTGTCGGTGGCCGACCTGATGCGCGTCGCCGACGCGGGCGGCATCATGCCCCCCAAGTCAACGTGGTTCGAGCCCAAGCTGCGCGACGGCCTCCTGTCACACCTGATGGCGCCTCCGAGTTCGCGAGGGTCCCGATGACCGTCCTGGTTGCGGACGAGTTCGAGCAGTCCGGCCTCGCCGGCCTCCCGGTCGAAGCCACCCTTGCCGCCATTCGCGAGAGCAACGAGCACGTCCTCGATCTGCAGGTCGTTGCCCTGAAGTAGGAGGACGCCTTATCCCGACCGCGCGATAGAATGTGGACCATTATGTCCACCGCCCTTCATCGTGTGTTCAATTTCTCGGCCGGTCCCGCCGTACTGCCGGTGCCGGTGCTCGAAGAAGCCCAGCGCGACCTCGTGGCGCTGCCGGGCCTCGGCATGTCGGTACTCGAAA
>JADZBZ010000218.1 GCA_020851835.1 Acidobacteriota bacterium
CGCGGCGCCTTCGCACAGGCCGCCGCCGCCGGCGGAGCGCGAAGCATGCTGGGCCTGGCCCGGACGCTCGGGCGGCTTGGAGAGCAGGGCGCGGCCTGTGCGGCGTACCGGCGTGCCCGGGCGATGGGCCTGGGCGCGTCGGCGCTCGGTGACCTGCGGACGGCCGTGGCACGACTGGACTGTCCGGAACCCTGAGCCGATGTCCCGCTACCCGCGATCGGTGCCGCGCCGGAGAGTTCCCGATTCCGGAGTTGCCGGGTCGCGTGGTCGCGTTCGCCGTGCTACATTCCCGGTATGACCCGGATTACTCACCCGTACGTAAGGGACGCCAAGGGCGCGGTGCTCAGGCCGGCGACATGGGCGGAGGCGCTCGACAAGGCGGCCTTGGGGCTGCGCACCGTGCGCGACACACACGGCGGCCGGGCCTTCGGGCTGTTCAGTTGCTCGAAGAGCACCAACGAGATGAACTTCGCCGCCCAGAAGTTCGCGCGCGTGGTGATGGGATCGAACAACATCGATAGCTGTAACCGCACCTGACATGCCCCCAGCGTCGCCGGTCTGGCGACGGTGTTCGGGATGGGCGGCGGCACCACCTGCTACCAGGAAGTCGAGGAAACCGACTGCGTCCTTCTATGGGGGTCGAACGCCCGCGAGACGCACCCGATCTTCTTTCATCACCTCTTGAAGGGCCTTGCGCGCGGTGCGCGCCTCTACACGGTGGATCCGCGCCGCACGACCTCGGCGGAGTGGGCCGATGTGTGGGCGGGTCTGGACGTGGGCACCGACATCGCCCTGGCCAACGCGGTGGGCCGCGAGATCATCGCCGCCGGCCTGGTCAACGACGCCTTCGTCACGCATGCGACCGAGGGCTTCGAGGCGTATCGCGCGTCGGTCGAGCCGTGGACCCTCGCCCGCGCCGAATTGGTCACGGGCGTTCCCGCCGGCGTCATCCGCGACCTGGCGCACGCGTACGGTTCGGCCCGCCGGGCTATTCTGTGCTGGACGCTGGGCATCACCGAGCACCACACGGCCGTCGACAACGTGCTGTCGCTCATCAACCTGGCCCTGCTCACCGGCCATGTGGGGCGATGGGGCAGCGGCATCAATCCGCTGCGCGGCCAGAACAACGTACAGGGAGGCGGCGACATGGGCGCGCTGCCCGATCGACTGCCGGGCTTCCAGCACGTGCTGGACACGGAGGCGCGGCAGCGGTTCGACGTGGCCTGGGGTGTGGCGGTGCCCCCGGCGCCCGGATGGCATCTGTCGGGCATGTTCGACGCGATGGAGCGCGGCGAGTTGCGTGCCGTTTACGTGATTGGCGAGAACCCAATCCAGTCGGAGGCGGACCAGCACCGCGCCCGGGACCTGATGGGCCGCCTCGATCTGTTGGTCGCGCAGGATCTGTTCCTCACCGACACGGCGGCCATGGCCGACGTCGTGTTCCCGGCCGCCGCCGGGGCCTTCGAATCGGACGGCACGGTGACGTCGAGCGAGCGGCGCGTGCAGCGCAGCCGGCGCGCCGTCGACCCGCCGGGCGAGGCGCGCGAGGACCTCGCCATCATCTTCGACCTGGCGCGGTTGCTCGGGCACGACTGGGGTGAGCCGGACGCCGAACGCGTGTGGGACGAACTCCGAGGCTTGTCGCCCATGCACGCCGGCATGAGCTACGCGCGGCTGGAGGAACACGACGGGCTGCGGTGGCCCTGTTACGACGAGCAGCATCCGGGCGAAGCCTTCCTGCACGCCCGGCTGTGGGAGCGGCCCGTGAAGGGCCCGCGTGCTCCGTTTCATCCGGTCGAGCACCGCGCGCCCGCCGATCCGCTATCAGACGACTTCCCGATCCGGCTCACGACCGGCCGTCGCCTCGCGGAATACAACACCGGCGTTCAGACCCGGGCGTATGCGTCGCCGACGCGCCGCGGTGAGACGCTGGATCTCTCGCCGGAGGATGCGCGCGAGTACGGCGTCGCAGACGGCGAGGTCGTCCGGGTGGTGTCGCGCCGCGGGGACGTGAGTGCGCCCGTGCACGTGGATCCCAGCCTGCGGCCAGGGCTGGCGTTCATGACGTTCCACTTTCCCGAGCAGGCGCAGACCAACCGGCTCACCATTGATGCGACCGACCCGAAAGCCGGCACGGCCGAGTTCAAGGCCACGGCCATCCGGATCGAGAAACTGCCCGTACCGGCGGCGGCACGATAACCCGTTCGCGCACGGGCGTCTCCAGCGCCCGTGCTAGATTGGCACCTGGGACGATACGTGGATCTCCATATTGTCGGCGGCGAGCCGAACCTAGAGGAACGTGCGGCGGTGGATGCGGTGCTCGGGCCACCCGAATCGGGGTGGGCCGGTGCGTCCCGCGACATCGTCCGCGACGGCCGGACGGCGGCCGGCGGTCGGGCGGCCTCGTCCGAGCGCCATCAGTTGCTACCCGCGTTTCACGCCGTGCAGGACCGCGTCGGCTGGATCTCCCGTGGCGCGCTCAATTACATCTGCCGCCGTCTGTCGGTGCCGCCCGCCGAGGCGTGGGGCGTGCTCACGTTCTATCACCTGCTGGCCACGGCACCCCG
>JADZBZ010000219.1 GCA_020851835.1 Acidobacteriota bacterium
CACGCCTCTGCCGGCAGAAGGCGATCTTCTCGTCGAGGTTGAATCCCAGGTCCGACAGCCATCCGTCCCACCCACGCAAGCACACCAGCCAGCGCGCGTCCATCCGTCGGCCGTCTCGCAGCCGCTGAAGCGCCTCCAGCACCGCGATGCTGTCGTGCCAGAACAGGGCCTCGCTCAACTCGATTCCCAGGGGGCCGCCGTACCGCTCCACCTCCCGCTCGTAGGTGTCGACCTGGGTCTTCCACACCGCGCCCCGTCCGGCGAGCAATCGACCCGACGCGGGCGTGATGTCGGCGCACAAGCGGTCGGGCCGTCCATGCAGACGCAGCCTGAGGTGCCCGTCGGGATCGGCGAAGCGCAGGAAGAACCAGCGATCGACGGCCGAATCCACGCCCGGCAAGTCCAAAAGGCGAGGTACCACCTCGGTGATCAGGGCGTCGATGGCGGTGGGTCCCGCGTACCACTTCAGGTAGAGCCATTCGCTGCCGGGCCCGAATCTCCGCTCTGCCGGCGCCGCTCGCGGCATACGCCGGCCGCCCACCGTGACGGATGGGGTGTTCCGAGCGTAGGGGATGACGATCTCGTGTACGAACCTCCCCTCCGGACCGTGCACGGCCAGCTCGGCTGGGGCCGGGCACATCTCGACGAAGACGACCGATGCCTTCCCCCTCGCCGCCCGCGCCAGCGACTCGATGCTCAGCGGATTCTCCAGGTCCACAGGCAGGCCCGCCGGCCCATCGTCGAAGACAACGAACCTCGGAACGCCGTGTTCGTGTCTCCATCGCTGGACGGCCGATATCACCTCGTGCACCGGACGCCCGCCGGCAGCGTCTAGCACGTCCGCACCCGCCACCCACCGCGCGCGCGCCACCACGACGCCCTCGAGCACGACCCGCGGCAGCACGCGCAGCGTCTCGAGCGCGCCCCAGCGCCAGGCGACGCGCGGCGTCACGCCCTGCGCCTGGAGGTGGCACAGGAAGCGATAGATCACGTGGCCCCGGCTGTAGTCGTGCATCGAGCTCATTCGGGCCAGCACTTCCCGGTCGAGCCGGACCGACCAGAGCCGGATGACGCCGTCCGTCACCGACACTTGCAGGTCGGCAATCGGGATCTGGTTGGCGAGCGGTGCACCGGAGCGCGCGAGATAGGCGATCTCGAACTCCCGGAGCACCGGACGATTGATGACGTTCCCCAGCCTGTCGGACGGCAGGTGGACGATCTCGGCAAACACCGCGTCGGGTCGCAGGGACGCTTCCCTCCGCAGGTGCGTGCGCACCCACTGGCGCAGCTCGGGATTGTCGCGACAGAAGCGCCCCATCATGCTGGCGCCGGACGGGCCGGCCGCGTGGTCGAAGACGATCTGGGGCCGGCCGGATTCGTCTGGATGTCCGAGCGCCACGACCGCCGCGTACGCGTCCGGCAGGAGACACGGGTTGGGCTGGGCCAGCCGGTCGAGATCCGTCTCGGTCAGCGCGAGGACGCGTGCCCCGGCTTCACCGAGGCGCTCGATCCTCGACAAGAGGTACGCGTCGCTGGCGGACCAACGCTGGCCTTCCCGTTCGGGACGCCCAGCGAAGGGCAGTCCGCTCAAGAGCGGTGCGTGCACGGAAGACGCCGCCGACCCGTCGAAGCCGATGCCGGCTTCGGCATCGAGCACCTCCACCAGGGGCATCAGGCGTCCGCCGTAGCGATCCTCGAATGCCCGCGCGAAACGCCGCAGCGGTTCGTCCGACACCTTCGGCAAGATGCGGTGGAGCCGTTCGACAACCCAGGCTACGGCCGTCGCCACGTCGTGGCTGCACGTGGCCACAGCCGCGGGCACGGCCAACTCGACGTGCAGCGGGTGCACGTCGGCGGACCGGACGCCGAGCGCGCCCAGCGCCTGCCCGACATCCCGGTACCGTTCCGGACCGGCACCCAGCGGCTCGTCGTCGAACCGCGTCAGCCGATCGCGGATGCCTGCCACGGCCTCGATCACGCCGGCCAGCCCGGGCTGGTCGAGCGCGCGCAGCGTCTCGACCGTGTCGGTCAGCGGCTCGTTTCCGGTGACGAGCGGGGACAGGTGCGTAACCAGGACCTCCCGCTCGATCAGATCCGCAACATACGCGTCCGCCTCCGGACGCGGAATGGCAAGGTCCGGATGGGTACCGACGATGTGGCTGGCCAGGTCGTTGGCGGTGACCCCGCTGCGGGCGTAGTCGAGTGCCGCGTCCAGGATGGGATCGCCGGGGATTGCCACCTGGGCGGTAACCCGCGACGCCCCTGCCTGCCGCGTCCTGGTTTGGCGCCACGTACCGTCCAGCCGATAGAGACTCGAGTTGGTCCAGTAGGTAATGGCGTGGCGGACCAGCGGCAGCTGTTCCAGCCGGCTTGCCAGCAGCGCGTGCACGCCGTTGTCGAGTTGGCACAGCCGGCGGTACCCCCTCCGATCCGTCAGTTGGATGCGGGTGTCGTCCGCGATCAGGCCCAGCGAGCAGCCGGCGAAGAGGCCGAAGGGCGTGGCGCGCGCAGCCATCCGCTGCCAGTACCGGGTCAACGTGCATTCGAGCTTGTGGTTCTGGAGCGTCGGGTCTCCCAGCCATGCGGCCATCTCGTCGCAGGTGGACGGAGACGCCACGAAGAGGGCCTCCTGCATGTCCGCCGCACTGAAGGCCGCGCGTAACCGCCGGCCGAGTTCCGTGCGCGCGGAGGCGAGCGCGGTTGGCGTCCACGCCGTGTGAGGACTCGACTCGGGCCTCGCGTTCCACGCCAGCAGCGTGTCGATGGGTAGACGTGCTGTTCGCAGGAGGAAGAAGCCGGTGGGGCTGAAGGCGGGCGAGTGCGCGGGGGCGATCATGGGTCGGGGGCGACCGGGCCCTGGCCGGTCACTGGTTGGTGCGGTCAGTGGCCAGGAAACTCCGGGCCTGCGTGCTGCGGGCGAGCGCCGCGGCAATGACGACCGCCGAGCCTCCGCACGCCGCGTAGACGATGGGGGCGTTGCCGCCAGTGAGATCGCCGAGGACGCCTCCGAGCAGCATGCCGATCGGGCCCAGCGCGCGGCTCCCGGTGGCGTGCAGGCTCAGCACGCGGCCGCGGTAGCGGTCGGGCGTCGTCGCCTGGAGAAAGGTCGCCACCATCACGTTGACGGCGCCAGACATGGCGCCAGCCGCGGCGAGCACGGCCGACACCATCCATCGGTTCCGAATCACGCTGACCGCCACGAGGCACAGGCCCACGCCGAGAAACGCGCCCACCAACAGCCAGGCCCGGCGCGTGCCCGTGGCCCGGCTGCGGGCGGCCGCCAGCGAGCCGCACACCGCGCCGCCGGTGAGCGAAGCGAGCAGGAACCCGTACCAGGCCACGCCCTGGCCGAGCCACTGCGTCACGTAGAGCGGCAACAGCACCACGACCGGCGCGATCGCTGCATTGAACATCGACACCCCGGTGAGAAAGGGCAGCAGGCCGGGCCGGTTTCGTCCGTACTGGAAACCGTCCACGAACGTGCGCCAGAACCCCGCGGCGGAAACGGCCTCGCCGAAGCGCTCGAACCCGCCAAGGCGTCCGGCGACAAACGCGCTGATCGCCGAGTACACGAAGGTAGCGGCATCCACCGCGAGGAGCACCGACCCGCCCAGCGTCCGGTACGCCAGCCCGCCGAAGGCCTGGCCGACAATCACGCTCACCTGCCGCGTCACCTGCCACATCGAGTTGGCGACGTTCAACTGCGTGTGGCGAATCGTGCTGGCAATCACCGCGGCGGCCGCGGGTTCGGCAAACGCCGCCGCCGCTCCATTGACAGCCATGGCGAGGAACATCACGGGCAGGACGTCGCGCGCCGCCAGCCGCGACATAGCCACGGCCAGCAGGCCCACCGCGGCCGCCCGCAGCATGTCGCTCACCACCAGCACGCGCGTGCGGGAGACGTTGTCCACCAGCGCTCCGGCAATTGGACCGAACACAATCGCCGACACGACCGACGTGGCGGTCAGCAGCGACATCATCGTGGCCGACCCGGTTGTGTCGAGCGCCCAGTACAGCACGACGATCGTCAGGGCCTGATTGCCCACCTGACTCACCAGGTAGCCCTGCCAGAGCACCACGAATTCGGTGGCCAACGGCCGTTCGGATTCCTGCGCTCGATCACCCACGTCGCATGGCCCCCCCGCGGACGGTTGGCTCAGCACTTCTGGAACAACGCGTCCTCGACCGGAAGGCCCAGGCGTGGTGAAGGTCCGCAGGGGAGCTCGCGTGGGGAGAAGCCGGCCCGCCGCGCGGCCGATTCGACGGTGGCGCGGTCGAGCACGAGGTATTGCAGGGTATGCGCCGTGGCCCGGGTGGGCGTGCCAAAGACAGCTTTCAACACGTGGCTCCGCACCAGCCAGCCGAGCGGCGCGTCCGCGCTGGGCTCGAAGTTCCGGCGAATGGCGAGCACATGTGCACAACCTGGAGACAGGTGTCTTTCCTTGATCGCCCAGCCGGATTCCGGTGCGCGGAACTCACCGCGTCGGATTGCCGCCGCCTGTGTCGCAAACGGAACACCGTAATCGACCAGCACGCGCCCTCCCGGCCTCAGTATGCGCCACCACGACGCGAACGCCGCCTCGAGATCCGCGGTCGAGGCGCCGTGGGTGAGCGAGTCACCCAGGCAGATGACGATATCGCAGTCGGTCAGGGCCGGGTCAATGTGGATACTGCGCCAGTCGCCGTGCCGAAAGGCGACGCGGGTGCCGGGAGCCCGGGATGCCGGCGCGGCCAGCTTCGCCTGGCACCGGCCGAGCATCGCCTTGCTGGCATCGCTGCACACGACGCGGTCGAACCGTCTCGACTCGACGAGGGCCAGCGCCTGGGCGCCGGTGCCGGCGGCCACGTCGGTGACGGTGCGCGCGCCGAGGGCGGCTAGCGTGGCGACCACCCACGCGCCGTGCGCCTCGACCAGGCGCGGTGGCCGAAACACCAGGTCGTAATCGTCGGACCAGTCGGCGTACACGTCCTCGATCGACTGGTCCGCATCGCGGGGCGTGTCAGCGTCGTGGTCGCCGAGTGGAGCATTCGCCATGATGGTTTGCCGAGTGCGGGCGCGGCGCCCTTACAGCGCGGTCGGTCCCGATGGTACTCGCGGACGCAGCAGGTCGGCGGGCTGGGCCTGGTACGCACGCAGTGCCCCCAGGCCCGCGGCAGCCATCACGAGCATCACCGCCAGCACGCTGACCACCCAGATGAGCGGGTCGGTCGAGCGCGCATCCACGGCGCCCGCGGGCAGACTGCGGATCGCGGCCAGCGTGCACGTCGCGCCGACGGCGCCGGCCGTCAGCGAGCGCGTGGCGATGCCGGACAAGACGTCGGCCTGCAGGCTCCGCCACGTGGCGCCCAGACACAGCCGCATGGCCAGGTCGCGCCGCCGGATCGCCATCGCCAGCACGGTGGTGGCATAGAGGCCGAACGCCGTCAGCAGGATGGCGACTCCCGCCACCATCACTCCGATGCGGGCATGTTGCTCGGGATGGCCCAGATGCGCCGCCACCACGTCGTCGAGGCCGACGATGTGGGCCGGAGGTAACGAGGCGTCGAGGGACTTGAGCGTGGCCTGGATGTCCCGCGCCAGCGTCGGGGACGATCCCGACGACTTGATGACGAAGTTGAGGCTCGGCTCCTGCAGGCCCTGCGCGTAGGGGACGAACACTTCGGCGCCGGGCTCCTGTCCGGGCGCGGCGGCGCGACTGGACCGTACCACGCCGACGATGGTCATCCAGGGCGCGGCCGAGCCGCGCCGGCCGCGCTTGACGCGGTGTTCCACCGGGTCGGTGCCATCGAAATAGAGCTCGGCGAAGCGCTCGTTGACGATGGCAACATGTGTGGTGGCCTCGCCGTCCGCGCCGGTGAAGACGCGGCCCGCGGTCCGGACGACCTGCAGCGCGTCGAAGTAGGCGCCGCCCACGGCCCGCACGACGGCCCGCGGACGGTCTTGGTCGGGCCGGTCGGGGGTCGTCTCCACCGTGAACGTGGCGATGGCAACCGAATCGCCGAGCGGCGCGTGATCGACGGAGGCCACCTGCTCGACGTGGTACAGGCGGCTCAGCCTGGCCAGCCCGTCACGTTGCAGCCCGACCACGCGGTCGAGCGGCTGAGCCGCGCGGGGCAGGGTGAGCGAGGCGACCACAACACCTTCCGATCGGAAGCCGAGGTCGATGCGCTCGAGCAGATCCGCTCCACGAACGAGGCGACCGGCCCCGAACACCCCCGCCGCGCTCATGGCGACCTGGGCGAAGACGAGCCACGACGCCCAGTGCAGCCGCGTCGCGACGGCACCGGCCCCATCGGTGCGCATGGCCGCCCCTGGTGCAATCCGACGCGCGAGGAGGAGGGACGGCACGAGCATCAGCAGTCCGCCCATCCATGATGCCGCGGCGGCGACGGCCAGCGTAGCCGCGCTCAACTCCGGCGCGTGCACACCGGGCATGACGCCGCTCAGGTAGCCGAGCGCCAGGCGCGCACCGACGAGGGCCGCTGGCACCGCGATCACGGCGGCTGCCGAGGCCTGGCACAGGATGACGACGGCCAGCGACAAGCGAATCCGCAGCGGCGTGGCCCCCAGGGCCAGGCGTACCGCAATCGCATGTGCGCGCTCGATCACTCCGGACAAGGTCAGCGTGGCGCCGTTGGCCAGCGCGGTGATCCACAGCAGCAGCATCGACGCGGCCAGCACGGCCAGCGCCGGACTCCCGGGCGCGGTCACCTGCTCGGGCAGCGACGCCAGCATCAGGTGAGTGCCCGCATTCTCCCGGGCATGGTTGTCACGAAGCGCTGAGGCGATCACGTCGAGCTCGGCACGGGCGGCCGACGCCTCGGCGCCGGCTCTCAGCCGCCCCGCCATGAAGAGAAATCGGGCCTCGCGGCGGCCGTGGAGTGGCCCCGGCGTCAACGGGACCCACAGGTCCGGCTCGCGAATGGTTACCTGCGAACCGGCGGCCGTGACAGTGAACGCCGGAGGAAACGCGAAGGACGGTGGCATCACGCCGACGATGGTGTGGGACACCCCGTTGAGCAGTACCGCCCGCCCGAGCACCCCGGGATCGTTGCCGAATCGACGGCGCCACAGGGCGGCGCCGATCACTACGACCGCGCCCTGCGACTCATTTTCGTCGGAGGCTTCGAGCAGCCGGCCCAGCATGGGGCCGACACCGCCCGTGCGGAGAAACGAGGCCGTGCAGCGAACGCCATCGGCCTTCTCGGCCTCCGGGCCTCCCACAGTGAAGACCTCGTCGGTGAACGCGCCGAGCTCGGCGAAGGAGGTCGCCGAGTTCCGGATGTCGAGGTAGTTCAGCACCGAGGTCGGTGTGAGGCCCATGCGCCGGGCGGCGTTGTCTTCCCAGACAACGTAAACGCGGCCGGGGTCGCCGTAGCTGTTCGCGTAGCGGTGGGCGGCCAGCCAGACTTGGTAAACCGACAGGCTGCCGCCGAGGGCGACTCCCAGGCTCGCGGTAATCGCCAGCGAGCGGAAGGGGTGACGCAGGAACTGTCTGAGACCGTCTGTCGCGGCTTCCCACATGGCGGGGGTCTCGAATCGTGATGGGGGTTGCCGGCCCCCGAAGTGCCCGACCGGCCGAGGCGAGGTGTCGAACCGGTGCCGGAAGAGAGGAGCCGTGAAGGCTCCTCTCTTCGAGCAATCACGCCTAGTCGATGTCCTGCGGCCGCGCTTCCCGCCACGGATCGTCGGTCCAGATGATGGAACGGTCGCGATCGTTGGGGATATCCACGGCGTGGAGAACCTCTTCGCGTGCGGGGGCGAGAATGCGCGTGGCGGCCGGGACTGGCACTTCGTGCTGACTCATGACTCCTCCTCGAGTGCACTTGGAACGGGCATGCACTAACGGGCCGGAGTGTAAAGCCCAGCCTTAGCAGGGTCAACGAAAACACGCCCGATTTTGCACACTTTCGCCATGGCGCGCCGCCACTCTGGCCGTGTGACACGGGCCTGGACCTTTCGCACCACGGATTCCTACGGCGGCGCCTCCTGGTCGTGATAATTAAAGGAAGAGGGCGGCGGAGCCGCCCAGGCGAGAAAGCACGGAAGGACGTTGGTAATGGCGAAGAAGACGACCCAGGCGGCCAAGGCCCGTTCGGCCCCGCCTGCATCCCCCACACCCGAACTCGACGCGTCGGCTCCCGACACGGCACCGGCCTCGGCTCGCCGCCGTGCGGCCCGGGCCCCGGGTGCGGCCAAGCCGACCGCCTCGCGGGCGGCGCGTGCCTCGGACCCGGTGGCCGAGGCCCCCTCGAGCCCGCCGGTACGCCGGCCGCGGCGCGCGAGTCAACTGCCCACGCAAGCCGTGGAACAAACGCAGACACCCGCATCCGTGCCGCCCCCCGAGTCGGTGTCGGACGAGGACGTCCGGATGCGCGCGTATTTCCTGTCGCTCGAGCGAGGCCCGCACGGCAGCGAAGTGGAACACTGGCTCCAGGCCGAGATGGAGCTTCGGCCGAAGTCCAAGCCCAAGCCGTAGCGACGCGCCCGGCGAATCTGGTACAGACATGGGAGCGGCCGAACGCGCGGCCCATCTCGCCCTCGCCGAGCGCCAGGCGGCCATTCGCCGGCCGGGTGGGACTGCCAGGGCAGGCGACACGCGTTTTTCGCATCGCCGGCACCGTCGAGGCGCTGGCATCGAGCGGCGTGCCCGCGGGGCTGGCCGCCGGGGGTCGCGAGACGGGCAAGAACTGACGAGGCGACCCGAACGCCGGTCGAAGGCCTATCTGCGCATCAGGTCGCGCATCAGCGGACGCTCTTTGGCAATCACGCGCCGCTTGCCCGAACGCTTGGCCGTGTAGAGTGCCTGGTCAGCGCGTTCGTACAGGCTGGCGTAGGTATCGCCGGCCGAGAATTCGGCCAGTCCGCAGCTGACCGTCGGTACGACAGGCAGCGGTTCGCTGCCATCCTCTGGCGGGGCGAAGACCGTGTTCAGGGCCGAGCCGAACCGGGCTTCGGCCTGGCGCAGCGAGAAGTTGTTGATGAGGACCACGAATTCGTCGCCGCCCACGCGGGCGACGAAGTCCTCGTCGCGCAAGCGGCGCCGCAAGCCTTGGGCGAGCGTCAACAGCACGCGGTCGCCGATGGCGTGGCCGTACGTATCGTTGACGCCTTTGAAGTCGTCCACATCGAGAATCGCCAGCACGAAGCGCGAATCCGCCCGCCGCACCAGGTTCTGGCACTCGCGCTGGAACGCGCCGTGGTTGGCGAC
>JADZBZ010000220.1 GCA_020851835.1 Acidobacteriota bacterium
ACTGGTCGAGGCACCCCGAGCGGTTAGCGCGCATGCGGCGTGAGAGTCCGCGGTTGGAGAGGGCCTTCTTGAAGGCCTTTTGGAGCGCGTCGCTGGCGTCGGGGTCGCAGCAGCCGCGCGGGTGGCCAGAGGGACGCTGGTTCGTGCAGATGAACAGGTGCTGGTCGAACGGCGCCACGGCAGGGTCTAGGGAAGCTGCATCTCGGGCCGCCCTTCGAGCCCGCCCCAGGTTTCCGGATCCTGCCAGAGCAGCGTCCAGAAGTAGCGGGCGACGTCGCCGGCCGGATACGCGGCCTTGAGGGCGGCGACGCCCTTGTCGAGCGTCGCGGCATCGGGCGCCGTGGGCGATTCGTCCTTGATGAGACCATCCTCGTGCGCGATGCCCAGGGCATCGAGGAATGCGCCCATCATCGGCCTCTGGTGCGCCAGGTGGTAGGAGACGAGGAGTCGCGCGGCCAGCAGGTCGGAGACCTGCGCGATCGAGGCCAGGAGGCGCGCCTGCTTGTCGACGGGCAGGGCCAGGACGCTCTTGGGTCTGAATTTGATCTGCCGCGCGATGAGCGAAACGGCCTCGGCCTGTTCGAGCGCGGCCTGCTCATCCTCCCAGAAGGCCGCGGCGGCCGACTGTTTCTGATCGAGCGGCATCTGGCGCCACAGGCGGGCCGGGCGCAGGTCTTCCAACGCGTGTGACATAGGGACGTTCAGTGTACGTGCAAAGACGCCGGGCGCAAAGGCCGGGAGGGTGGGGCGCTTCGCGGCCGACTGCGGACACCACCTGCCGTCGAGGACGGCACGACCAGATCTCCGCAGAAAACGCACAAGCCACGGAAGCGTGGAACGAGACCTCCCCGGGCGGGGACCGTCGTTCCACGTTTCCGTGGCTTGTACGCGGCGCGAACGCCGAGGTGTCTTACTTGAGGTGCTTGCCGACGAGCTTGGTCATGTCGAACATGCTGACCTGGCTCTTGCCGCCGAAGATGGGCTTCAGCTTGTCGTCGGCGTTGATCATGCGACGGTTCTTGGCGTCCTGCAGCCCGTTCTTCTTGATGTAAACCCAGAGCTTCTTGGTGACCTCGGTGCGCGGCACCGGCTTGTCGCCAATCACCGCCGCCAGCATCGCACTCGGCGTCACCGGGCGCATGAACGCGGCGTTAGGCTTGCGCGCCGACTTCTTCTTCGCTGCCTTCTTCACGACCTTCTTTGCAGCCTTCCTGACAGCCTTCTTAGCGGTCTTGGCTTTCTTGGCTTTCTTGGCTTTCTTGGCCATCTGTTCTCCTTCGACGCCGAAAACTCCCCTGGCGCCGCTCGTCCCCCGGTTGGGAGGTGACAGATAGTAGCGGTTTCCACCGGCAGAGTCACTACATATTGTGGGCTGGTGCCAGGATGTGCACCATGAGGCCGGTCACGGCCTGGCTGCCGCATCCCCCGGGCGCGGATCAGGGCACGCGGTAGATGGCCAGCCAGGGCCCGATGGCACCCAGGACGTAGAGGACGGTGAGACCGGCCAGCGCGCCGTGGACGCCCCGCGCGTACAACAAGAGGCCGCCGGCCGCGGCGCCCAGTTTGGCCGCGAGCAGCGTGGGCGCCGGGCCAATGATGGCCATCCACGAGGCCATCAGGGCATTGCCCTCGGCACCCAGGCCGTGCGCGTCAACCGCCACGTAGGTGAAGATCCCATCCCACAACTGGGTGACCAGGAACAGAAGCAGGATGAGGCGGGAGAGCCGCATGACCCTACCGGGCCTGCAAAACTCGGCTCTCGTTCAGATTCAGCCTTATCAACAACTTACGGCGACCGAGTCTGCGTGCGGGGTGGCTTTTGTCTCCATGTCGTGACCCGCCGCCCCGCCACCGGCCGCTATTCCTTCCTCGGCCGCATGTTGTGCTGGAGGATCCTCTTGCGCAGGCGAATGCTGGACGGGGTGACCTCGACGAGTTCATCGTCGTTGATGAACTCGATGGCGCCCTCGAGGCCGAGGATCCGCGGCGGGACGATGCGGATGGCCTCGTCGGCCGTGGACGCGCGCATGTTGGTCTGCTTCTTTTCCTTGGTGATGTTCACGTCGAGGTCGTTGGTGCGCGAGTGCTCGGCCACGATCATGCCCTCGTAGACCACCGTCTGCGGCTCGATGAGCATGACGCCTCGCTCCTGCAGGTTGGCCATGGCGTAGGCCGTCGCCACACCGGCCCGGTCCGAGATGAGTACGCCGGTCGCCCGGGCGGGAATGGGGCCCGCCCAGGGCTCCCACCCCGCGAAGAGATGGTTCATGATGCCGGTGCCCCTGGTATCGGTCAGGAACTGCGACCGGAACCCGATGAGTCCGCGAGCGGGAATCCGGAACTCGAGCCGCACACGTCCGCTGCCGTGGTTCACCATCTTGGTCATGGTGCCGCGGCGAGCCCCGCAGTTGGAGATGACCGTACCCTGGAAGTCCTCGGCGACGTCGATGACGAGCTCTTCGATGGGCTCCATGCGCTGGCCGTCGATGTCCTTGGTGACGATCTCGGGACGCGACACCTGCACCTCGAAACCCTCACGGCGCATCGTCTCGATGAGGATGGCCAGCTGCAACTCGCCCCGGCCCAGCACCTTGAACTGCTCGGGCGTATCGGTGGGCTCCACGCGCAGCGAGACGTTGCCCAGCAGTTCGCGCTCGAGTCGCTCACGGAGGTGCCGGGACGTCACGTACTGCCCGTCGCGCCCGGCCATCGGCGAGGTGTTGATGCCGAACACCATCGACACGGTGGGCTCGTCTACGGCGATGGCCGCGAGGGGAACCCGGTAGTCGGGCACGGCAATGGTCTCGCCGATGTTGATGTTCTCGATGCCGGCCAGACAGACGATGTCGCCGGCGGCGGCCTCGGTGATCTCCACGCGCTTGAGGCCTTCGAAGGCAAAGAGCTTGGTCACCCGCGTCTCCTGCGCCGTGCCATCGGGCTTGAGCACGACGATGGGGTCGTTCAGCTTCACGCGTCCGTTGAAGATGCGGCCGATGGCGATGCGGCCGAGGTAGTCGCTCGAATCCAGGTTGGAAACCAGCATCTGGAGCGGCGCCGCCGGATCGCCCGTCGGCGGCGGGACGTGCATCAGGATGGCGTCGAACAGCGGGCGGAGCGTGTCGCCCGGTTTCTCGAGTTCGGTCGTGGCCGTGCCGGCACGGCTGCTCGTGTACAGAACCGGAAATTCGATCTGCTCCTCGGTGGCGTCGAGGTCGATGAACAGGTCGTACACCTCGTTGAGCACCTCCTTCGGCCGCGCATCGGATCGATCGATCTTGTTGATGACGACCACCGGAGGCAGACCGCGCTCGAACGCCTTGCGCAGGACGAAGCGTGTCTGCGGCAGCGGCCCCTCGGCCGCATCCACGAGCAGTACCACTCCGTCCACCATCGAGAGTACGCGCTCGACTTCGCCCCCGAAGTCGGCGTGTCCCGGCGTGTCCACGATATTGATCAGTGTCTCGCCGTAGTGCACGGCGGTGTTCTTGGCTAGAATCGTGATGCCCCGCTCGCGCTCGAGGTCAGTGCTGTCCATGGCGCGCTCGGCCATCCGCTCGTTCGCGCGATAGACGCCGGACTGGCGGAACATGGCGTCCACGAGCGTGGTCTTGCCGTGGTCGACGTGAGCGATGATGGCGATGTTGCGCCGGAGCGGGTTGGCCACACT
>JADZBZ010000221.1 GCA_020851835.1 Acidobacteriota bacterium
CTGATGGCCGCCGCCGACGGCGCCATCGTGGGCACGAGCCTGAAGACCGGAGACGTGGTCGATGTCGAAAGGGTGCGGCGGCTCATGAGCCGCGCCCGCTCCGGCGGACCGTCGCCCGGAACGTGACATGCGCGTGATCTGCGCTGGGGACTGCGGCGTGGACCGCTACGTCGGGCTCGGGCTCGATCGGCCCGGCGGCATCACGCTCAATGTCGCTGCCAACGCACGCGAGACCTTTGCGCCCGGCGACGAGGTCCTGGTGCTGACAGCGCTCGGGACCGACGCGGAATCGCGGCTGGTGAGGGCGGCCCTCGCGCGACTACGGCTCGACGGCGAGATTGCCGAACGCCCTGGCCGGACCTCCGTGCAGTACATCGACCTGGACCCGTCGGGCGAGAAGCGCTTCCTCCGATACGAGGCCGGCGTCCTCGCCGGCTGGCGACCCGGCGACCGCCAGCTTAGGCTCGTGGCAGCGGCCGACCTGCTCGTCATGCCCGTCTACCGTCAGATTCACGGGTTCTTCGAGACGATGCTGTCGGCGCCGTGCGGCGGCCTGCGCGCCGTGGATTTCCTGGACCTCTCCGACGTGGACGACCCGGCGGGGTTCGTCACACGCTGTGCCCACCGCATCGACGTGGCGTTTTTCGGGCTCGACGCCTCGCACTTCGCACTCATCGACGACCTCGAGCGAATCGCCCGCCGTCACCACCGGCTCTTCGTCGTCACGCTGGGCTCGCACGGCAGCCTCGCGCTCGGCGGGCCCGAACGCCTGGCGTGCCCGTCGGTCGCCGCCCCGCGGGTGGTGGACACGACTGGCGCCGGCGACAGCTTCGCCGCGGCCTTCCTCGCCGAGTACTGGCGATCCCGGGACGTGCCAGCCAGCCTCCGAAGCGGCGCAGAGCACGCGGCCCGGACCATCCAGCACATCGGCGCCTTTCCCTGGCCCTGATCGCGCACGGCCTGCCGATGCTGGCGGATCTCAGGCGCCCGGTGACCGCGCCAGGCGGCGATAGACCGGCACGCCAGTGAGTGTCAGGCCCACGCCGATGAGCGTGTCCACCGGTTGGTACACCACGGCACTCACCAGGAACATCGCCATGACGGCGATGAAGACGAGCGGGATGAGTGGATAGCCCGGCGTCCGGTACTCGTCGGGTCCCGGTGTGCCCCGGGGTAGCCTGAAAACCGCAGCCACCACCAGGATGTTGCTGAGCTGCAGTGGCACGACGAAGAAGGTCACGAGCCGCGAAAACGATCCGAAGAAGAAGATGGCCACGATCGAGAGCGCCGCACAGAATAGGATCGCGCCGGTCGGAACCGCCGTTGTCCCAGACACCCGCGACAGCCCGCGGAAGAACGGCCCCAGGCCCGCACGGCCGGCCGCGGGCTCGTACCGCGTGGCCATCGCATAGAAGAGCCGCGGCTGCGTCATCACCAGCCCGCCGAGCGCGCCGAAGATGGAGAGCGTGATGAGCGCGTTCAGCGCGCTGCCACCCGCCGCGCCAAAGGCCGCCTCTGCCACCCGGTTGGCCACCGTGGTCGGCGTGGCCCGCATGGCCTCGAGCGGCACGACTCGCAGGTAGGCGTAGTTGACCAGCAGATAGAGCAGGCTGATGCCCGTCACGCCGAGGGCCAGTCCCCAGGGCAGCGATCGGCGAGGCCGGCGTACCTCGCCGGCCATGTTGGCCACATCCACCCACCCGTCGTAGGTGAAGAGCACCGCGGCAACGCCGAGCCCGACGACGCGGATGAACCCGAGCCAGCCGGACGTCTCACCCGCGATGGTCGAGGGCGGCGGGGGCGCCGCGTCCGCCAGGAGCAGGCTGCCGAGCACGAGCGCGAGCAGCCCGGCGACCTTGGCCGCCGTCAAGCCCACCTGCGTCCAGCCGCCCCACTCCACGCCGCGCAGGTTGACCAGGGCCAGGACCGCGATGGCGCCGGCGCCGACGACCGGGGCAGAGACGGCTCCGTCGCCCAGGAGCAGCACCACGAACTCACCGAACACGATGGCGATACCGGCCACCGACCCTGGACCGCTCACCCACATCTGCATCCAGACGGTGAGAAATGCCCAGAACGGTCCCCAGGCATCGCCGATCACGTGGAACGCGGCGCCCGCGCGCGGCAGGCGCGTGGTCAGCTCGGCCAGTGCCAGCGCGCCGCAAAGCGTGATGGCACCGCACAGGGCCCAGAAGAAGTAGACCTGCCACGGGTCGGTGGCCACCGCGGCCAGCTCGCCCGGCGTGAAGAAGATGCCGGACCCGAGCATGTTGCCCGCGACCACCGCGGTGACGGCGGCCAGGCCCAGTTGCCGTCGCAGCGACGGTCCGTCGGCGGGGGTCATACGCGCACGGAGCGTACCCGGGATGGGCTCACCCGGGCAATCCACCTGGTTTGCGGACGACCATCAGGCTCGCTCGAGCGCCTGCCCCAGATCCTCGATGAGATCGACCGGCTCCTCCAGGCCGACGTTCAAGCGTACGAGGCGCTCCCGGCGCCCGTCCAGCCGCGCCAGATCCGGGTACGCCATCACGAGGCTCGTCGCGCCGCCCCAACTGAAGCCGATCCGGAACAGGCGCAGGCCGTCCACGAACCGGGCGGTGCGCTCCGCCGTCCAGTCGTCGGCCAGCACGATGGAGAACACGCTCGCCGACCCGGTGAAATCACGCGTCCAGATGGCGTGGCCCGGACAGTCCGGCAGCGCGGGGTGCAGTACCGTGGCCACCTCGGGGCGCGCCTGCAGCCAGCGGGCGACCTCGAGGGTGCTTTGCTCGAGTCGATCGAGCCGCACGCCGAGCGTCTGCAGGCCTCGAATCGCCATCGCGCAGTCGTCAGGTGACACCGCCATGCCCATCAGCCGGTAGGCGCGACCGACCGCCGCGTAGGCTCCTTCGTGCGCCACCGACACGGCGCCGAGCAGCAGGTCGCTGTGCCCGCCCACGTACTTCGTCAGCGCCTGTACGCTGATGTCCACACCGTGAGCGAACGCGTCGAAGAGCACGCCGGCCGCGTAGGTGTTGTCGAGCGCCACGGCCACGCCTCGCGTCCGCGCCGCCGCCGCAATGGCCGGCACATCCTGCACTTCCATCGTGATCGAGCCCGGGCTCTCACACCAGATCAACGACGTATCGGGGCGAATCATGGCGACGATGCCGGCGCCGATCAGCGGGTGGTAGCGCTCGACGTGGATGCCGAGGCCTCCAAGCAGGTCCTCTCCCATCTCCACCGTGGGCCCGTAGGCGCTCTCGGGAATCAGCACGTGCGATCCCGCGCGGCAGTACGCCAGGTTCACCAGCGCCAGCGCGGCCTGCCCCCCTGGCGCCACGAAGCAGTGGTACGACTGGTCGAGCGCCGCGATCCGCAGGCCGAGTTCGAGCGTCGTCGGCGTGCCGTAGAGGCCGTAGGTGTAGCGGTCCTTCTGCTGCCAGTCGTCCACCGCCTCGGCCAGGCGGTCGAAGACGACGGTCGATCCGCGATGCACCGCCGGGGCCAGCGCATGGAAGCCAGATGGGGGGTGCAGGTTGGCCGCAATCAGCCGGGTGCGCCAGTGCAACCGGGCCTGTGTCAGGTCGTTACGAGCGCTCATACTTCGGGAGCATACCCGGGCACGCTCGGCGTACGCGTCGCGCACCAGAAAAGAAAAAGCCGGGAGCGGGCCCGCGCGGCCCACTCCCGGCTCACTGTCACGACGTCCGCTCGACTAGAAGCGGAAGCGGGCGCCGAGGAACGCGCGCCGCGGCTGCACCCACTGGATGGGGTCGCCGAAGGCGTTGCCGCCCGAGCCAGCCACCAGGTCCTGGTTGCGGACCGGGTTCTGGTTGTTCATCACGTTGAAGATGTCCGCGAAGAACTCGACGTTGGTCGAGCCGAAGCCCTTCACGTACTGAGCGCGGAGGTCGACCTGACCCCACGCGGGGTTCTCGAGCGATCCCACGGCATCCGGCGCCAGCCAGCGCTGCGTCGTGCCGCCGAACGTGTAGGCGTCGGCCGTCGCAATGCGGATGGGCAGGTTGCGACCAGACGACAGGAAGGTGCGGCTGGCGATCGTGCCCGAGTTCCAGCTCAGCGTCGCGCCGAGCTGCAGCCCGAAGTTGAACGTGTAGGAGCCGGCGCCCTTGATGATGTTCTTGATGAGGCCCGGCTGCGTGCCGTACTGGTACGGCGCCCGCGGGTCGAGGAAGAGCACGTCACCCTGGAAGTCGGCGTTGCTGTCCGAGTTGGTGTTGCCCTTGCCGTCGTTCCAGTTGTACGAGCTGAGTAGCTGCCAGTTGTTCGCGAAGCGCTTGCGGAACACGAACTCGAGACCCTGGAAGTTGCGCTTGCCGCCGGCCAGCGTGCCGATGACGAAATTCGAGCCGGGGTTCGCGGCGTAGCCGAAGTAGTCGTACCCGAGGAACAACGTGTCCGGCGCCTTGTAGCCGTTCGGATCGCTGCTGTAGCCGCTCGGCTCCGCGTAGAGTTCGAGGTCGTAGTCCTCGAGGATGTCACGCGTCCGGCGGTTGAAGTACAGCGCGTCGAAGCTCATGTTGTTGCCGAGGTCGACGCCGTAGCTGAACTGCAGGTCGTCGGTGTAGGGCGTCTTGGTCGAGGGCGAGAAGAACGCATCCTGGACCGCCGGGCCGCCGCGCGTGCGGTAGGTGACCCAGTCGCCGAGGACGTAGATCTGCTCCTCGAGAATCGAGCCGGTGAGCGTGCCCGCGAAGTTCGTCATGTTGTTGCGGATGGGGTCGTAGTACCGGCCCCAGTACGCCGACAGCTTGTGACGGCCGTCGCCCTTGAGATCGTATACGGCGCTCAGGCGCGGCGCCCACATCCAGTCGAAGGTGAAGATGTTCTCGCCGGTCGTGGCGAAGTGCTCCCAGCGCTCGCCGCGGACACCCAGGTTCAGCGTGAGGCGGTTGAACGTCACCTGGTCCTGGCCGAAGAAGCTGAGGCCCTTCGACGAGGTCTCCTGCGGGCCGGTGGCGGCCTGGAACGTCCGGTCGTAGTTGACCGTCCCGTCGATGCCGGCGGTGCTGAAGACGATGGCCTGCCCGGCTTCGGCCGAGGTGATCGTCCCGTCGCCGTTCAGGTCCAGCGCCGCGTAGTAGCGGGCGCGATCCGAACGGGCGTCGACGGTGCGGATGAAGCCGTTGAAGTCGCTCGTGTTGGTCACGTCGAAATCCTGGCCGCTCCAGCTGCCGCCGGGGATGTCCACCGCCCGGATGCCGGCGCCGACATAGCGCGCCGCCAGCTGGGTGTAGGTCGCGCCATCAACGTACAGCGTGTCGCGGAAGTTGATGTGCTTGTCCCAGTTGAAGCCGCCCTTGAGGGTGTGGGCCCCGACCGTCTGCTGCACCGTCGCCATGACGCCGATGTTGTCGCGCTGGTTGATCAGGTCCTGGCCGTAGCCGCCGAGCTGCTCGTCCGCGAGGGTGCGCGGATCGGTCCGCTGGAACAGCGCCGTCACGCTGGCCTGGCGGATGGCCGACTTCTGCGAGACCTCGCCGTTGTGCTTGTTGGCCGCAACCTCGATGAGCGTCGAGCCCCAGACGCGCGAGTAGTTACCGGAGTAGCGGTCGCCGCCCTGGTCCTGGCCGCGGTCGCGCGCGTTGGTGATGTCGCGGTCGCGGCGGCCGGTGATCGTGGTCGGGTCGCTCAGGTAGGTGAAGCTGAGCAGGTCGTTCTGCGTGGCCGCCCACGTGCCCTTGGCGAAGCCCTGGTGCTGGGTGTTGTCGACCGAGCGCATGAACTGGTTGGTGTCGAGCGTGGCCACGTCGTCCTGGCGGTTCACGTAGCGGTAGCTGCCGAAGAACCACGCTTTGTCGCGGAAGATCGGACCGCCCAGCGTGTAGCCGTTGTCCTTGGTCGAGAACTCCTGGGACGCGCCGTGCTCGTTTTCGGCCACCAGGCCGCCGTTCTGGAAGAAGTAGTTGACCGAGCCGTGGAAGGCATTGCTGCCCGACTTGCTCACCACGTTCGAGATGAGGCCCGCCGAGCCCACGTATTCCGCGGGAATGCCGCCCGTGATCACCTTCTGTTCCTGGATGATCTCGGTGTTGAGGTTCGCGCCGAACGTGCCGGTCACCGGGTCGGTGACGTTGATGGCATCAAAGTAGTAGACGTTGTCGGACGACACACCGAAGTTACCGCCGATGTCGCTGTAGTTCATACCCGACCGCGCGGCGGGGTTGCCGCTGCTGGTCTGGTCGTCGGGCAGCACGCCTGGGACGAGCTGCAGGTAGCTCTGGTAGCTGCGGCCGGTCGGGAGCGACTCGGTGAGCTGGAGCGTGATGTCCTGGCCCGCCGTCGCGCTCTTGACGTCCACGAGAGGCGTGGCGGCCGTCACGGTCACCGCCTCGGTGAGGCCGGCAATGGCCAGAGTGACGCGCAAGCTGGCCGTCTGACCCGAGCGGACCAGCACCTTGTTGACGGTCTGGTTCTGGAAGCCCGAAAGCTCGGTGACGATGGTGTACTGGGCCGAAGGCGCCAGCGCGTCGAGCGTCGCAACGCCCCGGCCGTCGGTGACCGCCGTGCGCGTCGTCACCGTATCAGGCGCGGTGGCCGTCACGGTAACGCCCGGCAGTCGGCCGCCGTCCGCATCCTCGGCAATCACTTCAATCGTGCCCACATTGGCCACTTGAGCCACGGCCGCGCCCGGCAGGATCGTCGTCAACGCCCCCACCAGCACGGCCACGAGCCAGCTGTTTCTCTTCATTCGCCTATCTCCTTGACTCATGCATGTAAGAACTATTCAGACGGCCAAACACACACTTACTTGAAATTCCCGTGCCACTCGTCATCGGACGAGATGTGACGTTCTTGCAACGAGTTACGGCGATGCACGGAATCCGTACGACCCAATCCATTCGACAAATTGGTGTATAGCGTTCATGTTTTTGGATTCGCCAACTAAAATAGCGGCGCGTGTTTTCCAGCTACTTCCGCCTCGGCTTCGAGCACATCGTGCCGCTCGGCGCCGACCACGTGCTGTTCGTGGCGGGCCTGTTCCTGTCGACGGCCGCATTCCGTCCGCTCGTCTGGCAGGTCAGCGCCTTCACCGTGGCGCACGCCCTGACGCTGGCCCTGGCCACGCTCGGCGTGGTGCACGTGGCGCCGGGGGTGGTCGAACCGCTCATCGCACTGTCGATTGCCGCCATCGCGATCGAGAACCTGCTGGCACGCGGCTTCCACTGGCGGCGGCCGCTCATCGCGTTCGTCTTCGGATTGCTGCACGGCCTGGGATTTGCCGGCGCTCTGCAGAGCCTGGGGTTGCCGGACGAGGATCTCGTCGTGGCCCTGGTGGCCTTCAACCTGGGCGTCGAGGCGGGTCAACTCACGGTGATCGCGGCGCTCGTAGCCGCGCTCGGCTGGTGTCGCCAGGCCCGGTGGTATCGCGCGCGCGTGGTCGTGCCGCTGTCGGTCGCCATCGCGGCGGTGGGCCTGTACTGGGCGGTGCAGCGGCTCTAGGCTCTAGAACGGCTTGAAGCCGTCCCCGGCGCGGAAGTCGGTGGCACGCCGGCCGCGGGCGTCATGGACGTGCAGCATGTTCACCTGCTCGGGGAACAGTTCCGCGAAAACGGCATCCCGCACCGTGAAGCCGGTCGTGGCACTCACGCCCTTCGCCTCCACGTAGACCCACGTCACGTCCACCTTGTTCTCGAGTCCGACCCACGCGAGCGGCACCGGCGTGCCGTCGGCACGCCGAATCACCAGCGTCTGGCGCACGTAGTCCAGTACCGCCTCGTCGAATCCCGGCTGCCCGTGCTTGAGCGCCCTGCCCTGGCGCGCCACGGCGGCCTCGAGGTCGTCGGCGAAGAGCCGCATGGTCAGTTCGAGCGACTTCTCGGCGGCGTTGTGCTCCGCCACGGTGAGACTCACGTAGAACTTGTGCGCGCTGCCCAGCACGGGCGCCAGGCACGCCAGGGCGACGACGAGCGCGACCCGTACCCGCAGGCGAGGCCTCGCGGCACGCCTGCCGTCACGGCTCCTGCGGCCGCGGCGCATCGGTGTCGCTCTTCTTCTCGAGCTGCTGCATGGGGTTGGGCGAGGTCTGTTGCTGCTGCTTGAACATCTGGAAGCGCGTCATCACCGGCCGGCGCGGGAAGAAGTTGTTCGACAGGTCGGCATCGGCGGTTTCGAGTTTCGGATCGAGCGTGATCTGCGCCAGCACCTTGTCGGTCACGACCAGCTTCGACACGCGCTTGTTGTTGCGACGCCAGATTTCGGCCGGGATGCGCAGTTCCTCGGTGGACCCGTCGGCGTAGTCGAGCTTCAGGATCAGTGGCATCACGAGCCCGCCCACGTTCGAGAAGTCCATCACGTAGAAGTTCTCGTTGGCGCCGATCAGCGCCTTTTCCTGCTCGGTCAGCCCCGCCACGAACGTCTGATACGCCTCGCGGTCCTGCGGCGTCACCGCCAGCGGGTCGTACCGGTTGTAGAAATCGGCGAGCGCCGGGTTGCCCTCGACCACCTTGGGTGTGTTCTCGTACCGCTCGGCCGTGATGGTCTTGGGGGTCTCGGACTGCTCCTTCCGCTGCAGGGCCTTCTCGATGTCCGGGTCGCCCGTATTCAGCGTGAAGTGGCGCACGTCGTCGAGCGAGATGTCGGTATGGTCGGTGGAATAGAACCAGCCGCGCCAGAACCAGTCGAGGTCCACGGCCGACGCGTCTTCCATCGTGCGGAAAAAATCGGCCGGCATCGGCCGCTTGAACTTCCAGCGGCGAGCGTATTCCTTGAACGCGAAGTCGAACAGCTCGCGGCCCATCACCGTCTCGCGCAGGATGTTGAGCGCGGTGGCGGGCTTCAGGTACGCGTTGTTACCCAACTGCTTGACCGACTCGGAGTTGGTCATGATGGGCTCCTGGTTCGGATCGAGCATGTACTCCACGACGTTCCGGGGCTCGCCGCGACGCGACGGGTAGTTGTCCTCCCATTCCTGCTCGGTCAGGAACTGCAGGAACGAGTTGATGCCCTCGTCCATCCAGGTCCACTGGCGCTCGTCGCTGTTCACCACCATCGGGAAGAAGTTGTGGCCCACCTCGTGGATGACCACCGAGATGAGTCCGTACTTGGTGCGCGCCGGATAGGTGCCGTCCTCTTCAGGGCGCGGGCCGTTGAAGCAGATCATCGGGTACTCCATGCCGCCGATGGGCCCGTTCACCGAGATCGCCACCGGGTACGGATAGGAGAACGAGTAGCGCGAGTAGGTGTTGAGGGTGTGGATGATGGCGGCGGTGGAGTACTGGCCCCACAGCGGGTTGCCTTCCTTCGGGTAGAAGGACATCGCCAGCACGGGGTTGTCGTCCACGTTGTGGCCCTGGGCGTCCCAGATGAACTTGCGCGATGAGGCGAAGCCAAAATCGCGCACGTTGTCGGCGTGGAACACCCACGTCTTCTTGCCGGCGGGTTTCCCCGCTTCCGCCGCCGCCGCTTCTTCGGGCGTCACGATCAGCACGGGCATCGTGGAGGCCCCGGCCTGCTCGAGACGCTGCAGTTGTGCGGCGCTCAGCACGTCCTTCGGGTTCTGCAACACGCCGGTGGCGCCCACGACGTGATCGTCCGGCGCGGTGATGCGCACCGTGTAGTTGCCGAACTCGAGCGTGAACTCGCCGCTGCCCAGGAACTGCTTGTGCTGCCAGCCGCTCACGTCGTTGTAGGCGGCCAGGCGCGGAAAGAACTGGGCGATCTCGTAGATGTAGTTGCCGTCCTTCGGGAAGAACTCGTAGCCCGACCGCCCGCCCACGCGGCGCGCGTTGTTGATGTTGTAGCTCCACTCCACGCTGAAGACCACGTTCTTGCCGGGCGCCAGCGGCACCGGCAGGTCCACGCGCATCATCGTCTTCGAGATGATGTGCGGCAGCGGCTGGCCCGCCGCGTCCTTCACGGCGGCAATCTGATAGCCACCGTCGAAGTCGCGATTCACGAGCGTGTCGAGCGTCTGGAAGGTGGGCTTGTCGAGCGACGGCGCGGTCTGCGTGAGGTTCGAGTCGGAGTCCTTGCGGAACAGGTTCTGATCGAGCTGCAGCCACACGTAGGTGAGCGCGTCGGGCGACTGGTTGAAGTAGGTCACCGTCTCTTTGCCCACGATGCGCTGCTTCACGTCGTCGAGTTCGACGTCCATGTCGTAGTCGGCCCGCTGTTGCCAGTACGACCGGCCCGGCGCACCCGACGCGGTGCGCTGCTCGTTCGGTGTGGGCAGGATCTCTTCGAGCTGCCGGAACGTGTCGGCGGGACCGGTCCTGGACTGCGCAAACGCCGCAGACGCCAAGGCCAGGACGAGGGACGCGGCAAGCACGAGACGGAGAGTCATCCGCGTATTGTAATCGAGCCGTCTCGACAATGGCCCGGGCGGCACGCCGCGGTCGCGGCAAGGCCCATCCGTCAGGAATCGGACGGCTGAAGCGTCACCGCGGCGCGCGCGGCCCCATCCGCTCGCCACCAGTCGGTCACGCCTTGCGACACCGGCGCCCACGCCTTCGTGAGCCCGATGGTCAGCATCACGTACACGGGCAGACACACCCACATCCACTGCGCCAGGGGTGCCCCGAGCGACTGCGCCGTGCCGACCACGAACCGCAGGGCGTCCTGCACCACCAGCATCGCCAGCGACGTTCGCCCCGCCCACAGCAGGACCCGGGCTGGGCCGGGCCGGGCGAGGGCCCAGGATGCCAGCGCCCAGAGTCCCATCACCGCGGGAACCACGGCCAGGGAGGGGCCGATGACGACGAGGAGGCGGGCCGGTGGCAGCAGCACCGAACCGATCCAGCCGGCGAGCAGCAACAGCAGGACCGCAGGCACCAGGGCAACGGTCGAGTGCAGACGGGCAGCGCCGGCCCCGGCTCGGCGACGGAACCACGGCGCCGCAACCATGCCCAACGCCGGCGAGACCAGGCGAAACGGCAGGAACGCCGCCAGCGCCGACGCGGTGTCGAACGGGCCGAGGCGCCACCCGGTGAGCAATAGCACCCGCAGTCCCACCATCACGACGCCGCACGCGACCAGAAACGCCGCGGGACCCAGCCGGCGCAGCACGGCGCGCATGACCGGATAGGCCACGTAGAACTGCGCCATCAGCGCGATGTACCACAACGAAGGCGCGACGACCTGAACGGTACCGGGCGAGGTGAAGCGTCCCATCACGGAGAGGCCGTACAAGAGATGCGAGGGTGCGAACTCGTACGGGACACGCGCCAGGCGTGAGCCGAATTGGACTTCGTCTTCAAAGGGCGCTCCGGTGACCATCGAACGCGCGAGCGCACACGCCACGATCACTGCGGCGACGAGGAGCGTGCCGAGCCAATAGCCCGGCAGGATGGCCTGCGCGCGCCGGGCCAGCAGGGCGGACGCGGGCCGTGGCCGCCCGAGCTCAAGGACGAGGCCCGTCACGAACAACAGGACGTCGAGGCGGAATCCGGGCAGGAACAACACGCCCACGAGGACACGCCCGAGGGCCTCGGCAATCTCCCCGCGGGCCAGGGCGCTCGCGATGACACCGGGCGCCACCTCCGCGGCGGGCAG